>JANXBA010000051.1 GCA_025062075.1 Aquificaceae bacterium
TGGCACAGCAGGCAAGCCCTATGGTAAGAGGCCAGAGGGCGTTGCGTCTGCCCCAACTTAAAAGCTCGTCCACCTTGGTAAGCACAAAGCCGTTAGAATTAAGCATAGCCATGACAAACCTCCTTAACTAAGAACTTAGCAAGCACAGCGCACAACGGACGGGCTTTTCCTCTTAGTCCGCAGAGCTGTCATGCCTTTATATTATAGTCCTCCAGCACCTTGGGGACTATGAACTCCTCTACCAGAAGGTCTGCAGGTAGCGAGCTATCCAGCGTCAGGTGAGCCCTTCTGTAGACCTGAGCCCTCTCTTCAAAGAGCTCTCGGAGCTCCCGCTCGTCTCTCTTGAGCAGGGGTCTGGAGGGGTCTGAACCGCACCTTTGCAAGAAGGTCTCAAAACCTACCCTAAGCCACACCACCAGACCTTTGGCCTTCATGAGCTCCATGGCCTCCAAGTTGGCTCCCAGACCTCCGCCCGTGCTCACCACCACCCTGTCTTCTTCCAAGAGCTCTGCCAGCACGAGCCTCTCTTGAAGCCTGAAGTGTCTCTCTCCCTTTTTCTGGAAGAGCTCCGCGATGGACATGCCTTCTCGTCTTTCTACTTCCTCGTCCGTGTCCCTGAAGCGCCAGCGAAGTCTCTGGGCAAGCAGGCTACCTACCGTGGTCTTTCCGCTACACATAAAGCCTACGAGGAAGACTCTGCTAGAGCTCATGGCGGACTAAGAAAAGACCCACCATTGAGAGCACTGCACCTGCCACGGTGGAGTAGGAGAGGGTTCTTGGCCTTACTTTCTTCAGTATGTTCAGGTGGACCAGAACTGCGTAGTAAGACCAGAGGAAGAACACATACAAGAGCTTTGGGTCGTCTATCCAGTGCTTGCCGAAAAAACTCCTGCTCCACAGGCTTCCAAAGATGAGAGTAAGGGTGAAAGACAAAAAGCTCAGGCTCAAAAAGGTTCTCTCCCCCGTCCTGAGGACGCTCAGGGGCATGGAGAAGTCGGTCAGGCTCTTATGCTTTAGGCCGGTCTCTATCAGAAGCCTCAGGAGCGAGGAGGCCCCTCCCGCCAAGACGAAAGCGTAAGAGAACAGGGCAAAGACTATGTGCAGAGAGTACAGAGGACTTCTGTAGGGGGAGAGCTCCGCAGGCATGGCCAGTAGGGTAAAGAGCATGCCCAGAATGGCGGACAAGGCCAGAAACCTCTGGAGGTATGCCTGTTTAAGGGACAGGACCAAAAAGGCCATAAGCACGCCCTTGCCCAGCAGGGAGTAAAAGCCGTAAGTGTCCGCAAAAGGAAAGCCGGCAGTTCTAACCGCCAGCATACTCACGTGGAGCACGTACACTGCCAAAGCCAGAAACACAATGAGCAGAGCCATCCTTCTCATACCTGCCCAGAGGTGGGAGAGGAGGGACACAAAAAAGCCAAGAAAGTACAGAGCTCCGCTCAAGTAGAGAAGGGACATGTATGATAGTTTAACATGGTGGGTATTGACATAGTTAATAACCAAAGAATAAAAGAAGCGGTAGAGAGGTTCGGGGAGAGGTTTCTGAGGAGGGTCTACACGCAGGAGGAGCTCGCCTACTGCCAGAGTCAAAGAGCTTACTACGAGTGTCTCTCTGCCCGGTGGGCCTGCAAGGAGGCAGTCTTGAAGGCCTTCTACCAGTCTTACGGGGTGTTGCTTAAGTTCACGGAGATAGAGGTGCTGGGAGACCAAGGCAGGCCCGCAAGGGTCCGTATACGCAGGAGAGGCTTTGAAAAGGTAAATGTTTTCGTTTCCCTCTCTCACGAGAGGGAGTTCTCGGTGGCGGTGGCCTACCTACCGGTAGAGCCTCCACACGTGGTTGAGGGGTCCGTGCCCCTTACCCAGCGGTAGAGAGTTCTCTATGGCACCTTGGATGTAAGCCTTGGCCTCTCTTACCGCCTCCCTTAGGGCGTAGCCCTTTGCCAAGTAGGCGGTTATGGCTGAGGAGAGGGTGCAACCTGTTCCGTGGGTGTTTTTAGTGTTTACAAACTTGCCCTTAAAGTACTCAAAAGAGACCCCGTCGTAGAGCACATCTACGACCTCTTCCCCTTCCCTGTGGCCTCCCTTCACCAGCACGCTGGAGCTCCCAAGGGAGTAAATCTCCCTGCAGGCCCTTTCCATGTCCTGAAGGGTCTTTATCTGGAAACCGCACAGCTCCTCCGCCTCGGGTATGTTGGGGGTCACCACGAGAGCTCTTGGCAGGAGCTCCCTTACAAGCGCTTCCCGAGCGGACCGGCGTAGCAGAGGGTCCCCAGACTTTGCCCTCATCACAGGGTCCAAGACGAAGTTGGAAAGCTTAAAGTCCTCTATGGCTTTGGCCACCGCGTGGATAATCTCCTCGTTGGAGAGCATGCCTGTCTTGAAGGCGTCCACCCCTATGTCCTCCGCCACTACCCTTATCTGGTCGTAGACCACCTGAGGTGGCATGTCCACCACACCGTAGACGCCCTGCGTGTTCTGCACCGTGACGGAGGTGATGGCACACATGCCGTAAACGCCGAGCGCAGTAAAAGTTTTCAAGTCCGCCTGAATGCCCGCACCACCTCCGCTGTCCGACCCAGCTATGGTTAGAGCTCTTGCCATCATCAGAAGAACGCTCCCAACACAAAATGTATCCTGCTGGACGAAGTATCGCCAGGAACTTTTTTCGTTTTAAAGGCCCAGTCTATCCTTATGGGTGCAAGGGGAGTGACGAACCTCAAACCCACGCCGAAGCTCCCTTTCAGGTTTTTGGGTCTGAGCTCAGCCCACCGGTCAAAGCCCAGACCGCTGTCGTAGAAGAGAGCCCCGTACAGCACGTTTTTGTAGAGGGGATAGCTTGCTTCTACGGAGAGCACTAGCTGTCGCTTGGAGCCTACTGGGTCCAGCGTGTTTGGGTCTAAGGGTCCTGCGTAGCCGTAGCGGTAGCCCCTGATGCTGAAGTCTCCACCCACGAAGAACCTCTCGTCCAGAGGCACCCTCCTATCTCCGTAAGGCTCTACCAAGCCAAGCGAACCTCTGAAAGACAAGATAAAGCCCGTGTTAAAAAGTGAGTCCCTGAGGAACTGCTGATGGGACAGAGTTATCTTGTTGTATCGCTCGTTGCCTGCCAGCACGGGCACTGCGACTGAATAGCTGACCTCTGTCAGAGCTCCCTGCGAGGGGAAGAGGTAGTTGTCCCTAGTGTCTCTGCTGACGCCAAAGAGGAGCTTTCTAGACTGCTTTATGCCCTCTTCCTGCCTTACGAGAGGAGAAGCCTGAGGTGATATATTTTCGTATCCTACCCTTTGCAGGCTGATGCCTGCGCTTATCTTCCAAAACTCCGCAAGCTCCCGAGAAAGGAGAAGGTCCGTGCCTGTTCTTTCTACCGTGTAGGTGCTGTATTCTACCCTCTTGTCGTAGATTGAGCCCGTCAGGTCTATGGGCCTGTTAAGGAACCACCTTCTCGTGTAGGAAAGAGAGTTGTCCCTGGACTTACTTCCGTAGGAAAGGGATATACCGGCCACGTCTCCCGTCCCTCGGAAGTTTCCCTTACGCAAGGATAGGAAGCCTGAAATGCCCGTCACCTGATTGTAGCCTAGCCCCACAGAGAACTGCCCGGTAAACCTCTCTCTTACTTTCACTGCGTAGTCCCACCGTCCACCTTCCACGTTAAGAGGCTCTACAGAGATGTCCTGGTAGTAGCCCAGACCGAAGATGCGGGTTTTGGACCTGTCTATCTCCTTCTGGTTTGCCAGCTCACCTTCTTGAAACCTGAGCTCCCGCCTTATCACGTAGTCTCTGGTCTCGTAGTTCCCCTGAATCTCTATGCGGTTCACGTAAGTGGGTTCGCCCTCTTGCACCTTTAGAAGGAGGCTCACTGTCTTGCTCTCTGGGTCTACTTTCTCCAGCTCTTCTACTGCCACGCCCAGAAAGCCTATCTGTGAGTATTTCCTTCTTATGTTTTCCTTCAGCCTCTCTATGGTCTCTCGTCTGTAGAACGTGGCCTTTTCTCTGCGTAGGACCTCCCTCGTGAGCTCTCCGTATGCGAAGTAGGTGTTGCCCTCTATTCTGAGCTCCTTGAGCCTGTACCTTGGGCCTTCTTGCACCGCTATGGTTACTTCGCGAGCACTCCCCTCCTTTCTGACCGAGTAATCTACTTTTACCTCTAAAAAGCCCTCGGAGCGGTAAAAGTCCTGTATTTTTCTTATGTCCTCTTTCAGGACCTCCTCGCTGAAGGGAGGTTTCAGGCGGAGGGTAAGTAGGTTTACGGGTTTTGTCTCCATCAGGGACAGAAGTCTGCTTCTGCTGAAGCTCCTGTTCCCGGTTATCTTTATGCTACGCACGTGCTGGGGCTCTCCCTCCTTTATGGTGTAAACTACCTTGGAGGCACCCTTGCGGGGCACCAGCTCGTAGCTTACCTGCGCCTCCGGATAGCCTTCTTTGGCGTAAACTTCTAAGATTTTCCTCCTTATAAATTCCAGCTCCTCACGGGTGAGAACCCTTCCCAGCTTGAGCCTTCTTTGTATCTCAAGCCTCTCTTCCAGAGCTGGGGCAGAGGTGAAACCTTTGGTGAGCTCCTCTGGGTCTAATTTGCCCACCTCCGTCTCTATGCCTATTCTCTTCTCCAGCTCTTCGGTCTTTACCCTTCTGTTTCCTACGAACTCAATCTTGTATATGACGGGCAGGTCCTTCACGCGGTAGATAAGCACCACTCTGTCGCCCACTCTCTCTTCGTAAACTTCTATCTGGTCAAAAAAGCCCGTCCGGTAGAGCTTCCTTATGCTCTCCCTTACCAAGTCCAGGCTGTAAAAGCTTCCCTGCCGTAGGTTTATGATACCCAGTATGACCTCCTCTGGGACGAACCTTGCACCTTCTACCCTGACCTGCTCCACCACCTGAGCCCTGGCAAGACTCAGAAGTAAAAGGCACGGCGCTAAAAGCCTACACCACAAGCACATCCCTTTTACCCTCTTCAACATAACCGCATAAAAAGGCATCCTTTAGAAGGCTTAGCACTTTGTCCTCTTCCCGTCTTTCTACAACCACTATGTAGCCCACGCCCATGTTAAAGGTTCTGCACATCTCCGCAGTGGACACCCCTCCCAGAGACTGTATCCACCCAAAGACCGGTTGGCTTGGCACGCGGGAGAGCTCTACCCGTGCCCTGCACCCTTCGGGCAGTATTCTCACCAGATTCCCGGGGATACCTCCTCCTGTTATGTGGGCCATGCCTTTGATGACTATACCCGAAGTTTTGAGCTGTTGGACCTCCTTCGTGTATATGCGGGTTGGCTCCAAAAGGACTTGCCACAGAGGTCTTCCCAACTCGGGCGGAGTCTCCTCGTAGGAGATGCCCTTCTCCTGGAGGATTTTCCTCACCAAGCTGTAGCCGTTGCTGTGAAGTCCGCTGGAGGGAAGGCCTATTATCAGGTCTCCAGGTCTTATACCCTGACCGGTCACGAGCTTTTCTTTTTCGCAGGCACCTACGCAAAAGCCTGCCAGGTCGTACACACCCTCTGGGTAGAAGTCGGGCATCTCCGCAGTCTCTCCTCCCACCAACGGCACCTGGGCAAGCCTACAGCCTTCTACGATGCCGTCCATCACCCTTTTCAAGACCTCCAGCTCTATCTTGCCTGTGGCTATGTAGTCCAAGAAGGCAAGAGGCTCCGCACCGCTGGTGAGCAGGTCGTTTACGTTCATGGCCACTAGGTCTACGCCTACCGTGTGGTGGATGCCTACTTTTTGGGCTATTTTTAGCTTTGTCCCCACGCCGTCCGCCGTTAGCATAAGCACGGGCCTTTTGTAGCCCTTGAGCTCCACACCGCTGGCAAAGGCTCCAAAGAGTAGAACCTTCTGGGGCAGGAGGGAGAGCTTGCCCTTTATGTATTCCACGAAGGCCTCCGCACGCTCCAGACTCACCCCAGCCTTCTCGTAAGTCCAATCACCCACGGAAGTAGAACTCCTCTATGACGGTGTAAATGGGCCCTACTGCGGTCAGAGAGCTCTTTACCAAGGCCACTCTGTCTACCACGTCCTCGCCAAAGGACGTGTTCTCGTAAAGACGGAGAAGGTCCTTCATAGGCTTTATTTCAAACTCTTTTATGCGACAGACAGTTACGTGAGGGTGGAAGGGCTTGCCCTCCTCTTTTATGCCTACCCGTCTGTTTGCCTTTACGATGCTTTTGGCAATGTCCACAAGCTGGTGGTGCCCTCCTGCTACGCCTATCCACAGGACCCTCGCCTTGTCGAGACTGGGGAACACCCCGAGCCCTCTGTACCTCACCCTAACGGGTTTGAGCTTTTGGGAGGTTTCCTGCAGGCTTTTGAGTATGTCCACTAGCCTTTCCTGCTGCACTTCCCCTATGAAGTGAAAGGTTATGTGGAAGTTTTGAGGCTCCACCCACTTGCCCTTTATGAAGCCGTTGCTTTGCGACTGGAGCTTTTCCACCCATTCTTGCAGCTTTTTCGTGACAAAAAACCCCACAAAGACCCTGAGCATCACCAGTGCCTAAATTCGCCCGTATCTAGGTGCACGAAGCCGGAGCTTGGGTAGTATCCTACGCCTCCCGCCCTCAGGCTAAGGGCTAAGTCTCTCAGCGTTTGTAGGGGTAGACCTTCTACCCTTATGTCCACCGCCATGCCCTTCGTGTGGTAGCTTTCTCGGGCGACGCCCCTACCTTTTCTGTAGAGGTATTCGTTGGACCGGGTGGACCTGTATCCAGAGATGACCACTATACGGTTGTGCCCAGAGAGCTTGGTAATCATGTAGAGAAGGTCCAAAAGTCTGACATCTATGGGATGCACCTGTCCGTTCCTGTGGTCTCTAAGAAGGTGGTATATCTCCCGAAGGGAACTGTCCAGGTAAGTGCCTTCCATCCAGTACACGACACGCAAGCTCTCACCGGTGTTGAGGGCGTACAGGTTGAGGGACCTTGCCCCTTCCATAAGGCCTTCAGAGACGAACAGAGAACCGTAGGATAGGGAGCTCCCAGCCAGCACCAGTCCTAAGCATCCTAAGGACTTCAGCAGTCCTCTCCTTGTCATCTTCCACCTCCAGAGGAGACAAGACGAGACAGAATTGTATCATACCCGTAGAGGTCTTCTCTAAAGTGGAGCCTGCCGTCCCGCTCAAAGGCAGTAAAGTAGAGCAAGTAAACGGGCACCGCCTCGTTTAGCTTTATGCTCTGAGTCTGCCCCGTTTTTATGAGGTTGTCCAGCCTTTTCTGGTCCCAGCCTTCCCCCAAAAGGCGGAGAGCGAGCTCCTTGGCCTTTTCCACCCTTATACAGCCAGAGCTGAAGGCCCTTTTGGTGTGATTGAACAGGTGCTTGTCAGGCGTGTCATGCAGATAGACTGCAAAAGGGTTGGGGAAGTTGAACTTTATCCTGCCTAAGGAGTTTCTCTGTCCTGCCTCCTGCACCAGCAGAAAGGGAAAGTTTTTCTGACTGTAAGAAGACCAGTCCACCTGCAGGGGGTCAACCTCCTCGCCCATGTAGAATACCTTGAAGCCCCTTCTTTTGAGGTAGTTAGGGTCCTTTTGGACCTTAGGTAGTATGTCCTTGGTGGATATGGAAAGAGGGACGTACCACTTAGGGTTCAGGCTTATGCTCTCTATTTTACTGTAGAGCACGGGTGTAGGACGGAAGTCTGTCCTGTAGTTTCTGCCCACTATTACCTTGGAGTGGAGTAGGGGAACACCTCTTTCCAAGTAGAAGAGCTCAAAGGAGGGGATGTTGACCACCACCGCCTTTTTGTGCTCGGTGGAGAGCCAGCGGTGTTTCTCTAAGTTAAGGTAGACCTGCTGGAGTCTCTGGGCGGGGCTCACGTTTAGCTCGCCGAGGGTTTTCTTGTCCAGCTGACCGCTGACGGGCAGTCCGTGCCTTTGCTGGAATCTCTTCAGGGCTTCTTGGAGTTCCCAGGTTGAGAGGTCCGCACCCCTGTACTCTTCAAGGTCGCCCAGAAGAAAGAGCCTGTAGGCTACCTCCTGAAGACAGGGGCCCGTCTCGTCCCGTCTTGTTTCTCTGATTGGCTTCCACTCTACGTGGGAGAGCTCCCGCAGGGTTTTGGCCTGCTCTACCAGAAACCAGTAGTCGGAACTGCGCGGTGAGAGCTCTCTCAGGAGCTCTGTCAGACGGTGTTCTCTCAGCAGTGCATGGAGCGTCTGGAGCACTCTGTCAGGTTTCTTGGGCAGGTTCCAGTTTTTGTAGACTTTGGAAGGTTCAAGCCTGCCGTAGTAGAGGTCGTAAGAGAGCTTAAGTAGGGCGTCCGTGTAGGCCAACTCAGGCTCTAAACCCTCCCTTGGCAGGTAGTCTTGAGGATTGAGCCCGTGATGGACCACCTCTTTGAGCACTTCTTGGAAACTCCGCAGATGCTCCGTGGGAGCACCCTGACAGAACCACACGCACTTAAAGCCCAGTAGCCTGTAAAGTTCGTAAACCTTGTGGGGATGGGAGAGTTTGTGCCAGTTCTCTCTTATGCCCTTTTCTAAGGCATGCAGGCTGTCGGAGTACAGAAAGAGCAGAAAAAGGTAGAGGGCGACCGCCATAGGCGGTCTTGATTATATCACATGGGTTTCCCCTCTATTACCTCTCCTCCTTCTCCTGAGGTGCGAGAAGTTTGCTGGTATAGGTGTCCTCCTACCTTCCCTGCGGTTTCCAACACCTTCTCTGTCGCCCTCCTGACCTCTTGAACGTCCTGCGCACCGGCGAAGACCTTTTTGGCCTCTTCCAACACCTTCTCTGCCTCTGAGACCAGCTCTGCGGGGAGCTTTTCTCTGTTCTCTTTGAGAATTTTCTCTAAGTTGTACACGTGCTGGTCCAGCTGGTTTTTGGCCTCTACCAGCTCTTTTTTCTTGCGGTCTTCCTCCTCGTGGAGCTGGGCTTCTTTGAGCATCTTTTCTATCTCTTCCTGCGTGAGTCCCGAAGAGGCTTGCACTCTTATGGACTGCTCCTTGCCGGTGCCCAAGTCCTTAGCGGTCACGTGCAGTATGCCGTCCACATCTATGTCAAAGCAGACCTCTATCTTCGGCACGCCTCTCGGGGCGGGTGGTATGCCCGTGAGGTAGAACTTGCCCAGCGACTTGTTGTCCTTTGCCATAGGACGCTCGCCTTGGAGCACGTGGATTTCCACCTCCGTCTGGTAGTCGCTGGCGGTGGTAAAGGTCTCGCACTTCCTGTAGGGTATGGGGGTGTTGCGGGGTATGAGCACGGTCATCACCCCTCCGTAGGTCTCCACGCCCAGCGACAGAGGGGTTACGTCCACCAGCAGTATCTCCTTGACCTGACCGGAGAGCACGCCCGCCTGTATGGCTGCGCCCACCGCCACCACCTCGTCGGGGTTTACGCCCTTGTGGGGCTCCCTACCGAAGAATTCTTTTATCCTCTGCTGGACGAGGGGTATGCGGGTAGAACCTCCTACCAGCACCACCTCCTGAATGTCTTGAGGCCTGAGCTTGGCGTCTTCCAAGGCTTTTTTGACTATCTCCATGGTCCTGTCCACCAAGTCTTTTATCATCTCCTCCAGCCTTGCACGGGTGAGCCTTTTCTGTAGGTGTAGGGGCTGGTTGGTGGAGGGGTCTATGGTGATAAAGGGCAGGTTTATCTCGGTCTCCAACTTAAAGGAGAGCTCCTTCTTTGCCTGCTCGCTTGCGTCTTTCAGCCTCTGGAGGGCGGTCCTGTCCTTTTTGAGGTCTACGCCCGTCTCTTTCTTAAACTCCTCTATGAGCCACTCCATAATTCTCTCGTCCACGTTGGCACCACCCAGATGGGTGTCTCCTGCGGTGGCCTTGACCTCTATGACCCCTTCGCCTCCTTCCAGTATGGACACGTCAAAGGTGCCACCGCCGAAGTCGTAGACCAGTATCTTCACGTCGCTCTTCTTGTCAAGGCCGTAGGCAAGGGCTGCGGCGGTGGGCTCGTTGAGAATTCTCAGCACCTCAAGTCCTGCCAGCTTTCCTGCGTCCTTGGTGGCCTGTCTCTGTCTCTCGTTGAAGTAGGCAGGTACTGTAATGACCGCTTTGGTGATTTTCTCGCCAAGGTAGGCCTCTGCGGCCTCTTTGAGCTTTTTGAGCACTTGAGCTCCCACCTCTTCAGGACGCACCTTTCTGCCCAGGTTTGGAATCTCAAAGCTAGCGTCTCCCTTGTCGTCCGCGGAGACCCGATAAGAGACCCTCTTGGCTTCTTCCAGAACCTCTTCGTACTTCCTGCCTATAAACCTCTTGGACTCGTAGACCGTGTTCTCCGGGTCTAATATGGCGCGCCTCTTGGCTGGCTCTCCCACCAGCACTTCCTTCTCTTTTGTCCAAGATACCACTGACGGCGTGAGCCTTGAGCCTTCCTGGTTGGCTATCACTACGGGCTCGTCGCCTATGATGACTGCCACCACCGAGTTGGTAGTGCCCAGGTCTATACCTATGATTTTCTCCGCCATTTTGCACCTCCTTGCCTTCACTAATATAAAACTTTAGCAAACTTTTGTCAAGTTTTTTTATACAAAACGCTTTACATAAAGGACACCGTGCACGGTGAAGTTTGACTGCTGACTATGTTATGACATAACACATAAAAATTGCCCACAAAAGCATTTAAATTTTTTAGAAAAAGCTTAACGAGGAGGGCTTGCGATGGAAACCAAACAAGCTCACTACAGAGCCTACAGACCAAGACCCTTCACAAAAGAAGAAAGACCAAGCACCACTATACTTTTCGGCGGTCTTACATGGAAGCATGAAAGGCTCATACAGGGCTCTCTTGAAAGGGTAGGCTACAAAAGCCAACCGTTACCCAACATAGAAAGACAAGACTTAGACATAGGTAAAGAATTTATAGATGTAGGAGCGTGCTGTCCCACCACCTTTACCGCCGGAAACCTGGCAAGAGCCCTTATGACCATAAAGGAAAAGGAAGGAGAGCAAGCCCTAAAGGACAGGTACATATTCGTCACCATAGGCTCTTGTGGACCGTGTAGGTTTGGACAGTATCACGAGTCCTATGAGAGGGTGTTGGAAGGTCTAAACCTGAGGGATTTCAGGCTTTTCCTCTTGGACCTTCTTAGGATGGAGCAGTCCGCACCGGGAGGAGGTCT
>JANXBA010000015.1 GCA_025062075.1 Aquificaceae bacterium
TCTTTGCGCTGGCAGGTCTGTCCGCGGTGGTGATGTTGCCCTTTTTTCTACGCAGATGGTGGCTAGAACGCAAGAAGAGAGTCAAAACCAAGAGAGAATTTTTCCGCACCGGCAAATCCCTCGGGCTTGCGGAGGAGGAGACCGCTCTCCTTTGGAAGTGTGCAAAGAGCTCTGAAGAGCCCCTTAGTTTGTTTCAAAACAGACAGATGTTTGAAGAGTGCATGGGCAAGCTAGTGAGAGAGGATACGTCCCACGCAGAAGCGGTAGCTGACCTTAGAAGAAGATTGGGATTTGAAGACCTGCCCTGGTTTTTACCTCTCAGGAGTAGCAGAGACATACAACTCTACCAGACGGGTTTTGTTGCCTCTGAAAACACCGCATACAGCTCTGTAGTGTGGGAGAAAAACGAAGTAGAACTACATGTGGCCCTTCTGGAGGCTTCTACCACCTTCATAAGGCCCGGCGACAGGGTGAAGTTTTCCTTTCTGAGAGAGGACGACGGCCGTTATTACTTTCAAAGTCAGGTGCTACGCACCTACAGGGACGGAAACAGGTTGGTGCTTGTTCTATCTCACGTAGAAGAGCTGTCCAAGATACAGCTCCGGGGAAGTCAGAGATGGCGGGTTAAGCTCCCCTGTAAACTACGCCTGTCCGCCAAGGAGGAGCAAGCTGTGGAAGGTACGGTGGAAGACATAAGCCTTCACGGACTGCGTGTGTGCGTCCAACGCTACCTGCAGGTGCAGGTGGGAGAGCGAGTTTTCGTAAGCTTTGGGCTCAGCTCTTGTCATATGGAAGTTGCCGGAACTGTAAGACACGTGAAAAGTAGCGCGGAGAAGACCTGCTTTGGCATGAAGTTTGAAGAAGTTGACAGCGAACAGCAGGAGTGTATAAGGGCTTTCATACTGGACAAGCAGAGGGAACTGCTAAAGGCCTATGGAGCGGACCAGCTCAGAGGAGGTTTCTCTTCTTGAGAGCTTTTATCATTCTCTTCCTTGCCTGTCTCTCCTTTCTCTTCTTTTTCTCGCTGGGCTTTTCGTAGAACTGCCTTCTTTTCACCTCGGTGAGTATGCCTTCCCTTTCTACTATTCTCTTGAAACGCTTGAAGGCCTTCTCAAAGGGCTCGTTGTCAAAAACCTGCACTATAGCCAACCTCTTTTCACCTCCTTGTTGAAAATTATATCAAAAACTTCCTCCAAGTTCTCCACGAAGTGTAGGTGCATCTTGTCCCGCACGTACTGGGGCAGGTCTTCCATCACCTCCTCCCGGTTTTTGGCAGGCAGGATGACCTCGTATATGCCCGCCCTCTTGGCGGCGAGAATTTTCTCCTTCAGGCCTCCCACCGGCAGGACCCTGCCCCTGAGGGTAATCTCCCCCGTCATGGCCACGTTTGTTCTCACCTCACTTCCGCTGAACAGCGACAGCAAAGCGGTAGCCAAAGTCACACCTGCGGAGGGGCCGTCCTTGGGCACCGCACCCTCCGGCACGTGTATGTGCACGTCCACCTGAGAGAAAACTTCGGGGTCTATGTGGTACTCCTCCGCCTTAGACTTTATGTAAGAGAGCGAGGCCTGAGCGGACTCTTTCATCACTTCCCCGAGAGAGCCGGTAAGTATGAGGTTGCCCTTCCCGCGGAACTTGGTGGCCTCTATGAGCATTATCTCGCCCCCTAACTCCGTCCAAGCAAGCCCCACCGCCACTCCCACCATGGGCTTTTCCTCCAAAGTCCAGTGTCTTTTGGAGACGCCCAAAAAGGCCTTTATATCTTGAGCCTTCACCTCAAAGGGTGGGGCCTCTCCCTTCAGGCGTCTGAGGGCAAGCTTTCTCAAGATGGAGCTTATCTGCCTTTGAAGGCTTCGCACTCCAGACTCCCGTGCGTAGCCTCTTATGACTTCAAGGATTGCCTCGTCGCTGAAGAGCACCTCCCCCTCTTTAAAGCCGTGCTCGGGAAGGAGCTTCCGCAGAAGGTGGTTTTTGGTGATGAAAACCTTTTCCTCCTCCGAGTAGCCTGACAGGAACAGGACCTCCATCCTGTCCAAGAGAGGGCGGGGAATGGTGTCCACCCTGTTGGCGGTGCAGACGAAAAACACCTCTGACAGGTCAAAGGGCAGACCTATGTAGTGGTCCACGAAGCTCCTGTTTTGCTCAGGGTCGAGCACCTCAAGAAGGGCTGAGGCGGGGTCGCCCTGAAAGGAGAAGGAGAGCTTGTCTATCTCGTCCAAGACCAGAAGGGGGTTTTTGGTGCCTGCCTGCTTTATGGCCTGAATTATCCTGCCGGGCATGGCACCCACGTAGGTTCTCCTGTGTCCTCTTATCTCCGCCTCGTCCCTCACGCCACCCAAGGATATGCGGACGAACTTCCTGCCCAAGGACTCCGCTATGGACCTACCCAAGGAGGTCTTACCCACGCCCGGAGGACCTACAAAGCAGAGTATCTGCACCATCCCGCTCCTGCCCTTGGTAAGCTTTTTGACCGCCAAGTGCTCTATGATTCTGTCCTTTACCTTCTCCAAGTTGTAGTGGTCCCTGTCTAACACTTTCCGTGCCTTGTCTAAGTCGTACCTGTCCCGCGTGCTCCTGTTCCAAGGAAGGTCCAAGACCCACTCAAGCCAAGTTCTCAGCACGCCCGCCTCCGCGGAGTCCGGATGGAGCTTTTCCAACCTCTTTATCTGCCTCTCTATCTCCTCCCGAGTCTCTGCAGAGAGCTTGAGCTTGCTCAGCTTTTTCCTGTACTCTTCTATCTCCACCTTTCGCTCGTCGCCCTCTCCCAGCTCCTCCAGTATGGCTCTAAGCTGTTGGCGTAGAAAGTACTCTTTCTGCTCCTTCTCTATCCTCTCCCGTGCAACGCCCCTTATCTTGTTCTGCACCTCCAGAAGACCTACTTCGGTCTGGAGGAGCTGGTGCACCAGCTTGAGCCTTTCTACCACGTCAAAGGTCTCTAACACCCTCTGGGCCTCGGAGGCCTTTATGTCCAAGAGGGAGGCGGTCAAGTCCGCCACCTTGCCGGGGTCTTCCAGCTCCTTTATGAACATCACCATGTCCGGCATCACCTGCTTTCCGAAGGAGACCGCAGTATCCAGCTGTTCCTTTATGGACTTTACGTAAGCCTTTGTCTCGCTGGGCAGGCTTTCAAGGTTCAGCTCCGGCTCCTCTACCGGCTCTACGGTGGCGGTGTAGAAGTTCCCCTCCCGCTTGAGCTCTAAGAGCTTTGCCCTTTTTATGCCCTGCACCAATAGCTTGAGGCGGTTCTCCTCCATGGATGCGGACCTCAGGATGTGGGCTATCGTCCCCACACTGTAGAGGTCCTCCTTGCTGGGCGACTCTACGCTCTTGTCCTTTTGTAGCACCAGAAAAATAAGCCTGTCCCTTTCAAGGGCCTCCTCTACCGCCTTTATAGAAAAGGCCCTACCCACGAAGAGAGGCACCACCATGGTGGGAAAGACCACCAAGTCTCTCAGGGGCATGGTGGGAAGCTCTACAATACCTGCGGGCACTTCTGGCACTTTTATGAACTCCTCCGGTAGCATGCCTACCTCCTAAGAGAAGAGCTCCTCCACAAAAGCCTGCACTCTGAAGGGCTGAAGGTCTTCTATGCCCTCTCCGACCCCTATGAGCTTGACCGGTATGCCCAGCTCTTTGCAGATAGGCACGATGGCACCGCCCTTGGCAGAGCCGTCCAACTTGGTGAGCACTATGCCCGTCACTTCTACCGCCTCCTTGAAAATCTTTGCCTGCTGGATGGAGTTCTGCCCTACGGTAGCGTCTATCACCAGGAGTGTTTCGGTGGGTTGCTCCGGAGAGAACTTCTTTATGATGTCTCTGGTCTTTCTGAGCTCGCGCACGAGGGGTTCTTTGGTGTGGAGCCTGCCTGCGGTGTCAACGAGAACCACCTGATGGCCTTCCCGCTCCGCCCTCTGCATGGCCTCGTAAACCACGGAGGCCGGGTCCGCACCCTCGTGCTTTTTCACCAGCTCCGCACCGCTCCTCTGGGCCCACACCTCCAGCTGTTCTATGGCCGCAGACCTAAAGGTGTCACCGGCCACCAGAAGCACCTTTTTACCCTCTTTGGTGAACTTGTAGGCCAGCTTGCCTACTGTGGTGGTCTTTCCAGAGCCGTTCACGCCCAGAAAAAGGTACACGCTCCTGCCCTCGGTCTCTTTGAGAGTGGCCTCGCAGGAGGAGATTTGCTCCGAGAGGAGCTTTTTGAAGTACTCTACGAGCTGGTCAGAGGTCTTGAGGTTTTTTCTTATGGCCTCCTTGCGGAGCTCCTGAGTCAGATACAGAGCTGTCTTACTGCCCACATCCGCCCTTATGAGCTTTTCTTCGAGCTCTTCAAAGAGCTCCTCGTCTATCTTCCGCCCCGCAAAGAGGAGGTTAAACTCCACCACCTCCCTGGTCTTTTTCAAACCCCTGCGGAGCTTGTCTAAGAAGCTCTCCCTCTCTACAAGCCCGAGCTCCTCTTTTACTCTTCGTGCGAGCTCTTCCACCTCCTGCCTTTTGAGGGCGGGAACCAGCTTCAGGGCACGCTCTACACACTCAAGGGCTTTTTCTGGCCTCTTTGCCTGCAGGAAGAGAGTGCTTGCCTTTTTAAGGCTCTCCCAGTCGCCCAGCTTGGCGTACTCCTGAGCGGACTTTTCTATCTCCCCGACCTTTTCGTAGATAAGGGCCTTTTCCTTGGCAGTGGCAAGCCCCGGGTCGTAGTGCTCCACGAGCTGGTAGGCGTAGTAGTACTTGCCCTCCTCCATGTAAAGCCTGTAGAGAAGGCCCCTGAGCTCAGGATTTTCCTTGAAGTTTTCGAGTATCTGGATTGCTCTGTCTTTCTTGCCCTTTTCCACGAGGCTCAGTATGGCGTTCTTGTCTCCTTGCTCCGCAAGCTTCTCCTCTTGGGACTTCCTCCAGAAGAGCATTGGTCTAATATTCTAACACCGCCCTGCTCATTTCCCTTACGCTCTTTGCCAGCTCTTCCAGCTTGCCCTCCCCCGCAAGCCTAACAAAGTGGCTTCCCACCACCACGCCCTCCGCAAACCTGCATATCTCCCTTACCTGCTCAGGCTTGGAGATGCCAAAGCCGACCACCGCAGGCTTTTCGCACACAGACCTGTATACTCTGAGCCTCTCCTCTAACCTATGCAGGGGCAGGCTTTCTCTGGCTCCCGTGGTGCCCGTAAGGGAGACAAAGTAGACCATGTGGTCTGAGTAGTCTCCTATGAGCTTTAGCCTCTTGTCGGTGCTTGTGGGTGAAGCCAGAAAGACCAAGGAGAGCCCGTGCTTAAGGCAAGCCTCTTTCAGCTCTCTGCCCTCTTCGAATGGCAGGTCTGGCACGATAAGCCCGTCTATGCCCGCCTGAGCAGACTCCATGCAAAAGCTTTCCACCCCCTTCCTAAATACGGGATTGTAGTAAGTCATCGCTAAAAAGGGCACTTGGGGAAACTCTCTTCTGAGCTGGTAAGTAAGCTCAAAAAGGTGGGCGAGCTTGGTGCCACCTCTTAGTGCCTTCTCGTGAGCCTGCTGGATGGTGGGCCCGTCCGCCACCGGGTCTGAAAAGGGCATGCCTATCTCCAATATGTGCGTGCCTTCTCTCAGGAGGGTACGAAAGACCTCTAAGGAAGTTTCGTAGTCGGGGTAGCCCACCATCATGTAGGAGAGAAGAGCCCTTCTGTGCGTGTTCCAAAAGCTTGCAAGCCTCATAATCTGTCAAACGCTCGTGTCTATTAGAAAAAGGGGCTGGCCGTACTCCACCGTCTCGCCGTTGTTTACCATTATCTGCACCACCTTGCCTCTTACGTCGCTTTCTATCTCGTTCATCACCTTAAGGGCTTCTACGATGCACAGCACCTGCCCCGGAGAAACTATGTCCCCCACCTCCACAAAAGGAGGAGCTCCCGGCGCCGGCGAGCGGTAAAAGGTGCCCACCAGAGGGCTCTTTATCACGTGGAGCTCCTTGGGGAGCTCTTTAGCTTCAGCTTCCTGAAGGGGTTCTCTCTGGGGGGTCTCTACCGCTTGGTGGTCCTTATGGTAAGTCTCTACATAGAGCTTAAAGCCTTCGGTCTCTAAGCTCAGGCACTTTACGTTGCTACCTCTGAGCAGTCTTATGAGCTCTCTTACGAACTCCTTGTCCATTAGCCTCTTTTGACCACTTCTATGTAGGCGCCGGTGCGCGTATCCACCTTTACTATGTCTCCCTCTTTTACGAAGAAGGGCACCTGCACCACTGCGCCGGTCTCCAACTTTGCGGGCTTGGAGCCTCCTGCGGCGGTGTCGCCCTTGAAGGCGGGCTCGGTCTCTACCACCGCCAGCTCCACCTGCTTGGGGAGCTCTATGCCTATGGGCTGTCCCTTGTAGAGGAACACCACTACGGTCATGCCTTCCTTGAGGAACTTGGTCTCCTCCCTTATGTTCTCCGCATGCACAGGCACCATCTCGTATGTGGTCTGGCTTACGAAGTAGTAGTAGTCGCCGTCGCTGTAAGAGTACTCCGCAAAGACCTGCTCAAAATCTGCCAGCTCAATAGAGTCAGAGGACTTGTAGGTTATCTCGATGACATTGCCCGTCTGCATGTTTTTTGCCTTTACCCTCACGAAGGCCTGACCCTTGCCGGGCTTGACATGTTCGTAGTCCAAAACCCTGTGGGGCATGCCGTTGTGCTCAATAAACATGTCCCTCTGAACGCTGTTTATGTCTATCTTCACGCCCATAGGACAATTTTAGCACAGTCGTGCAAGCGTGCATAATATATAAGCATGGTCAAGGAGCTGATAAAAGAAAAGGCGGGGTACTTACTTTCTAACCTACTCTCCCAAGGTGGTGAGTTTGGTGAGATTTTCTACGAGCGGGTGCGCACCTGCAGGATGCACCTTGAGGACAACAAGGTGGACAAAGTCCAGTGGGGCGTGGAAGAGGGAGTAGGCATAAGGCTCATAAGGGAGGGCAAGACCTTCTACGGCTACACCACGGAGCCCACCTTTGAAAACCTCATGGAGGTAGCGCGCACGCTGGCAGGAGGAGGAGGCCACGGGGCGGTAAAGATAGGTCAAAGGCACATAAAAGGTTGGACGGACCTGACGGTAGACCCAGAAGAGAAAGACCTTCTCTACAGGGCGCAGATACTCCAGCGAGCCAACGAGACCGCCAGAAGCTACGGAGACAAGGTAAGACAGGTAACCGTGGTGCTCGTAGACAGGTCCAGAGACATTCTGGTCGTAAACAGTCTGGGGGAGATGGCAGAAGACCTGCAGAAGAGGGTGGTCTTTTACGTGGATGTGACCGCGCAGGAAGATGGCCTTCTACAGAGGGGCTACGAGTCCGCGGGCATCAGGGGCGGTTTCGAGCTCTTTGAAAAAACACCTCCTGAGGAGGTAGCCAAAAGGGCCACAGAAAGAGCTCTCCTCATGCTGAGAGCCCGTCCCGCACCTGCAGGCAACTTTACGGTGGTTCTGTCCGGGCAGGCGGGTGGCACCATGATACACGAGGCGGTAGGCCACGGTTTAGAGGCTGACTTGGTGCAGAAGGGCCTTTCCGTCTACAGGGGTAGGCTGGGACAAAAAGTAGCCAGCGAGCTCATCACCGTGATTGACGACGCCACCCTTGAGGGACACAACGGCTCTTTCGTGGTGGACGACGAGGGCACCCCCGCCCAGAGGACGGTGCTCATAGAGGGAGGTTATCTGGTGGGCTACATGTACGACAGGCTGACCGCAATGAAGGAGGGCAGGCAGTCTACCGGCAACGGCAGAAGACAGAGCTACGCCCACGTGCCCATGGTGAGAATGACCAACACCTACATAGCCCCCGGCAGGGACAACCCACAGGACATCGTGGCGGACACAAAGAGGGGCATTTTGGTGGTGAAAATGGGTGGTGGCGAAGTAAACACGGTAACCGGCGACTTTGTCTTTGACGTGATGGAAGGCTACATGATAGAAGGGGGCGAGGTCACCTATCCCATCAGGTCCGCCACCCTCATAGGCAACGGTCCAAGAGCTCTGCAGGACGTGGATGCGGTGGGCTGGGACTTGGGCTGGAGCGTAGGCACCTGCGGTAAAGAGGGTCAGGGCGTGCCAGTGACAGATGCCCAACCCACCCTGAGAATAAAGTCCATGGTCTTAGGTGGCACGGAAGTGTGAATGGGGTAGGTTTATTTTCTCCTTGCGTGGGTTTGTATGTGGTCGCTTATTAAGTTCACCGCACCCTCTACTCCTAAGCTTTCCATGTCTATCTTGACCCAGTTCTGTTTTCTGAACCACCTTATCTGCCTTTTTGCGTACTCTTTCGTGTTTTTGACCACTTGGCTCAGGCATTCTTGCACTTGCTTTTCCCCCTTTACGCAGGGAAGGAGCTCCTTGTAGCCTATGGCTTGTGGGGAGGTAAGAAAGTTTTCAAAGCCCATACCTATGAGCCTTTTAATCTCTTCCACTAGACCTAGCTCTACCATGCTCTTGACCCTTGCCTCTATTCTTTTGCTGAGGCTTTCCCAGCTCCAGGAGAGGTAAAAGGCCAAAAATTCAAACCTTGGTCTGTTCCAATTGTGGAAGGAGGAAAAGGGTTTAAAGGAGTTAATAAAGACCTCAAGAGCTCTTACCACTCTTCTTGTGTCCTTTGGGGATATTTTGCTTGCGTAGAGAGGGTCTATTGCCTTGAGCTTTTGGTGTAGGTATTCACTTCCCTTTTTCCGGGCTACTTGGTAGAGCCTTTTTCTAAGCTCCCAGTCGGGCGGAGGGGTCTCCTCTATGCCGTAAAGAAGTGCCTGCAAGTATAGATAGGTGCCACCGCACACCAAAGGCGTTTTCCCTTTCTTTTTTATCTCTTCTATAGCCCTGAGGGCGCTCTCCTCAAACATCTTTGCGTCAAAGAGTTCTCCTGCGTCCACCATGTCTATCAGGTGGTGTTTCACTTCTTTCATGCACTGCAGGGGCTTGGCGGTGCCTATGTCCATGTGCCTGTAGACGCACATAGAGTCCGCGCTTATGATTTCTACTCCTATTTTCTTTGCTAGGGCACAGCAAACTTCGGACTTACCGCTACCCGTCGGACCCCCAATCACGACCAACATGGTCAAAAAACATGCCTATACCTGCCACGCCGTAGGCTCCATTTTTATAGCAGAGTTTTATCTTGTCCCACGATATACCGCCGAGGGCGTAAACGGGAATGGAGAGCTTTTGGGATACTTCTTTTAACTTCTGCAGTCCTATGGGCTCCGCTTCAGGGTGGGATTGGGTTTTGAAAATAGGGCTCAGGGTTACAAAGTCCGCACCCTGCTCCTGAGCCCAGAGGGCTCTTTCCAAGCTGTGTGCGGAGTAACCGACTATAAGCCCAGCTCCTAACCTCTTTGCCACAGAGGGCGGAAGACCTCTCTCCGGCAGGTGCACTCCGTCAGCACTCACCGCAAGAGCTATGTCCACCCTGTCGTTCAGGAGAAAAAGAGCTCCGTGCTGTTGGGTAAGTTCTCTTACCCTATTGGCGAGCCTGTAGTATTCAAGTCCTGAGGCCTTCTTTTCTCTGAGCTGGACCATCTTTATGCCCTTCTGCAGTGCCTTTTCCAGTCTCTGTAGAAGGTCTGGGTATCTTCCTGTGTCAGCTATGGCGTAGAGCCTTGGCAAAGGTCTCATGAGAGTGTATAATAATATAAATACAGCGGGCGTAGCTCAGTGGTGGAGCGGCTGCTTGCCATGCAGCAGGTCGCGGGTTCGAGTCCCGTCGCCCGCTTTTAGGCAACGTGGCCGAGCGGTTAGGCGAGGGACTGCAAATCCCTTTTACGGCGGTTCGAATCCGCCCGTTGCCTTACAAAAAAGGCACTCAAGGAGGTAGGCATGCCCAACACCAGACAGGCAGAGAAGCGCATGAGGAGAGACGCCAAGAGGAGAGTGCGCAACCGCCAGCACCTGTCCAAGATGAAGACTTACATAAGAAAGTTCAGAAGAATGGTAGAAGGCGGTCAGGTGGAAGAGGCAAAGCAGTTTCTACCGCAGGTTGTAAGTGTCATATACCACACCGCCTCCAAGGGCGTGATACACAAGAACGAAGCCAGCAGAAGGGCTTCAAGGGTTAGCCAACTTCTTAACGAGGCTTTTAAAAAGGTTCAGGGGCAGGTAAGCTAAGGGTTCTCTTAAAAGAAGTAGCAAAAACCAGTAGAGCATCACCGCAGTTGGTATGGCATAAAGAAGACCCAGAGGGCTGGGCTCTGTAAGCAGAAGGAGCATACACATAACCCAGGTGGCCACCAGCCCCTTGAGGGCGGACGCCCCATACGCTCTGCCGTCTATGTGCCTCTCCTTCCAGGAGTAAAAAAGAAAGAAAAAACCCACAAGAGAGGAGCTGGCGGTCCCCAAGGCAAGTCCTACGACGCCGAGCTTCAAAATAAAGGCAAAGACAAAAGCCAGAAGCCCTTCGGAGATAACAGAAAAAAGGGAAGACAGAACAGGCGTCCTCGTGTCACCTTTTGCAAAGTAAACGCTTGCCAAGACCTTCTGAAGAGAGAAAAAGGTCAGACCCAAAGAGTACACTGCCAAGACCTTACCCGCTATGAGAACGTCCTCCTGAGAAAAACTACCTCTCCCGTAGAGGAGGGCTATTATCTGCTGTGAGAGAACCACGAGCCCACCGCTGGCAGGAAGCGCCAGAAGGGTTACGAACCTAAAGGCGAGGGTGATGTTACCTCTTGGGTCGCCACCCACAGACAGTGCGGAGAGGAGGGAGTTTGCCATGCCTACGGAGAGAGCTCCCAAAGGGAGCTGAAAAATCCTGTTGGCGTAGTAGAGGTAAGATATGGCACCTATAGCCAAAAAGGAGGCCATGAAAGTGTCTATGAAGAAGGAGAGCTGAGCCACGCCAAAGCCCACAAGCGCAGGCACGAGCCTTCTCAGGAGAAGTCTTAAGTCCTCGTCCCTCTCGAGGGCAGGCTTTGGTATAAGACCGCAAGCGTAGGCGGAGGGGATGTGAAAAAGGAGCTGAGCAAGACCGCCAAGCACCACACCAGCCACGAGGGCCATGTGGCCAAACTTCTCAGCCCCCACTGTCACGCAGAGAGCCACAACCGAGTTAAAAACAGCCTGAGCAAAGGCAGGAACGAAGAAGACGCCCCTCGTGTTCAGCACGGCCATGAAAAAAGCACTAAGACCGACGAAGAGAAGGTAACTAAACAAAAACCTTGCCATGAACACCGCCAGGTCGAAGTAGTCCTTGCCCGTTATACCCGGTGCTATGAGCCTTATTATCCACTCTGTGAAGACCATGCCCAGAAGAGTGACAGAAAGGTTAAAAAGCGTGTAGTAGGTAAAGGCGGAGTTCAGAAAAGACCTTTCCGTGCCTTCCTTGCACCTCTTGGCGAAGATAGGAACGAAGGCGGCGTTAAAGCCACCCTCGCCGAGCAGTCTTCTGAGCGTGTTGGGAAGCCTAAAGGCCACAAAGAAGGCATCTGTTACGTGAGAGACGCCAAAGTGATAGGCTATGACCGCATCCCTTACGTAACCCAAAACCCTGCTAAGAAGGGTGGCAATAGAAAAGGCGAGGGAGTGCTTTATAAGTCTCATAATTTACGTATTTCCTTATAAACTTCCCAAACATCTTCTGAGTTGTAATTGGCACACGGGAAGAAAGTTCTATGCGAAGCACGGTCTATGGAGGGAGTGTGGTATATTTCACCTACTTTTCTTATCTTGATGGCTTCCGCCCTGATTACATACACCACAGGTGGTAAGTATTTAAACTTCTTGATAGCGTTCAATAAATCCTCTAAGTCTTCAAAAACGGACAATCCACACATCTTACACCTTTCAATTTCCTCTTTTCCCCTCTTTCTAAAGATATTAGGACTGGATAGGAAGTATGGATAATCATCCTTTTCCTTTCTCTTGAACCTGTAGTATTCTTCTGCCAGACTCTCTGACCTTTTTAAGATTTTCTTTGGACAATTTTCTTGAATTGCTTTAACCATCGATTTTATATCTTCCTCAGCATTCTCTACCTTCAACATGTAGTCGTACTTCTCGCACATTATAGTTTCAGCAGTACGTGAGGTAAGGGTGGTAATATGTAGCCCGCCTCTC
>JANXBA010000020.1 GCA_025062075.1 Aquificaceae bacterium
TGGGCTTCCTACTGTGCCGGGTAGCGACGGCATTCTAAAAGACGAGCAGGAGGCAAAACAGATAGCTAAAGAGATAGGATATCCTGTGCTTTTGAAAGCTTCCGCGGGTGGTGGCGGTAGAGGTATAAGGATATGCAGGAATGAGGAAGAGCTCCTCAGAAACTACGAAAGCGCATACAATGAAGCTTTAAAAGCCTTTGGACGTGGTGACCTTCTGTTGGAAAAATACATAGAAAACCCCCATCACATAGAGTTTCAGGTGCTTGGAGACAAGTATGGCAACGTGATACATCTTGGAGAAAGGGACTGTTCCATACAAAGGAGAAACCAGAAGCTTGTGGAGATTGCACCTTCTTTGCTTCTCACACCGGGCAAAAGGGCATACTACGGCGAGCTTGTGGTAAACACCGCAAAAGAGATAGGCTACTATAGCGCAGGCACTATGGAGTTTGTGGCGGACGAAAAGGGGAACATATACTTCATTGAGATGAACACCAGAATTCAGGTGGAGCATCCAGTAACAGAGATGATAACGGGTATAGACATAGTCAAGTGGCAGATAAGAATCGCTGCCGGTGAGCCTTTAAGGTATAAGCAGGAAGATATAAAGTTTAACGGATATGCCATAGAGTGTAGGATAAACGCGGAAGACCCTAAAAAGAACTTTGCACCTAGCATAGGGACTATTGAAAGATACTATGTACCGGGAGGCTTTGGCATAAGGGTTGAGCATGCGGCCTCGAGGGGCTTTGAGGTAACGCCTTACTACGACTCCATGATAGCCAAGCTAATAGTATGGGCACCCCAATGGGAGGTGGCAGTAGACAGAATGAGAGCGGCGCTGGAAACTTATGAAATAACTGGTATAAAAACAACTATACCTTTACTTATAGAAATCATGAAAGATCCAGACTTTAGGGCTGGTAAGTTTAACACCAAGTATTTAGAAACCCATCCTCAGCTCTTTGAGTATCAAGAACAGATGAGTAAAGAAGACTTTGTAGCTTTCATATCTGCAGCCATAGCGGCATATCACGGGCTGTGAAGGAGAGAGAAAGGTGGCTGACTTTCTTATTTGTTCAAGCTTGCAGAGCTTGAGGTATCAAAGGTTGGGCGAGCTGGTATGGAGGTAGGAACTCTTATGGAGAAGGTGATAACATCTTCGTTAATTACTGCATCAGTTATTCTAGAAAGGTATATTTATACACCGGGTGAGAAATTACTCACAGCATCGTAGCTGGCAATGGCGTAGCGGTAGAGATAGGCAAGTAGGGTCATGCCCTTGTGCCACCTGCTCACAGGCTTATGCTCTGTGTCTTGTTCTGTCTAGGTCTATGAGAAGTCTGGCAAGTGTAAGGACTGGAGAGCGTGTAAGGTATGGGGCTTTTTTCCTGCTTTAGGCTCTGGCTGTGTGAGCCCGTAGAAAGCTCTTACCTTGTGATATCTTTGACCTTACGATAAACCAGCCCCATGGAAGGCTCTTTACGACAGGCTTCTTAAAGGTCTGAATTTCTCGCCCAACGTATGTATCAGGGTTTAAAATATACAAACCATGAGGCACCTAAAGAAGACAGACCCCGAGATATACCAGCTTGTCCTTCAGGAGTACAACAGGCAGTTTTACCACCTGGAGCTCATAGCCTCAGAGAACTTCACCTCTCTTGCCGTGATGGAAGCCCAAGGGTCGGTGCTCACCAACAAGTACGCGGAAGGTCTCCCCGGCAAGAGATACTACGGCGGGTGTGAGTTTGTGGACGCGGTTGAAGGCCTTGCCATAGAGAGGGTAAAGGAGCTCTACGGTGCGGAGCACGCCAACGTCCAGCCCCACTCTGGCTCTCAGGCCAACATGGCGGTTTACATGAGCGTCCTAAAGCCCGGGGACGTTATACTGGGCATGGACTTGGCCCACGGGGGGCATCTCACCCACGGCTCTAAGGTGAACTTCTCGGGCAAAATCTACCAAGCTTTCTACTACGGCCTTAACACAGAGACGGAGCTCATAGACTACGACCAGGTCTGGAGGATGGCAAAGGAGCACAGGCCCAAGCTGATAGTGGCCGGTGCTTCTTCTTACCCCCGCATCATAGACTGGGAGAGGTTTGCCCAAATAGCGCAGGAAGTGGGGGCTTACCTTATGGTGGACATGGCCCACTACTCTGGGCTCGTGGCAGGCGGTGTCTATCCCAACCCAGTGCCCTACGCTCACTTCGTGACCTCCACTACCCACAAAACTCTCAGAGGTCCGAGAGGTGGCTTTATACTTTGCAAGGCGGAGTTTGCTAGGGAAGTGGACAAAAATGTGTTCCCCGGCGTGCAGGGAGGACCTCTCATGCACGTTATAGCTGCGAAGGCCGTGGCCTTCAAAGAGGCCATGAGTGAAGACTTCAAAGACTACGCCAGACAGGTGGTGCTCAACGCTCAGGCCATGGCGGAGGAGTTCCTCAGACTTGGCCTTAAGGTGGTCACCGGAGGCACGGACAGCCACATAGTCCTGCTGGACTTGAGAAACAAGGGTATAACGGGCAAGGAGGCGGAGTCGGCACTGGAGAGGGCCAACATAACCGTCAACAAAAACGCAGTGCCCTTTGACCCACTGCCACCCACCAAGACCAGCGGTATAAGGATAGGCACGGCGGCCTTGACTACAAGAGGCATGAAAGAGGAGGAGATGAGACTTATAGCTCGGCTTATCGCTAAGGTCATAGAAAACCCCACGGAGGAGAGCCTTTTAGAGAGCGTAGCAAGCGAAGTGACAGAGCTCTGCAGTCAGTTCCCTCTGTATCCAGAGCTGAAAGAAGTGGCCCAGACTGCCCACCTATGAACTTGGTAAGGCTTCAGCTTATCTACCCCGAGGAGAAGGTGAAAGAGCCCCTGCTCTGTAGGGTTTGTAAGAACTTTGACGTGGTTCTCAACGTAAGAACCGCAAAGGTTAAAAAGGACACGGGCATACTCACGGTAGAAGTAGAGGGCGAGCCAGAGGAGATAGAGAAAGCCATAAGTTTTCTCCAGAGCATGGGGGTGATGGTCCAGCCCATAGAGGGGCAGATATTCACCGAATGAGAGTGTCCCAGCTCGGGGAGTTTGGCCTAATAGAACGGCTCAAGGAGATACTCCAGAGCGGTCTAATCGGGGACGACACCGCCCCCGTACAGGTCGGAGGGCAGACCCTCCTGCTTACCTGCGACGTGCTCGTGCAAGACAGACACTTCAAGCTCGCTTATCCACCTTCTGCGATAGGCTGGAAGGCCATATCCGTAAATGTGAGCGACATCGTGGCAAACGGCGGAGAACCGCTGTACGCCTTAGTCTCCTTGGTGCTTCCCGACATGGAGGTCTCTTACTTAGAAGAGCTCTACCACGGTATAAAAAGGGCTTGCGACTTTTACCGCTGTGAGGTGGTGGGGGGCAACATAAGCAGGGGGGACGAGCTCTGCATAGACGTGTTTATGTTGGGCAAAACAGAGAGGTTTGTGGGCAGAAGGGGTGCGAGGGAGGGCGAGGGTCTTTTTGTCTCGGGGACGCTGGGCGACTCGAAGGCTGGGCTTGAGCTCCTGCTCATGGAAAGAAAAAGCTACGAGCCCTTTGAGCTTACCCTCATAGAGAGACACCTAAGACCCACCGCCCGCATAGACCTGTGCAAGCACGTGTCTCGCTACGCCAGCGCAAGCATGGACCTGAGCGACGGCCTGTCTTCTGACGCCTACAAGCTGGCACAGGCCAGCGGCGTCAGGCTAAACCTCTTTCCCGACCGAATACCCCTGTCCCAGGAGCTCCTCGCCTTCTGCAAAAAGCACCGCAAAGAACCTCTCCAGTACGCCCTCTCGGGCGGTGAGGACTACCAACTGCTCTTTACTCAGCCGGTAGAGAGGCTCAATCCATTCCTCAGCATGGTGCAGATAGGCGTGGTAGAGAAAGGCCAAGGGGTCTACCTTGCGGGCGTTCCTATTGAGCCAGAAGGCTTTGACCACTTCAGGGTGGTATAATTTCCCCATGCGGGAGATTTACATAACTGATGTTTCTCTGCGGGATGGCATCCAGTCCCTTCTTGCCACTCGCGTGCGCACCGAGGACTTGCTACCCCTGGTGGAGATTCTGGACAGGTGCGGTTTTTGGTCCATGGAGGTGTGGGGAGGGGCCACCTTTGACGTGTGTCTGAGGTACCTCAAAGAAGACCCTTGGGAAAGGCTGAGGCTGTTCAAAAAACATGCTCCCAGAACGCGCTTAGAGATGCTCCTGAGGGGGCAGAACGTGGTAGGTTACAGACACTACGCGGACGACGTGGTGGAGGAGTTTGTCAAAAGGGCCTACGACAACGGCATAGAGGTCTTCAGAATATTTGATGCCCTCAACGACACCAGAAACATGAGAAAGTCCATCCAGACCGCAAAGAAGCTGGGTGCGGTGGTAAAGGGCGTGCTCTCCTACACCATAAGCCCCGTGCATACGGTGGAGTACTACGTGGGCGTAGCTAAAGAGCTGGTGGACATGGGAGTGGACATACTTTCCATAAAAGACCAGGCAGGACTCCTCTCGCCCAAAGTTTGCTACGAGCTCGTCAGAGCTCTCAAGTCAGAGTTCCCAAGTTATCCCGTCCACCTACACACTCAGACCACCGCAGACCTCGCCCAAATGGCACAGCTCAAGGGTGTGGAGGCAGGGGCCGATATCATAGACACGGTCTTCTACAGCCTCTCCTGTCAGACTTCTCACCCGCCGGGTGAAACCATGATATACGCCCTCAGGGAGTTTGGCTACACCATCAACGTGGACGAGAAGCTCTACCAACAGGCGGGGGACCTCTTCGTCAGCGTAAGGAAAAAGTACAAAAAGTACGACGTGCTACCTCCTTACCCGGACGTGGGCGTCCTGCTACATCAGGTCCCGGGTGGTATGATATCCAACTTCATAAGTCAGCTAAAAGAGCAAGGAAGGGAAGAGGAGCTCCCGCGCGTTCTGGAAGAGGTGGTCAGAGTAAGAGAAGACTTGGGTTATCCTCCGCTGGTTACGCCAACGAGTCAGATAGTGGGCTCGCAGGCCTTTCTAAACGTGGTGTACGGCGAGAGGTACAAGGTAGTCACCAAGGAGACTCGGGACTACGTGAAAGGGCTTTACGGAAGACCCCCCGCACCCATAAAGGAAGAGGTAATAAAAAAGACGCTGGGAGATGAGAAACCTATCTACCATGTAAGACCTGCGGACCTTCTCAGCCCAGAGCTCCCCGCCATTAGAGAAGAGGCAAAAAAGGCTGGAGCGGAGACCGAGGAGGACATGCTCTCTTACGCACTTTTCCCCTTGGTGGCGAAGGAGTTCTTCGAGTATAGGAAAAAGGGAAAAAAGCCTCCTGCGGAGGAGACCCCTGAAGAGAAGAAGGAGAACATACCTGTGGAGTTTGTCATAACCGTTCACGGAGAGCAGTACCATGTGCAGATAGCGGGCAGAGGAGCCCCCACTGCAGAGGGAAGACCCATCTTTATCAGACTTGACGGCAAGTTGGAGGAGGTTCTCCTAAAGCCCCTGAAAGAGGTGGAACAGCTCCCATCTCTTTACGGCGAGATTACCTACGCTACGGAGGTCAAACCCAGGAGACCCAAACCGGTGGGCATGGGCGATGTGACCTCACCCATATCAGGTAAGGTGGTAAACATAAAGGTAAGCGTAGGTCAGAAGGTAGAAGAGGGAGAAGTGCTTTTTGTTGTAGAGGCTATGAAGATGGAGAACGAGGTCCACAGCCCAGTGGAAGGAGTCGTGGAGGAGATTTTCGTGTCTGTGGGAGACGTGATAAACCCCGACGAAGTGGTGGTGAGAATAAAGCCTACGAAGATATGAACCTCAGGGTGTTGGTAGTAGAAGACGACGGAGATTTGGCAGAGCTAATAGCCTACAACCTTAGGAAGGAGGGTTACGACCCTGTGCTCTGCCTCAGAGGGAAGGAAGCGGTGGAAAAGCTCACCTCTGAGCTCCTGGACTTAGTGCTCCTTGATGTGATGCTTCCTGACTACGACGGGTTTAGGATAGCTCAGTACATAAAGAGCTCGCCAAACCTAAAAGAGCTCCCCGTGATTTTTTTAACCGCTAGGGATATGGAGCAGGACAAGCTGAAGGGCTTTTCTCTCGGTGCGGACGACTACGTGACTAAGCCCTTCTCCATGAAAGAGCTCCTAGCAAGGGTGAAGGCCGTTCTCCGAAGGGTGGGTAAGGAGAGAAAGCAAAGCACTTTCAAGGTAGGTGGTTTGGAGATAGACCTAGAGAGGAGGGAAGTGAAAAGAGGCCACGAAGTGGTGGAGCTGACTCCTACGGAGTTTCTCATTCTGTCCGCCCTTGTGGAAAACTACGGCAAGCCTGTGAGCAGGGAATACCTGGTGGGGCAGGTTTTAAAGAGGGACGTCTACGACAGGACTGTGGATGTACACATCAAAAAGCTCAGAGAAAAGCTTGGAGAGGACGGGAAGCTCGTCCAAACGGTGCGAGGCTTTGGCTACAAGCTGAGTCCGTAAAAGGCTATCTTTGACCTTATAAGCAGGCGGAGATAAAGGAGACGAAAAGAGGGTGCGGTTGGAAGGGCTTACTTTTAAACTCTGGATGAAACTGACAGCCTAGGTACCAAGGATGGTCTCTGAGTTCCATCAGCTCTACCAATCGGCCGTCAGGCGACAGCCCAGAAAAGACCACACCTACCCTCTCAAAGAGTTCTCTGTAGCGGTTGTTAAACTCGTAGCGATGTCTGTGCCTTTCGTGTATGAGTTCCTTCTTGTATATCTCTTGCGCCTTCGTGCCGGGAAGGATTTTACAGGGGTATGAGCCCAGCCTCATGGTGCCTCCCAGCTCTTTTACGCCCTTTTGCTCCTCCATTATGTCTATCACTGGGTGGGGCGTGTTAGGTTCAAACTCGGTTGAGTTAGACCCTTTCAAACCTAGCAGGTTTCTGGCAAGCTCTACGCACATGAGTTGCATACCCAGACAGATGCCGAGGGTGGGCTTTCTTTTTTCCCTGCCGTAGGTGAGAGCTCTCATCTTGCCCTCTATGCCCCTCTCACCGAAGCCTCCGGGCACAAGTATGCCGTCTACCTGCTCCAGCATGTCCTCCCGGCAGTCTTCTGCGTCTATCCACTCTATCTTCACCCTTACGCCGTTGGCTATGCCCCCGTGAGTTAGTGCTTCTACCACGCTTTTGTAAGAGTCTTTCAGAGATACATACTTACCCACTAGCCCAACTCTCACCTCCCCTACCGCAGACTTGAGTATGTTAACTATGTCTTCCCACTTGCTCTTCGTTGGTGTGTAGGGCAGTCGGAAGTGCTCCAGTACAAGCCTGTCAAGACCCTGCTTCTTGAAGTGTAGGGGTACCTCGTATATGTATTCCACGTCGGGTGCGGATATGACCGCCGACTTTCTCACGTTGGTAAACAGGGCAATCTTCTCCTTTATGGGCTCGGGTATCTCCATCTCAGACCTACACAGTATCACATCGGGCTGTATGCCTATGGCACGGAGCTCCTTTACCGAGTGCTGAGTAGGTTTGGTTTTGAGCTCCCCTGTGCTCCGAATGAAGGGCACGTAGGTAGTGTGGACGAAGAGAACCTTTTCTCTGCCCACTTCCATGGAGAGCTGACGCACCGCTTCCAAAAAGGGAAGTCCCTCTATGTCGCCCACTGTACCGCCCACCTCTACTATGACCACATCGCAGTCCTCTTCCGCTTCCTTTATGAGCCTTTTTATCTCGTCTGTGATGTGAGGTATGACCTGCACCGTGGAGCCTAAGTAGGCCCCTTCCCTCTCCCTGCGAATCACGTTGTAGTAAACCCTGCCTGCGGTAACGTTATTTTTTCTGGTCATGTTCCTGTTTATAAACCTCTCGTAGTGCCCCAGGTCTAAGTCCGTCTCCGCCCCATCTTCGGTAACATACACCTCTCCGTGCTGGTAGGGGCTCATAGTGCCCGGGTCCACGTTCAGGTAAGGGTCCAGCTTTTGGATGTTTACCTTAAGTCCCTGCTCTTCCAACAGGGAGGCTATGGAGGCGGAGGCCACGCCCTTTCCCAGAGAAGACAGCACGCCACCGGTGACGAACAGGTAATAGGCCATGTATAGTTATTTTACTGGATGGAGCCTGTCTCGTCCCAGAGGCGGTTTTCCGTTATAATAAGCTACTGCAGGAGGTAAAAAATGAAAGGTAAGCTGGTGCAGGTCATAGGTGCGGTCATCGACGTGGAGTTTGGGGAGAAAAACCTTCCACCTGTCAGGCACGGTCTGAAGACCAGAAGGAGGTTCGTAGACGACCGTGGTAACTGGGCGGAGGAGGAGCTCTACTTGGAGATAGCCCAGCACATAGGCGAAAGCAGGGTAAGGTGCGTAGCCATGGGCGCAACGGACGGGCTCGTAAGGGGTCAGGAGGTGGAGTACTTGGGAGGACCAATAAAGGTCCCCGTAGGTAGGGCAACCCTCGGAAGAATCTTCAACGTGGTAGGTCAGCCTATAGACGAGGCAGGTCCGGTGAACGCGGAAGAGTACTGGCCCATGTTTAAGGAGCCACCACCCCTTGAGGAGCAGTCCACCAAGGTGGAGATACTTGAGACGGGCATAAAGGTCATAGACCTGCTTGAGCCTTACGTAAAAGGTGGTAAGGTTGGGCTCTTCGGTGGTGCGGGCGTGGGCAAGACGGTTCTAATGCAGGAGCTCATCCACAACATAGCCAAGTTTCACAAGGGCTTTTCCGTGGTCATAGGCGTAGGTGAGCGCACAAGAGAAGGACACGACCTGTGGCACGAGATGAAGGAGTCCGGCGTCCTTCCCTACACGGTCATGGTTTACGGGCAGATGAACGAGCCACCCGGCGTGCGCTTCAGGGTTGCACAAACGGGTATTACCATGGCGGAATACTTCAGGGATGTAGAGGGTCAGGACGTGCTCGTTTTCATAGACAATATCTTCAGGTTTGTTCAGGCTGGTTCTGAGGTCTCCACGCTCCTTGGGAGGCTTCCCTCCGCGGTGGGATACCAGCCCACGCTGAACACGGACGTGGGAGAGGTCCAGGAGAGAATTACCTCCACCAAAAAAGGGTCTCTCACCTCCATACAGGCGGTGTATGTGCCTGCGGACGACATTACAGACCCGGCACCTTACTCTGTGTTTGCACACCTTGACGCCACCACGGTGCTCGCCAGAAGGCTTGCGGAGCTCGGCATATACCCTGCTATTGACCCTCTTGAGTCCACCTCCAAGTACTTGGCACCTGAGTTCGTAGGAGAGGAGCACTACAGAGTTGCCTCAGAAGTGAAGAGAATCCTACAAAGATACAAGGAGCTCCAGGAGATAATAGCCATACTGGGCATGGAGGAGCTCTCAGAAGAGGACAAGGCCATAGTCAACAGGGCAAGAAGAATCCAGAAGTTTCTCGCACAGCCCTTCCACGTGGCGGAGCAGTTCACCGGCATGCCCGGCAAGTACGTAAAGCTTGAGGACAACATAAGGAGCTTTAAGGAAATCCTTACCGGCAACTACGACCACCTTCCCGAGCCTGCCTTTTACATGGTGGGGACAATAGAGGAGGTGGTGGAAAAGGCCAAGGCTCTGGGGGCAAAGGTTTGAGGTCTGACGGGAGAAAACCAGGAGAGCTCAGGCCTGTCCGCATAGTCAGGGACTACCTGAGGCACCCGGAGGGCTCCGTCCTCGTGGAGTTTGGCAACACAAAAGTCATATGCACCGTCTCGGTGCAGGAGGGCGTCCCAGCCTTCCTAAAAGGCAAGGGACAGGGTTGGATTACCGCCGAGTACTCCATGCTCCCCAGAGCTACCCACACCAGAAACCTTCGCGAATCCGTCCAAGGAAGGATAAGCGGAAGGACCCACGAGATACAGAGAATAATAGGCAGGGCCATGAGGACAGCCCTTGACCTTACCAAGGTGGGCGAGAGAACCTTCTGGGTGGACTGCGACGTGATACAGGCGGACGGTGGCACGAGAACTGCCAGCATAACAGGAGCCTTCGTGGCCTTGGCGGATGCGGTCATAAAGCTCTACGAGGAAGGGGTCATAAGCTCCACGCCCATAAAGGACTTCGTGGCTGCGGTAAGCGTAGGCATGGTAAACGGCCAGCTACTGCTTGACCTAAACTTTGAAGAGGACTCCTCCGCGCAGGTGGACATGAATGTGGTGGCAACCGGCTCCGGAGCCCTGTCGGAGGTGCAGGCAATGGGCGAGGAGCACTCCTTTAGCCGAGAGGACTTTGAGCGCATGCTTACCTTGGGACTTGAAGGCGTAAAACAGCTCATAGAGCTCCAGAGAGCCTTTTTTGAGGTGCAGGGGGGGCTGTTTAGAAGAAAGGGGGTAAAGGAGGCCAGGCTGTGAGAAGCGTAAGATATATTGCTCTAGTAGGTGCCCTACCGGCAGTTGCCTTGTCTTTCTACCCCTTCAACGCAGAGGACACGGGCACGCTGGGAGCTCTGGGCAGGTTTCAGACAGAGCTCAACCTTTCTTACTCCCGTCAGTTCAACGGAGACAGACAGAAGGACGCAACCCTTCAGCTCACCGCCGGTCTTTCAAAGAACATGGACGTGGCGGCGCTCCTGCCCTATTCTCAAAGGGGGCAGGCGGAGGGTCTGAATGACCTCGGTCTGTTTGTCAAGCACGTTCCCTTGGAGGTGCGAGGCCACAGGATAGGCTACAAGCTCCAGCTCAATTTGGACACGGGCAAAGAGGGGATAGGCTACGGCAAGACCACCGCCCAGCTTAACCTCATGGCGGAAAGACAGCTCAAGGGCTTTACTCTAAACACCAATCTGTTCTACTCCAAGACCTCCCAAGTAGAAGGCCTCAGGGACTCTTACGGCTTTTACCTGCACGCCTACGGGGATGTGGGCAAGTGGCTCACCTTGGGTGCGGAGTTTAAGTATGTCCTTCCTCAGGACAAGACGACGGATAAGGTAGACACCCACCTGCTTTTTGGGATTGTTTTCCACCCTAGAGAGAACCTTGACCTCAGTCTGGGCTTCCAAAAAGGTCTCAGCAGGCAGGAGGGTTTTACAGACTACAGCTTTCTGGCAGGCTTCCTGCTGAGGTTTTAGACTTTCCTCTTGACGGGGAGATTTTGGGATTGTATATTAATTTCTAAATCTTTACCGGAGGTGCTCTATGAACCTTGAGGAGGTGCGTCCAGGACAGGAAGTATTAATTCTGAATGTCTACGGCAAGGAGGAGGTGCTGGAAAAGGTAAAGGCCATGGGTCTAAGAGAGGGCAGGAGGGTGTCCCTCCTGCAGAAGGTGGGGAGGAACTTGCTCCTGAAGGTCAACAACTCTCGCATCGTCATAAGCAGGGAGCTCGCCAGAGGTATAGAAGTTCAATGAAGAGCGTAAGGGTGGCCCTGGTGGGCAACCCCAACGTGGGAAAGACCAGTCTCCTCAACCACTTGGCGGGCACAAACCTCAAGGTGGGAAACTGGCCCGGCGTGACCGTGGAGAAAAGGGAGGGTCGGGTAAAGTTTCAGGACTACCAGATAGAGCTGGTGGACCTGCCGGGCATCTACACTTTAGAGCCCCTCTCAGAGGAGGAATGGATAGCCTACAACTACATAACTCAGGAAAAGCCCGATGTGGTGGTAAATGTGGTGGAAACGCCCAACCTGCAGAGGGACTTCCTGCTCACGGTGGAACTGCTCGAGTTAGAGATTCCCACCCTTCTTGTGCTCAACATGAGCGACGAGGCCCAAAAGTTAGGCGTGGAGGTAAACGACAGGTGGCTTTCGGAGCTCTTGGGCGTGAGGGTGCTCAGAACAAACGGAAGAACGGGCAAGGGCGTAAAAGCAATCCTTCCCAACGTGGTAGAACTCTACACCCTCAAGGAAAAGCCCAAACCCCTCAGATACAGCAAGGAGCTGGAGGAGGTCTTGGAAAAGCTCAGAGAGTCAGCCCAAGAGAGTAAGTCGGAGCTCCTCAGAAAGCTCCTCCAAGAAAGGCAAAACCTACACTACAGAGAGTTTTTAAAAAATACCTTTGGCAAGGAAGCCCACGAGGTCGTAAAGGACCAGCGCTACGCCACTGCCCACGGCCTTTACAGAGAAGTGGTCAAGGAAAGACCTCTCACCTCCAAAGATATAACGGACTCCTTGGACAGGGTGCTCCTGCACCCGGCGCTGGGAATTGCCCTCTTTTTTCTGGTCATGTTCATGCTCTTTAAGGTCTCCTTCGACTTTTCAGCCCCCTTTATGGACTGGGTGGAGGGCTTTATAAACGGGTTCGTGGCTCCCTTAGTGTCCATGGGGCTTGTTAGCTTGGGTGCAGGTCCTTGGGTGGAGAGGCTCTTCTCTGAAGCGCTGGTGGGAGGCGTCGGCTTTGTGCTGACCTTTTTGCCCCTCGTAGGCGTTATGTACTTCTTGCTCTCTGTCTTGGAGTTCTCTGGATACCTGCCTAGGGTGGCCTTCTTGATGGACAGGTTTATGCACCGCCTCGGCCTTCACGGTAAGAGCTTGGTACCGCTACTGCTTGGCTTTGGGTGCAACGTGCCTGCCATAGTGGCTACGCGCACGCTGGAAACCCGAAGGGACAAACTGATAGTGATTTCCATGATACCCTTCATGAGCTGTCCCGCCAGACTGGTGGTCTTCTCCTTCTTTGCCACGCTCTTCTTTCAAAACCCTGCAGTGGTTATCTTCTCTCTTTACATGCTGGGAGTGTTTGTGGCCCTGCTTACCGCCCTCCTCCTCAGACACACCGCCTTCAGAGGGGAGCTTTACCACTTTGTGATGGAGCTCCCTCCCTACCGTCTTCCTACCCTTAGGCTTTTACTACGCGTGTCTTGGGCTTACGTGAGGGACTTCCTCTACAGGGCGGGGACGCTCATCTTCGGAGCTTCAGTTTTCATATGGCTCTTGCTTAACTTACCGCCGGGCGTCAAAGACCCCTCGGAGAGCGTGGCCGCCCAGGTGGGCAAGGCCGTAGCCCCGCTCTTTAAACCTTTGGGGCTGGACGACTGGAGGGTGGCTACCTCCCTCATTCCTGCCTTTCTGGCAAGAGAGATAGTGCTGAGCTCCATGGGCACGATTTACAGCCCGCAGGTGGAAAAGGAGGAAAAAGAGTTTGACCTTTTGGGAGCTATGAAGGAGCAGGCGGTAAGCTTGGGCGTGGCGGCGAAAGACGCGGTTCTTAACACCTTCAAGCCAGTCCCTACCGCCTTTGAGGTGGAAGAGGGCGAGGAGAGCCTCAGACAGGTGGTGGCCAAAAGCCTCTCACCGCCCGCCGCCCTTGCCTTCATGGTTTTCCTGCTTTTGTACACTTCCTGCCTTGGGACGGTGGCGGTCATGTGGCGGGAGGTAGGCAGGAGCTTTGCCCTGCTCTTTCTTGCCTACAGCTTTGTGGTGGGCTGGCTGGCAGGTTTCGTAGCCTATGGAGTGGGTAAGGCCCTTGGACTATAATTTAACCTATGGTAGAGTGGCTGATTAGAAAGCTCTTAGGCACAAAGAGCGAGAGGGAGGTAAAAAGGCTTCGCAAGGTAGTCCAGAGGATAAACCAGAAGGAGAGGGAGCTGGAGGAGCTCTCCAACGCCCAGCTGAAAGAGTTGGCAACTGACCTACGCGGAAGACTCTCTCAGGAGGAGCTCAGGGAGAAGGTGCTACAAGGGAAGATAACCGAGGAGGTGGAACTGGCTTTTGCTCTCGTGAGGGAGGTGGGAAAGAGGGTTTTAGGGCTTAGGTTTTTTGACGTTCAGCTCATAGGCGGTCTAGTGCTTCACGAGGGGAAGATAGCGGAGATGAAGACGGGAGAGGGCAAGACGCTGGTGGCTACCTCTGCGGTGGCTCTAAACGCCATGACCGACCAAGGCGTGCACGTGGTTACCGTCAACGACTACCTTGCCCGAAGGGACGCCCAGTGGATGGGTCCCATCTATCTCTTTTTGGGTCTTGAGGTGGGCGTCATAAACTCGGACTACTCCTCCTACAGAGTCCAGTGGGCTGACCCGGAGCTGGCGGAGAGGGCCACGGCTGAAGACTGGAGGGTCTGGCCCAAAGGCTATTCGGAGGACACTCTGCCCTCCGAGCTTATAAACCTTCAGGCAAAAAAGGCCTTCTACGCCAAACTCGTGCCCTGCACCAGAAGGGAGGCCTACGAGTGCCACATCACCTACGGCACCAACAACGAGTTTGGCTTTGACTACCTGAGAGACAACATGGCCTTCTCCTTAGAGGAAATCGTGCAGGTAAAGGGTCATAACTTTGCTATAGTGGACGAGGTGGACTCCATCCTCATCGACGAGGCGAGAACGCCTCTGATAATCTCAGGTCCTGCGGAGATGGACACCTCCGTCTACTACAGGGCGGATGAGGTGGTCAGAAAGCTCACCGCGGAGGAGGACTTCACCGTTGACGAGAAAAACAGAACGGTCCAGCTCACCGAAAAGGGCATAAAGAAGGCGGAGGAGCTTCTGGGCGTGGAAAACCTCTACGACATAAGACACATAGACCTACTGCACGCGGTAAACCAAGCCCTGAGGGCTCACACGCTCTTTAGGAAGGACGTGCACTACATAGTGCGAGACGGAGAGGTGCTCATCGTGGACGAGTTCACGGGACGCGTGCTCCCCGGCAGGCGGTGGAGCGACGGCCTGCACCAAGCAATAGAGGTGAAGGAGGGCGTAAGACTTCAGCAGGAGAACCAGACCCTCGCAACCATCACCTTTCAGAACTACTTCAAGCTCTACAGGAAGCTCTCGGGCATGACGGGCACCGCAGAGACAGAGGCCTTAGAGTTCAAGGAGATATACGGACTTGAGGTGGTGGTAGTGCCCACCCACAGACCCATGCGAAGAAAGGACCATCCGGACACGGTGTACAAGACCAAGGAGGAAAAGTGGAAGGCGGTGGTGGAGCTAATAAAGCGGGAGCACCACAGGGGAAGGCCTGTGCTGGTAGGCACGGTCTCAATCGAGGACTCGGAGCACTTGTCCAGACTTCTCCAGAAGGAGGGAGTGCCCCACAAGGTTTTAAACGCCAAGCACCACGAGAAGGAGGCGGAAATCATAGCCCAGGCGGGGAGGTTAGGTGCGGTCACCATATCCACCAACATGGCAGGCAGAGGCACGGACATACTGCTGGGCGGAAACCCTGAGTACTTAGCCAGAGAGCTCCTCCGGTCAAAAGGTAAACTGCCCGAGGAGACCACAGAGGAGGAGTGGAAGACCGCCATGGAAGGTGCTTACAAGGTAACGGAGGAGGAGAAAAAGAAGGTAATAGAGCTGGGGGGTCTTTTGGTGATAGGCACGGAGAGGCACGAGTCCCGGAGGATAGACAACCAGCTCAGGGGAAGGGCGGGAAGGCAGGGCGACCCTGGCGAGTCCCGCTTCGTGCTCTCCTTGGAGGACGACCTTATGAGAATCTTCGGGGGCGACCGGGTCAAGAAGTTCATGGAAATTCTCAAAATTCCCGCAGGCGAGCCCATACAGAGCGGTATGGTCACCAAAGCCATAAGGAGTGCCCAGAAAAGGGTGGAGGCCCAGAACTTCCAGATAAGGAAAAGGCTACTTGAGTACGACATGGTCATGAACACGCAAAGGCTCACCGTCTACTCCATGAGACGGGACATCTTGGAGGCAAAAGGTCTTGGGGACTACCTGGAGGAGTTTGTCCAGGACCTTGTTCTCCACAAGGTGGAGCAGGTAATAAAAGAGGAGGAGCCAGAGCTATGGGAGACGGAGCCTCTCAAGGACTATCTGAGGGAGCTCACCGGTCAAGACATACCCATACCTCAGGCCAGAGACAAGGGCGAGCTTTCCGAGCTTCTTTCTAAAAGCGTGATGGAAGTTCTGGAGCGGAAAAAGCAGGAGATAGGGGAGAGCGTCTTCTGGGAGCTGGTGAAGATAGTCATGCTCTCAAACTTGGACCATCTGTGGCGCGAGCACCTGCACATCATGGACAGGCTCAGAGAAGGCATATACCTGAGAGGGTACGCCGCCAGAGACCCTCTGGTGGAGTACAAGAAGGAGGCCTTTTACCTCTTTGAGGACATGCTTCAAAGGTTCAGGGAGAAGGTGGTCTACGACCTCTCTTACCTGCAGGTGAGATCTCAAGAAGAGCTCAAGAGGGAAGAGCAGGAGAAGGAAAGGCTTCTGAGCAGAGCGGTCTTCAGCGGTGCGGAGGGCAAGTCCGACCAAGAGCAAAAAGGCCCCAGACGCAAAACTCTCAAGGAGCGTCTCCAGAGTAGGAGAAAGGGCTAGACCGAAGCCTGCGGTAAGTTTCTAAAATCTTTTCGAAGGGCACCGAGCCCTCCCGCACCTTCCTCAGACCCTTGGGGTAAAGAGCTCTCACTATGGTGGAAGGCTTACCCTTTCTATCGCCACCGTCCACGTAAAGGTCCACCTTGTCCCCGAAGTACTCTATGGCTTCCTTCATGTTAAGGGCGGGCTTTTCCCCTTCAGGGTTGGCGCTTGGGGCTACCACTGGCGCGTCCAGAAGATGGAGGAGCTCCATTACTTGGCTTTCCCCAGGGGGTATTCTCAGGGCGAGGCTCTTCCTCCCTCTGGTCAGGTAGAGCGGGACCTTGGTCTTTTTGTAGAAGATAAAGGTAGCATTATAGAGCTCCATAAGCCTCATGGACAGGTCTCCGGCCAAAAGCCCCAGCTCCTGCACCCAGCTGACGTCGGGCACGAGCAGTAGAAAAGGTCTACCCGAAGGTCTTCTTATGGCGTAGAGCCTCTCCACCGCCTCTCTTATGCCCGCATGGGCCAGAAGACCGTAGAGCGTGTCGGTGGGAAAGCACACTATCCCACCATCTGAAAGAACTTCCGCAGCCTCTTCCACCACCTCCTTGGTTAGCTCCTTTACCTTCATATCTGTATGTACTCCAGCACTTTTTCCAAGTCTGGTGGTAGGGTGATGGGCGGTTCGCATACGTTTATGGCGGTGTCCGGGTCTTTCAGGCCGTTGCCCGTAAGAGTGCATACCACCAGCTCCCCACCTTTAAAGTAGCCCTCGCGGACCAGCTTTATCAGACCAGCCACGCAGGCTGCAGAAGCCGGCTCGCAGAAAACTCCCTCCGTAGAGGCCACCAGCTTGTAGGCGTAGAGTATCTCTTCGTCGCTGACCGCACCGATGAGCCCCTTTGACTCTTGCACCGCCTGAAGGGCCGGTTGCCAGCTGTAGGGGTTTCCTATCTTTATAGCGGTGGCCACCGTCTGCGGGTTTTTTATGGGATAGCCCTTGACGATAGGTGAGGCGCCCTCCGCCTGCCAGCCCATCATTCTTGGCAAGTTTTCCACCTTGCCCGCCTGCAGGTATTCCTTGTAGCCCTTCCAGTAAGCGGTGATGTTGCCTGCGTTGCCCACAGGTATGAAGTGGTAGTCGGGAGCTCTGCCCAGCGCGTCGCACACCTCAAAGGCTCCCGTCTTTTGCCCCTCAATCCTGTAGGGGTTTACCGAGTTGACTATCTCCACCGGCAGGAGCTCTCCCACCTTCCTCACTATGAACAGGGCGTCGTCAAAGTTGCCCTGCAGGGCTATCACCTTGGCACCGTATATGACCGCCTGCGAGAGCTTCCCGAGGGCTACCGCCCCCTTCGGAAGCAGGACAAAAGCCTTCAGCCCCGCACGGGCGGCGTAGGCGGCCGCAGAGGCGGAGGTGTTGCCCGTAGAGGCGCATATGACCGCCTTTTTGCCCTCCTGAACCGCCCGAGAAATGGCAACGGTCATGCCTCTGTCTTTGAACGAGCCCGTAGGGTTTAGCCCTTCGTACTTGAGGAAAAGGTCTCCGCGAAAGCCTATGGCCCTTGCTAGGTTTTCTGCGTGTATGAGAGGGGTGTTTCCCTCGCAGAGGGTTACGACGGGCGTGGAGTCTTCTACGGGGAGAAACTGCCTGTATCTGTGAATTACGCCTCGCCAGTAGCTCATAACCTCCAAGAATTAGTATTATAGTTTACCCTTAACTTGCCTCCGTTGACTGCAGGCTCGCGAACGCTTATAATTATCCTGCTTGCGCAGGAGAGGTGACCGAGCGGCCGAAGGTGCAGCACTGGAAATGCTGTGTACGGGTAAACCCCGTACCGCGGGTTCGAATCCCGCCCTCTCCGTTTAGACCTTCCTGACCTTGAGCACCATACCCTCCACGCCCTCTACCACCACCGCATCCCCTTTCTTCAACTCCTGGGAGCTCACTGCATTCCATATCTCCCCGCGCACCAAGACTTTGCCCTTGCCATTCACAAAGTCTGTGTAGGCCTCCCCCTGAGTTCCGATGAGCTCTTCTGTGCCGAGCATCTTCTTTAACTGCTGGGCCTTCAGCCCAAGCCTACCTGCGAAGAAGAAGAAGGCCAGGGTAAGAAGCACCGTGGTAGTTATCACGCTTATGGGTATGTCTCCGTAGGGGGAATCTGGACTGATAAGTATAAAGGAGCCCAAGGCCAGTGCTAAGGCACCTGCTATGGCAAGACCACCGAAGGTAGGAGTAATAAGCTCTAACACCACGAGAAGAAGGCCAGCCAAGACAAGAAGGAGTCCAAGCCAGTTTATGCCTATGATGCCCAGGCCGTAAAGTCCCAGAAGAAGGCAAAGGATACCCACGGTGCCCGGTATGATGGCCCCGGGGTTGTAGAGCTCAAAGAATATGCCGTAAAAGCCTATGAGTAGAAGCAGGTAGGCCAAGGTTGGGTTAGTTATGAGGCTCAGGAGCTCTTCCCGCAAACTCTTCTGCACTTCCACTACCTGAACCCCCTGAGTTTTTACCACAATCTCTTTGCCGTGCTTTTTTACCCTTTTGCCTTCTATTCCCTTCAGGAGCTCTGTCTTATCGGTGGCTATCAAGTCTATGACCTTTTCTCTGAGAGCCTCCTCAGGCGTCAGAGAGATGGCCTCCTTCACCATCCTTTCTACCACCTCCGCATTCCTGCCTTTTTCTTTGGCAATGCTCCGCACGAAGGCGAGCATGTCCTGCATGACCTTCTCCTTCATGGCCTCTTCCATCCTCTCCCCTCCCATCTGCACAGGCGTTGCGGCGCCTATGTTCGTGCCCGGCGCCATGGCCGCTATGTCCGCGGATATGGTGATGATGGCTCCGGCGGAGGCTGCCCTTCCACCGGGGGGCCAGACGAAGACCACCACAGGCAAGGGCGTTCTCTGGAACTCTTGCACCACCTCCCTCATAGAGCTCTCAAGTCCGCCTGGGGTGTTGAGCTCTAAGAGAAAAAGGGTCCCACCTTCCTTCTCCGCCTTCTGCAGGCTTCTTTTTACGTAGTCCACCATAAGGGGCGTGACCGCCTCCTGCCACTTGGCCACGAAGACCTTGCCGTGGGAGAGGGCAAGAAGGGAAAGCAGGAGAAGAAAAGCTCTCATAGGAAAATCTTAAACCTACCGCATCCTGCTGGCAAGCTCCTGAAGCGCTTCGGACACGTCTATGCCCTTTATGGTCAGCAGGAGCAGGAGGTGATAAAGCATGTCGCAGACCTCCCCCTTTATCTCCTCCGGCACTCCCCTCTTGAGGGCTATGAGAGTCTCTATAGCCTCTTCGCCAAACTTCTGGAGAATCCTGTCCTCACCTTGCCTGTAGAGCTCTGCGGTGTACGAGCCCTCGGGCATCTCCTGGAGTCTTCTGCGCAGAGTTTCCTGCAGTCTCTGAAGGGCTTCAAAGGGCAAAACTGCCCTACTCTCCTCTCCCCTGAGGTCTCTAAAAAAGCAGTTTCTCTCACCTGTGTGGCAAGCCCTGTTTTTTTCCTGCTCCACTATGTAGAGCAGAGCATCTTCGTCGCAGTCCACGCGCACCTCCACTACCTTCTGTAGCTCTCCCGAAGTCTCTCCCTTTTTCCAGAGGGCCTTTCTGGACCTGGAGTAGTAGTGGGCGTATCCCGTTTGAAGAGTTTTTTCTACCGCCTCCCTGTTGGCCCACGCAAACATCCTTATCTCGCCCGTCCTGTAGTCCTGGACGATGACAGGCAACAGACCTTCTTCGTTAAACTTCAGCTCCAGCATAGGACCCATTAGAGGTCTTAATTATAAGGTCTCCGAAGGGCTTTTCCTGCTCTATATCCACGAGGCCTTCCTGGTAGAGCACCATCAGCGCCATCAGGTAGGGGACGAAACTTTTGCCCAGCACAATCTGGTAGAAAGACAAAGACTTCCCAGAGCTCAAGAAGAGTTCTCTGAGCTCCACAAGAGCGTCTTCAAACTTGGATACGTGAAGGGGGAGCTTTTGCTCTTTTCTTCTCCTTTCTTGGGTTTGGGAGGTAGGTTTTTTCAAGACTCTCCTGATTTTGTAGACTTTTTGGGTTGTCTCTTCTTGCAACTGTTCCTGTTGGCTTTCAAACTGCTGGACTATCTCCTGGAGGCTAAGCCTTTTCCTCTCCCGCCTTTGCCTTGGCTCTGGAAAGAGGAGCTCCGCTTGCTTTTTCAGCAGAAAGGAGGCGGCGAGCACCACCCTTGCGGGCGCCCTCAGGTCCAACAGCTCAAGCCTTCTTATCTCCTCCATGTAAGCTCTGGCCAGGGCGGATATGTCCACGTCCCAGGGGTCTAACTTGCCCTCCTCCACCAGTCTGTAGGCAAGGGCGAAGGAGTGCTCCTCTTCAAAGCTCCGCATGTCTTCTCCAGTAAGTGGCAAACTTCACCAGGCTGTGCAGTGTGTCCTTTAGGTCCTTGCGGTGGACCACCATGTCTACCATGCCCCTTTCCAGGAGAAACTCGGACCTCTGAAAACCCTCGGGGAGTTGCTGCTTTATGGTCTGTTCTATGACGCGGGGTCCCGCAAAGCCTATGAGAGCTCTGGGCTCTGCGATGATGATGTCGCCAAGGAAGGCAAAGCTGGCGGAAACTCCGCCGGTGGTAGGGTCCGCAAGCACCGTTATGTAGGGTAGTCCTTGCCTTCTCAGATACCCTACTCCCGCAGAGGTTTTCGCCATTTGCATCAAAGACAGTATTCCCTCCTGCATGCGGGCACCTCCCGAGGTCACTACCGCAATCAGCGGAAGACCTTTCTGGCTGGCGTGCTTACAGGCCCTGTAGAACCTCTCACCCACCACCGAACCCATGCTCCCTCCTATGAAGTTAAAGTCCATGACCGCAAGCACCACCCTCTCGTCCAAGAGCATTCCCTCGGCCACCAGCATGGCCTCGGAGATGCCCGTCTGTTCCTGCGCCTGCCTCAGGCGCTCTTTGTAGCTTTTCGTGTCCTTAAACCCTAAAGGGTCTGCGGGTTTTACACGCTCAAAGAGCAGGCTGTGGTCCTCCAAGAGCTGGCCGAGCCTTTCTTTGGCAGAGACGTTAAAGTGGTGCTGACACTTGGGACACACGTTGAGGTTGGCCCTCAGCTCTGGAAGGTAAAGAAGAGACTTGCAGTTGTCGCACTTAGTCCACAGGACCTCCTTCTCCTCTTTTTTTCTAAACCTTTCAAAAAAACCCATTGACCTGCTATTTTACCACGGCCCCTTTTCTGCGCCAGTCCACCTGGTTTAAACTCTAATAGTGCTCCAAACATTATGAAGCCTGAGCTCCGAGAACTTTTAAGGCAGGCTACGGGCATAACCGCAGACTCAAGGGAGGTGAAACCCGGCTACATCTTCGTAGCCTTGAAGGGAAGCCAGAAGGACGGACACGACTTCGTGGGCGAGGCACTTCAGAAGGGAGCTCTCTACGCACTGGTGGAGAGGGAAGTAGGGATAAAAGACCCAAGGATAGTCAGAGTGGAAGACGCAAGAAGAGCTCTTGGAGAGTTGGCAAGCCTTTTCTACGGAGAGCCTTCCCGGGAGCTAAAAGTCGTGGGCATAACCGGCACGAACGGAAAGACCACCAGCACCCACGTGGTTGAGTCCATACTAAACAGGGCGGGCATAAAGACCGGTCTTGTAGGCACCATATACTACAGGCTGGGGGAGAAGGTTTACGAGCGCGAAGGAAGGACCACCCCAGACCCCGTGAAGTGGCACTCCACCCTGAGGGCCATGAAAGAAGAGGGAGCTCAGGCAGTGGCTTGCGAGGTCTCCTCTCACGCCCTCCACCAGAAGAGGGTCTGGGGGACACGCTTCAGCGTAGTGGCCTTTACCAACCTTAGCCAAGACCACCTGGACTACCACGGGACGATGGAGGACTACTTTATGTCAAAGGCCAAGCTCTTTACCGAATACGCCTACGAGCACGCCCTCATAAACGGAGACGACCCTTGGGGACAGAGACTCATACCCATGGCAAAGGGAGTAAAGACCTACGGCAGGCAGGGAGACCTGCGTATCTTGGACTTCTCCACCGGCTTTGAAGGCTCTCAGCTCAAGGTAGCCTACGAAGGCAAGGAGTTTACCTTCTTCTCAAGCCTGCGGGGGAGCTTCCAGGCTTACAATCTCTCTCTGGGCATTCTTCTGGGCTTTCTCTGGGGGCTCTCTTACGAGAGTATACAGGACGGCCTGAGACACCTTGTGGTGCCGGGCAGGTTTGAAACCTACGAGGGTAGAGGTTTTATGGTGGTGGTGGACTACGCCCACACGCCTGACGCCTTGGAAAAGCTCCTGAAAACCGCAAGAGCTCTGACCAAAGGCAGGCTAATTGTCCTCTTCGGTGCGGGTGGCAACAGGGACAGGAGTAAAAGGCCCCTCATGGGTAGCGTGGCGGAAAGCTGGGCGGACCTGGTGGTCCTTACCTCCGACAACCCAAGGTTTGAAGAACCAGAGAGCATACTCCAGGACATACTAAAAGGCATAAAGGACAGGAGTAAGGTGCTATTACAAGCGGACAGAAGAGAGGCCATAAAGCTCGCCATAGACATGGCCCGTGAGGGAGACGTGGTGGTGGTGGCTGGCAAAGGTCACGAGGAATACCAAGAAATAAAAGGTGTAAAATATCCCTTCAAAGATGCGCAAGTAGTCAAGGAGGCCCTAAGTGTGCGACTTTGAAACCTTGCACTACAGCCTTAAAGACGAACTCATAAGCATATACCGGGAAGCAGACACTCCCCAGCCCAAGCTCAAGATAACCAGCCTAAGGAGCGGGAAGCTGTGCGGTCTTGCCAACCTTGCCAAGCTCATCTTGTACTTTGAACGGGAGGGCTATCTGGTGATTCTCAACAAAGAGGAGAACTACAAGGAGTGGGAAGTGCAACTCGAGCCAGGCATACTTGATTTGATTCTGAGTTAGTCTTACAATCTAAGCTATGAAGCTGTTTATGGTAGGTTTGGGGAGGATGGGTTTGGGCATGTCCAAAAGGCTGATCCAAAAGGGCCACTCTGTGGTGGGCTACGACGTAAGCCCTCAGGCGAGAGAAAGTGCAAGGCCCTACCTGCCGGTGATAGACCAGCTAGCACCCCTCGGAGAGGAGAGCCCCAAGGTGGTCTGGCTCATGGTGCCTCACCAGGTGGTGGACCAAGCCATCGACGACCTGAGACCACACCTGAAGAGAGGCGATGTAGTGCTGGACGGCGGGAACAGCCACTACCGAGAATCCCAAAGAAGGGCCCAGGAGCTAAGGTCTCTGGGGGTGCACTTTCTGGACGTGGGCGTTAGCGGTGGAGTCTACGGCGAGGAGCTGGGCTACTGTCTCATGGTGGGAGGCGAGAGAGAGGCCTTCGAGAGAGTGGAAGAGCTCTTAAAAGACCTTTCCTACGGAGGAGAAGGTTACGCCTATCTTGGGCCTTCTGGTGCGGGGCACTTTGCCAAGATGGTTCACAACGGCATAGAGTACGCCTTCATGCAGGCCATAGGCGAGGGCTTTGAGCTCCTCAAAGAGAGCGAGTTTGGCTACGACCTGAGAGAAGTGGCCCGGATATACAACACGGGAAGCGTCATAAGGAGCTGGCTCATGGAGCTCACCCAGAAGGTTTTTGAGGACTTTGGCAACTTAGAAGGCTTAAAGGCCTACGTAGAAGACACGGGAGAAGGTCGCTGGACGGTAGAAGAGGCGGTAAAAAGGGCAGTCCCAGTGCCTACCATAGCGGAGGCTCTTTTTGCCCGCTTCAGGTCAAGGCAGGAGAATTCTTTCAGAGACAGACTGCTGGCAGGCCTCAGGTACGAATTCGGAAGACATCAGGTCAAGAAGGCGGAGGAGGCCTAAGAAAGTGCCGGGCCATGAACAAGAAAACCTTCTCCCTGTTTATCTTCGGTGGCACGGGAGACCTTGCCAAGAGAAAGCTCTTCCCGTCTCTGGCCAGACTCTACCAAAAGGGATACCTTGGTGAACTCCATAAAGTTTACTCCCTGGCCCGTAGCAAAAGGGAAGATTGGGAGCGTGTGGTCTGTCAGCTGGACGAAAACTTCGGAAAGCTATGCAACTTCGTGCCCTTTGACGTAACGGACCCAAAGTCTTACGTAGAGCTGGGCAAACTCCTAGAGGAGCTAAAGGGCCAGGAGCTCATCTTCTTCCTCTCCATAAGCCCATACCTCTTCGAAGATACTATCAGAAACCTGGGAAAACTCCTGAGAAACTACACAAACCCAAGAAAGATAGTGGTAGAAAAACCCTTCGGCTTTGACCTGCACTCAGCCCAGAAGCTAAACGACCTGCTCTACAGGTACTTCATAGAGGAGGAGATATACCGTATAGACCACTACTTGGGCAAAGACACGGTGCAGAACATTTTCTCTCTGCGGTTTTCTAACATCATTTTTGAAGGCATTTGGAACAAAAACTTCATAGACCATGTGCAGATAGTGGCCCTTGAAAAGGTGGGCGTGGAAGGCAGAGGCGAGTTTTACGACAAGGTAGGCGCCATAAGGGACATGCTCCAGAACCACATGCTTCAGATGCTCTCCTTTACCGCCATGGAACCGCCCGCCCAGATGTCGGAGAAGTTCATAAGGGACGAGAAGGTAAAAGTCCTCAGAAACACGCGCATAGAGAGACTCCTGAGAGGGCAGTACGAAGGTTACGCCAAGGAGGTGGGTAGGGAGAGCTCCACCACGGAGACCTTCCTCTGCGCCGAGGTGTGGGTGGATAACTTCAGGTGGAAGGGCGTGCCCTTCTACATCATGACGGGCAAGGCCCTAGAAGATAAGCTGACCCAGATAACGGTGGTCTTTAAAGAGGTGCCCCACAGCTTTACCAGGCTACTGGACTGTCAGCCCCTACAGAACCGCATAAGCTTTCAGATGGCACCTCAGAGCAAGCTCACCATCACCTTCGAACTCAGACCACCCAGTGGTAGGTTCATGTCCTGCCCCGTGGAGACCTCCATGGAGTACCTTTTCCCTTCAGAGTTTGAAGAGGCCTACGAGGTGCTCCTGCTTGACCTGATAGAGGGCGACCAGTCGCTCTTTATAAGAGGCGACGAGATAGAGGCCCTGTGGGAGGTAGTCCAACCTTTTCTGAAGGCAGAAGAAGACCCCTTCCTCTACTCCCGAGGCGTGAAGGTCCCCCAAGAAGCTCTGGAGTTCATACAGGCGGAAGGTAGAGCCTGGTTCCTATAGTCAGCTCAGGGGCAGGCCCCTGAAGTCGGTCCAACCCTCCTCTCTCCTTACGCACACCTTCCTAACACCGTCGTAGTTTATCTCCTTTGCCACTCTGTAGGCTTCCGGGTTTTCTATGAAGGCTTCCATGTGCTCCCTGCAGTCAAAGTAGAGAAGGCTCTTGCTGTCCATGAGCACGCAGTAGTCAGAGTTCGGGCTTATGTAAGCTCCGCAGACGGGGCAACGCGTAAAGGGCTTGGGCGGGGGCGGAAATTTTTCCCTCTGCCTCTTTATCCGCAGAGCTCTCACAAAGAGGAAAAGGCTCAGGGCTATGATGAGCACATCCGCCAGCAGGACGCCCGCAAGGGAGAGAAGGCCCATGAGAACACCCACCAGTATGGCGAAAAAACCCAGAAGGTTTACCGCAAAGACGCCAAAGGTGTAGGAAAGTGGGAACTCCTTTACCAGCATTAGAACCGCAAAGAAAAAGCCAAGAACCTGCACAAAGCGGGCCACTATTATGAGAAAGTTTACAAAATCCCAGTGTTCCTGTCCCATACCCTTGCGACCTCAAGGAGAGCTCGTGAGCTCACTCTACCTTTACCCTTATGAGCTGGCCTACGGGTGCTTGGGTCTCCCCTTTCAGCTCAAGGTAGTTCTCCGTCAGGAGCTTTCCCTCTTCTATTACCACAGCCCTGAGCTCCCGTCCACGGTTGGCGGAGCGAAAGAGCTCTCTCTTCTTTGCCTCTATCTGCTTCAGCCTTTGCACTCTTTCCCTTTTTACGCTGGGGCTTACCTTGTGGGCCATTTTGCTGGACTTGGTAAAGGGCCTGTCCGAGTAGGGAAAGATGTGGGCGTAGGCTATAGGGAGCTCTTCCAAAAGCTGGCAGGTCTGAGCAAAATCCTCCTCCCTCTCGGAGGGAAAGCCTACGATAAGGTCCGTACCCACCGCACTTATAGGCCTTGTGCTGACTATTCTCTCCACGAGCTTGCGGTAGTCTTCGACTCTGTAGCCTCTTTCCATGAGCTGGAGTATGCGGTCTGAACCGCTCTGCAGAGACAGGTGAAAGTGGGGGGCGATTCTGTCCTCCCACAGGAGGAGCTCCAGAAGGTCCTCTCGAACCTCTGAAGGGTGTAAAGAGGACAGCCTTATAAGCTCAATTTCCCGCACTTTTAGGAGTTCTCTGAGAAGCTCGTAGAGGCTCGTCCCCCTGTCCTGACCGTACTGGGTGAGCTGAGTGCCCGTGAGGACTATCTCCTTAAAGCCCCTTTCTGCGAGAAGCTTAGCCTGTGCAACCACCCTCTCCACGGGCACGCTCCTTACCTTACCCCGCGCAAAGGGAATCACGCAAAAGGTGCAAAAGCTGTTACAGCCTTCCTGGACCTTCAAGAAAGGCCTGGCCTTCTCAAAGTAGGCAACGAGGTCAAAGCTCTCCAACCGGGAGCTCCTGAAGATGTTTTCCACGTAAACCCTCTGACCCTTTCCTTCCAGGAAATCCTCCAGGATTTCCACAAGGCGGTGCTTTTCCGAGTTGCCTACTATCAGGTCCACCTCCTTAAGCTTGGCCAGAGCTCCGGGGCTTATTTGGGCGTAACAGCCTGTGACCACCACGATAGCATCCGGGTTTTCCCTCTTTGCCCTGTATATGGCTTGCCGAGAGGACCTGTCTGCCTCTGCGGTAACAGTGCAGGTGTTTACCACGTAAAGGTCCGCAGGACCTTCGGAGGACACGCTGTAGCCCTTGTGTCTGAGCTGACAGGCGATGAACTCCGTGTCAAAGTAGTTGCTCCTGCACCCAAGGTTTACGAGCCTGACCTTCATCTGTCTATTATACTATTCAGAGTGCTGGTCCTAAACAAGCTGTCCAAGGGGGCTTTGATAGGTCACAGAGGTCTTCCCGCACAGGCAAAGGAGAACACCCTCCAGTCCGTCCAGAGGGCTTTAGAGGCGGGGGCGGACATAGTGGAAGTGGACATACAAAGAACCAAAGACGGGGTGCTGGTGCTGAGTCACGACGAGAACTTGAAAAGGGTCTTTGGCGTGGATGTAAATCTGAGAGATGCCAGCTGGGAAGAGCTCAAAGAGCTCACCGGAGGTGAGCTGCCAAGGTTGGAGGAGGTCTTGGAGCTGGTGGCGGGAAGGGCTGGCCTGTTTTTGGAAGTGAAGCATCCTGAAGATGCCCTCCCTGCCTTGGAGCAGGTCAACCAGAGGCGCGCGCAGGACTGGGTTGCGATAATCAGCTTTCACCCAGAGGCAGTAGAACCTCTCAAGGGCAAAGTGGTGACAGGTCTTGTCTACGCTAAACCTCCCGGTCTTATACCGGAGGCGAAAGAGTTGGGCTGTTCGCTGGTGCTACCTCGCTACAACTTAGCCACCCAGAAGGCCGTGGACTTTGCCCACAGGCTCAGGCTCTTTGTGGTAGCTTGGACTGTCAACGACCCGGAGAAGGCAAAAGAACTCTTCCAAAGAGGTGTGGACGGAGTGGCAACCGACGACGTAGAAAATCTTAAAGGTGCCTTAGAGGTCTTCGAATAGCTCCTCTATGGGCTTTCTGCCGGCAAAGCCCTCGTCCAGCTCGTGCCAGAACATTATGGTGTCCTCGTCCTCCTTCCAGCAGAGCCATATGTAGCGGTTTTTGTGGAAGGAGAGAAAGTCCACCAGTATGGGGTCAAGACCTTTTATGACGCCACCCAGCGATTCTATTTTCTGAAAGAGCTTGCGTATCTCCGCATCTAAGTCTTTCACGTGGCTCTCTAAGTAGAGTTTTTCTAGCATGTCCGTCTCTTCCTCAAGCCTTGACAGACACCCTTGGAGCTCTTCTCTCTTTAGGTTTATCTCCTCCACTATGGGTTTTATAATGGTGATGAGCTCTCTCGCAGTCTCCAAATCAAAGACTTTCATAGCCTATAAATTTAGTGCAAAAATACGGTGGAGCAACAGTTGGGAGACACGACTGGGTTAAGGCCTAAGCCTTTGGCGTAGGTAAAGACGCCCTCCGCGGGGAAGGTTATACCGTTTACTCCTGCGTGCAGGGCATACAGGTCAAACTTGACCCTTTCCGGACCAGCCGGTCTGGCGCAACCTATGACCACGGGCCTGGTGGGCAGGGCTCTCCTTGCGTGTAGGACTACTCTTACGCTCTCTTCTACCTTGGGTGGCGGTAGCAGTTGAAACCTTGCCTTGCCAAAGTAGGGCATGACCACCACCAAAACGAGGGCGGAGGGCTCGTACTCAGCTATCAACTCAATGGCTCTGTACTCGCCTTTTATCTGCCCATAGTGCAGGCCTATTATCACGTGGGGGACGAGGTTATGCCCGGCCTCTTTTAGTAGCCTCAGAGAGTTTTCGTAGTCCTTTATGCTCTTGTGAGGTAGCTTGTAGACCTGGGCTATGGTCTCGTCGTCTCCTATAATGTCTATCAGGACAGCATCTACTTCGGCCTCTCTAAGACCCTGTGCGAACCCCTTGTCTACAAGCCCCACATGACAGCTCACGAACATACCAAGCTCTTGCTTAATTCTTTTCATCACCTCCAGGAAGGGCTGGAGCTCTACCACACCATCTTTGTTAGAACCTCCAGAGATGAGCAGGCCTTCTACGCCCTTACTTCTCAAGTCGTTGGCCACCTTCCAGAGCTCCTCAGGTGTGAGTGCGGGTATCATGTGCCAGAGTATTTTGGAGGCGCAGTGGTCGCACATGAGCTCGCAGTTTTTGCCGGTGATAGATATGTCCACAAACTTGGGTCCCGTCCTTACAGAGAAATCCTCCACCTCGTAGTGTTTAAAGCCCGGACTGTGGAAGAGTATGTCCCTGCCGAAGTTTCTCAGCCTTATCTGGAAGCCCTCCTGGAGCTCCTGAAGGAGCTCTCTGTCGAGTTCTACCTCTTCAAGGTAGGGGTGGGGGCCCCCACCCCCCGGCTGAATTAT
>JANXBA010000034.1 GCA_025062075.1 Aquificaceae bacterium
GTGCCCGCAGAGTTGGAAAGTGAGGTAAAAGAGGTTACTGACGAATGCCCCAGTGGGTCCATAATCACGGAAGAGGAATAAAGGTAAAGGTTGACGTAGATACTTGCACCGCCTGTCAGCTGTGCTACGACAGACTGCCAGAGGTTTTTGTGGACAGGGGTGATGGCATACCCATAGTGATGTTGAAAGTAGCCCTGGAGAAGGTCTACGAAGAGCTCCTACAGGTGGCGGAAGACTGTCCCAGCGGGTCAATTCTGATAAGTTGGACAGAGTAGTCTTTCTTGGAACCGCCGGCGGAAGGGCGAGCGTTTTCAGGTATGCGCGCAGAGCAGGTGGTTTCATAGTCTACCTTTCTGGCAGTCTCGTCCACGTAGACCCGGGGCCGGGGGCTTTTGTTTACCTACATCAGCTGAGCATAGACCCAAGAAGCATAGACCTGGTAGTGCTATCTCACATTCATCTGGACCACTCTTCTGACGTGAACGCGGTCCTTGAGTCCGCCACCGACGGAGGAAAGCTCAGACGAGTAGCTCTCTTTGCCCCAAGACCTGCCTTTGAGGGAGAAAACCGCGTAGTCCTGCCCTTCATAAGAGAAAGACTGGCGCAGGAGGGTTTTCTCAGAGAGGGGTTGGAGCTCTCCTACAGAGGCGTGAGAGTCAAAGCGGTTATGAAGCACACCCATCACGCTACCGACACCTACGCCCTGCTCTTTAACGACAGACTGCTCTATGTTTCCTGTGCCCTCTATGAGGACAGGATGCTAAACCTCTACCCAAAGGGCGTGGACCTGATGATTGTAAACACCACTCTCTACAGGAAGGTCGTGCCCATAGACCATCTGACAGTGGAAGATGCTTACCGTCTCATAGTTAATCTCAAGCCTCGTAAGGCGGTTTTGACCCACTTCGGCTACGAGCTTTTGATGCAACACGACCCAAAAGAGCTGGCAATGGAGCTCTCAAAGAGATGTGGAGTTCCGGTGGTGGCTGCCGAGGACTTTATGGAGGTAGAGCTCTGAGTGCTTGAGCACCTATTTCCTCAGCTCAAGAGGTGGGCGGATAACTTTGTGCAAGAGCACGGATATACTGCGCTCTTTATTCTCTCTTTTACCGAGTCCATAGTGCAACCTATACCCCCCTATCCCTTTATTGCAGGGGCTCCACTTTTCAGGTTAAGCCCTTACGTAGCAGGGCTTGTGGCTTTTGTGGGTAACCTGCTGGGTGCTTTGGTGGCTTACTGGCTTGCTCGGTGGCTGGGCGAGGCTCCGGTGAGGAAGCTCCTTGGCGAGAAGTTGTATCTCAAAGGCGAAGGTCTCTTCAACCGTTACGGCTTTTGGGCGGTGCTTTTAGGCGAGCCTTATAAACTGGTCTGCTGGCTGGCGGGACTTTTTCACATGCCTCTGCTTAGCTTCTTGGTGGCGAGCGTGGTTGCCAGAGCCCTCAGAATCGGCCTCTTTGTGTTTTTCGGTGACCTTCTGGGTAAGTTTTTTGGCTAATGGGTGCGGGAGGACTCGAACCCCCAACCGGGCGGTTATGAGCCGCCCGCTCTGCCATTGAGCTACGCACCCAAAACTTTCTACTATTATAAAACCTCTTGACAGACTTTGCAATCCTGTGGTAGAGTTTTGCCACCAAGCCGAGAGGTAGGGTAATGAAAAAGCTGTCTTTTTCCCTGTTCCTGTTGGGAGTTCTGTTCCAGTCCCTAGAAAAGGGCGAGGTCTCCTATCTGGGCGTGGGTGGTCCTACCGCAGGTTTTCAGCAGCACCAAGAGCCTGCAGAGGTGGAAGTCTTTGACGTGGACATGGTGAATAAGATAATTGCCACCGAGATGTCTACAGAAGAAGCCATGAAAGAGCTTCTAAACGTCAAAACGGTAGAGACTGTTAGACCCGACCTGTGGCCCGTGGTGGGAGTCATCACCTCCGACTACGGATGGAGAACGATAGGTGGTAGGAGAGAGTTCCACACAGGTGTAGATATATCCGCCCCCTACGGCACGCCCGTAGTGGCTTCCTCTGACGGCAGGGTCATATACGCAGGCTGGATAAGGGGATACGGGAAGACGGTTATACTATACCACGGCTACGGCATTGCCACTCTTTACTCCCACCTGTCAGAGATAAGTGTATCCTACCCAGATAGGGTGGTGAAAGGTCAGATAATAGGCAACGTGGGGACCACTGGTAGGGCCTTTGGACCTCACCTACACTACGAGGTGCTCAAGTACGGCATAAGGCAGAACCCAATAGCCTACTTGCCTTAGAAGAGCCCTCTCCTCTTAAGAGCGTCTTCGTATATTCTTTTGTAAAGGTGGTTCCATTCGGGAGTGCCTTCCACTATACGCTTGGAGTAAGACCTTATGCGCTCTCGCACCTCTCTGTCTATCTCCTCCTCCTCCTTTACCGCCTCCATGAGTATCTGCCTCACTTTTGCCCTTATCAGGGAAGGCTCTTCGTATATCTCCACCGAGCTGTCGTCCATTATCATGTCCCTTATGCGCAGAGCTATCTGGTTTATCCTTTCCCGCCTACTGGTGTGAATGTTCATCTCCTCTGCCAACCTGCTCCTGACAGTTTTGTAAGCTGTTCTGTAGTCCAAACTGGTCTCCTCCAAGAGCTCTAACTTTTCTTTGAGTATTTCCCGCGTCTTTTCGTCAAGGAGTTTTTCCTGCTCTTCCGCCTCCTTGAATATGCTTATTATCTTCTTTTTGAAAGTGTAGGGGTCTTCAGGTTCTATAATCTTCTCCGTCTCGTAGAGTTCCCTGATGATTCTGTCCGCTATGCGCTCCACGAGCTTCTCCGGTAGTCTCATACACCTCCTCCTAAATCCTATCAATTATATCACAAGAAACTGGATATAATCTCGCTGACTTCCTGCGTATAACCTCCCTCTTCTAGGTTAATTATGAGAGGTTTTTCTACCACGGGTCTTGGAGAAAGGTTTTTTACGGCGGTTATGCGCGCTATTTTTCCGTTTTTGCTAACTTTTGGATAGAAAATTCTCAGATATGCGAGGTGCATGTTTAGCCTCTCCATGTGTGAGAGGGCTTCCACTAGGCGGTCTGAGGCTATAAGAAGATTGAAATATCCACCATCTCTCAGAAAAAGAGCTCCAGTTTCTATAAAATCCTTTAGAGTAGTATCGCTCTCGTGGTGATATCCGTCTGATTTTCCGCTCTGTTTGTAAAAGGGTGGGTTTGCCACCACCACATCAAAACATTTAGGCTCAAAAGCACCTCTCAAAGTTCTCAAATCCCTCTCCAATAGGTGCACTCTGTCTTCTATGTTGTTCAGGCGCAGGTTTTCCCGTAGGAGTTCTAACATCAGAGGGTCTCTCTCCACCGCCCAGACAGGACAGAGATGCTTCAAGGCTATGAGCACGGACAGGGCACCGAAGCCCGCCCCGAGGTCTAAAACCTTGGAACTCTTTCTTATGCCCTTGAGGTTTGCTACGAAGAGCACTTCCACTACGGAGAGCCTGTGGCTCTTAGGTTGGCGTAGCTTTATCTTTCCCCGGAAGAAGTCAAACTCTCTATACTCTTCCAAGCCTCTCTACAAGTTCCAGAAGTGCCCTCGCTCTCTCCTTTGTCCTCTCTAACTCCTGTATCTCTTCCATGGTTTGGGCGGTGGCTAGCTTTTTTACCGCCTGGTCGAAGAGTTCCTTTTCCTTACCCACGTCAATGTTGCCTATGTTGTAGGCCTCCTCCGACAGAATTATCACCTTCTCTGGGGTCACATCCACGAAGCCGTAGGTGACTGCAACTCCGTTCTCCTGTTTTCCGTCAAAGTAGACAAGACCCGGCTTTAGCATGGTCATTAGATACATGTGCTTTTCCAGCACGCCTATCTCGCCCTCTACTGTGGGAATGTTAACCGAGTTAACTTCTCTGGAAAAGTGCAATCCTTGAGGAGTGACTATCTCTACTTTAATCATGGCTTCCTATAATTATAAACGAGATGTTTTCCTTCAGGGTCCTCAAGGTGGACGGAAAGGCGAGGGTGGGAGAGCTCTTGACGCCTCACGGGAGAGTGGAGACTCCCGTCTTCATGCCCGTAGGGACGCAGGGCACGGTCAAGGCCATGCTACACAGGGACCTTCTGGACATAGGCACTCAGATAATCTTGGGCAACACCTACCACCTCTACCTGAGACCAGGACCGGAGGTGATAGAAAAAGCGGGAGGTCTGCACGCCTTCATAGGCTGGCAGAAGCCTATTCTTACTGACAGCGGAGGTTTTCAGGTCTGTTCCCTCTCAAGAGGGAGAGCCAACGGAAAGTCAAGAGTAAGGGTCTACGAAGATGGTGTAGAGTTCAGAGACCATCTGGCAGGAGACCTTCACTTTTTTACTCCCGAGAAGGTGGTGGCCATACAGGAAGCCTTCGGCTCGGACTTTATCATGCCCCTGGACGAGTGCGTGGAGTACCCTACCAGCTTTGAATACGCCAGGAGTGCGGTGGAGAAGACTTTGGCTTGGCTTGACAGAAGCATAAAGGCCCAGAAAAGAGAAGACCAGAGACTTTTCGGCATAGTGCAGGGGGCCTTCTTTGAAGAGCTCAGAGTGGAGTCCGCCCTGAGAACGGTGGAGAGAGAGCTCTTTGGCTACGCCATAGGAGGGCTCTCGGTAGGTGAGCCCAAAGAGGTCATGTACGCGGTGACAGAGCTGGTCTGCGAGCACCTTCCCTGGGACAGACCGCGCTACCTGATGGGGGTAGGCATGCCCGAGGACTTGGTGGAGGCGGTGGCCCGAGGAGTGGACATGTTTGACTGCGTGGCACCGACCCGCATGGCAAGGACTGGCACCCTGTTTACCTCAAAGGGGAAGATAAACATAAGGAACGAGCGCTACAAGGAGGACTACTCCCCACCTGACGAGGAGTGCGACTGCTACACCTGCAGGAACTTCACCAAGGCCTACCTGAGACACCTCTTTCAGGCGGAGGAGATATCCGCCTACATCCTAAACACCATCCACAACCTCCGCTTCTACCACAGGCTAATGGAAAACATAAGACAGGCCATAAAGGAGGGCAGGTTTGAGGAGTTTAGAGCTCTCTGGCATGGGAGCTCCGCCTTGCAAACCATCCACAGAAAGGAGGTGATACCATGAAGATGCTTGCCTTTGTGTTGCTCTTTTTGTCTTTTGCCTTCCCTGCGGATGTTGTGCCCTTTCTTAAGCCCTCTTTTCTCAACCTGAAGGAGGACCTGGAAGAGTCCAGAAGAGAAAACAAGCTACTTTTTTTGATGTTTCATCAAGAGGGTTGTCCTTTCTGCGACAAGATGAGAAGGGTGACCTTTCAGGACAAAAAGGTGCAGGAGTACTTCAAAAAACACTTTTACATGGTAGAGGTGGACATAAGGGGTTCCAACGAAGTGACGGACTTGGACGGGAAAAAGCTCACGGAGAAGCAGTTTGCCATAAAGCACGGCATAAGGCTCACACCTGTGTTTCTCTTCTTTGACCAGCAGGGCAACGTGATAGTCAAAGTGCCGGGATACATAGAGCCTCAGGAGTTTATACTGCTCGGCAGGTACGTGGTGGAAGGACACTACAAACGCAAAAACTTGGTTCAGTACATAAAGGAAAACAAAGGTAGATGACGCATGCTCTTTTTCTCCTCCTGCTACTGTTAAGCGGGTCTCTGGGAGGGGAGATTCTCAGGCTTGACCCAAAGAGCGTCTACGAGCTTGCCCTAAAAAACAACAAGGAAATTCAGAAGTTAGAGCATCAGATAAAGGCCCTCGAAGTGGACCAACAGCTGGCGCAGAGATACTACCTTCCCGTAGTCTACGCGGGAGCTTCCCTGCTGTACGACTTGGACAAGAGAGAGACGCGCACAAACACCAACATCACGGTGGTCAGCCTCCTCTACGAATTTCAGAAGGTGAGAACCAGGTCAGAGCTCTCCAGAATAAGAAAAGAAGTAGCCCAGATAATGCTCAGGCAACTGCACTTGGACCTACAGCTAAGAATAGTAAAGCTCTTTACTGAGGCGCACCTCTACAGGAAGCTGGCGGAGGTCAAGAGGGAGGAGATGGCCATAGCCTACGTGCGTTTTGACAGGGCCAGGGAAAGGAAAGAGCTCGGACTCTCTACAGACCACGAAGTCTACCGGCTGGAGAGCCTCTACAGGGAAAAGAGAAGAGAGCTCCTACACGCACAGCAGATGTACAACCACGCACTTTTGGAGACGAAACAGCTGGCAGGACTGCCCTACGAAACGCTCATAGAGTTGTCGGAGCTAAACTTCAGAGAGCCCTCTGTAGAGTTTACTCTGCTAAAAGACTCCGCCCTCAGGGAAAACTCCAGCCTGAAAATAAAGGAATTGGAGATAAAGAGCTACGAGGAGGACATCATGGCGGTAAAACAAGTCTTAAAGCCTCGGGTCAACCTAAGACTTTCCACGAACGGCAGTGGAGTGGAGGTTTCCATCCCGGTCTATGACGCAAGCAGGCACTACAGGCTGGAGTACTTAACTTCTCTGAAGAATTCTCTGCAGGCGGAGAAGGAGGGCATAAGGCGAAGCGTAGAGCTCATCTTCTTCTCTGCACCTTACGAGTGGGAGTATCTCAAGGCAAGCCTTGCGGAGGCTCTTGCGAAGGACCGCTTTGCGGAGGAGAACCTAACTCTCAGGCGCTCAGAGTACGAGCTGGAGCTCGCCTTTGACCTGGGCTACGCCATGGCTGAGAAAACAGAAGCAGAAAGACGGCTCATGGAGGCCAGGTATAAGCTCCTACTTTTTTGGGCAAAGCTCTTCTCTCTGGCGGGCAGAGAACCTTTTACCCTGCTGGAGTAATATATTCTCTATCTGGAGGTAAAAATGGGCGAAGTTTCCCTTTTTATAGCCTTCACCGCAGGGCTTTTGTCCTTCCTCTCTCCCTGCGTGCTCCCCATCATACCCGGCTACATATCCTACATATCCGGCGTAGGGACGCAGGAAGTCAGAGAAAGAAAGAGCTTCAGCAGGAAGGCCTTCCTGGCCTCTTTTCTCTTCGTTCTTGGGTTTTCACTGGTATTCACCCTCATGGGTGCCACCGCCACAGGCTTGGGAGTTCTCTTCAGAGAGTATCAGGAGCAAATAGCGAAGGTGGGTGGTGCTTTGGTGGTCTTCTTCGGACTTCACTTCGCAGGAGTGATGCTAAGACCTAACTTTCTCAGGGAGATGGCAGGAGCTGTTTCTCTTCTTCTGGCTCTCTTTCTTCTGGGCCTTCTTTCCAAGGAGTGGCTCTTTGACCTGCTAGGTATTCTGCTTGTGGTAGCTTGTTTTTACCTTTTTGGCCTTCATGAGCTTCTCTACAGACAGATGAGAAAGGAAGTGCGCGGTAGCGTGTCAGGCTTTGGAGCCTTTTTGGTGGGCATGCTCTTTGCCTTTGGGTGGAGTCCGTGCATAGGCCCGGTTCTCGGCTCTATCCTGCTCTACGCCAGTCAGCAGGAGACCGCCCTTGAGGGTGCAGGCTTGCTCTTTGCTTACTCCTTAGGCATGGGCATACCCTTTCTGGTTGCAGGAGGGCTCCTCTCCGCCTTCCTCGGCTTTGTGCGTAGCTTTGGTAGATTCTTCGGACTTGTGGAGGTAGCCGGGGGCGTCCTCTTGGTGCTTTTGGGCGTGCTTATCACCACGGGCAAGCTGGCGGAGTTGTCTCTTCTGCTGGGAGGTTGACGGAGTTGAGAGCTCTGGTGGTTGACTACCACATGGGAAACCTCAGAAGCGTGGCAAAGGCCTTGGAAAAGGTAGGCTTTGAAGTGAGGGTAAGCTCGGACCCAGAACAGGTAAAGGTTGCAGAGGTGCTGGTGCTTCCGGGCGTAGGAGCTTTCAAAGATGCCATGGAGAACCTCAAAAGGCTTGGGCTCTTAAAGGAGGTGCTCCGCCACATAGAGAAGGGAAAGCCCTATTTGGGCATATGCTTGGGACTTCAGCTCCTCTTTGAGAGGAGCTACGAGTTTGGAGAATCTCAAGGTATGGGAGTGTTGCAAGGAGAAGTGCTTCCTCTTCCTCCTAAGCTCAAGGTGCCCCACGTAGGCTGGAACCAAGCTAACAAAAAAAGAAATTCCCCTCTGCTGAAAGACATAGAAGGAGAGTACTTTTACTTCGTGCACTCCTACCATGCGGTGCCAAAAAAACCAGAGGTGGTGCTAACCACCACCCACTACGGTTTGGAGTTTGTCTCCTCCGTGCAAGAGGGGAACCTCTTTGCAGTCCAGTTTCACCCAGAAAAGAGCCAAAGGGCGGGATTGAAGCTCATAGAAAACTTCAAGAGGGAGCTCTATGGCTAAGCTCTGCATAGCTTTAGACACTAACCTACCTAAAGCTACCGAGCTCGTGGACGCCCTGCGTGGATACCCCCTCGTTTTCAAGGTAGGCTACAAGCTCTTCATCGGCTACCACCGAGCCATCACGGACAGAATAAAGGAGAGGGGCTTTGAGCTTTTCCTTGACCTTAAGCTCCACGACATACCCAACACGGTCAGAGAAGGCGTGCTATGTGCCAAAGACCTGGGAGCGGACTACGTGACCGTGCACATAAGCGCCGGAAGAGAGGCCCTGCGTCAAGCAGTGGAAGTTCGGGGCAGGACCAAGCTTTTGGGAGTTAGCCTTCTGACCAGCTTGGGAGAAGAAGACCTGGCAGAGCTCGGCCTGTGCAGAGGAAAGGACGAGCACATTCTTCGCCTTGCAAAGCTGGCCCTCGAGATGGGGCTGGAAGGAATAGTCTGCTCTGGACAGGAGGTCAGGCTCTTGAAGGAGGAGCTCCAGAAGAACTTCTTGGCAGTGGTGCCGGGTGTTAGGTTGGAAGGAGACCCTTCAGAGGACCAAAAGAGGGTCGTGTCCTTGGAAGAGGCCCTCCAGGCAGGTGCGGACCTTGTAGTGATGGGCAGGAGCGTCCTGAGGGCGGAGAACCCAGTAAAAAAGGTGGAAGACATCCTGCTCAAGATTGCGTAGCTTCTCTGAGGGCCTGCTGTCTCTGCAGGCAGGTGGCACACACTCCACAGGGTGGTTCAGTGCCCATGTAGCAGGAGTAGGTCTTCTCAAAGGGCACGCCTAACTTCTTACCCAGCTTGGCTATCTCCACCTTTCTCATATGCAGAAAAGGTGCGTAAATCTGGATTCTCTTTTTTTGCTTTAACACGAAGGCGGAGCCAGCATTCATGGCGGATTCCACCGCAGTTATAAACTCCGCCCTGCAGTCTGGATAGGGCGTGTCTAGAGCGTGCACGCCTATGGCTATGTGGTCTATCTCATAGTTCTCCGCCAAAGACCCTGCTATGGCAAGAAAGACCAGGTTTCTCATGGGCACGTTGGTAGGAGGGACCTCTTGGGTGTACTCTCCTGCCGGCACATCCGGACCCCCTTCCAAGAGAGCGGAGCTCTTCATGAGCCTGTAGTGAGGCACCTCTGCCAGCAGGTGCTCTTTCACCCCTGCGAGTTTTGCCAGCTCTTTTGCGTACTTGAGCTCTACTTTGTGTCTTTGCCCGTAGTCAAAGGAGAGGGCATAGACCTCCGTAAACTCCCTCTTGCAGAGCCACAGGAGCGTGGCGCTGTCCATTCCGCCGGAGAGAAGCACTATGACTTTTCCCATGTGCAATGCCGGAGGCGGGAGTCGAACCCGCACGCCCTCTCGGGCGGGGGATTTTGAATCCCCTGCGTCTGCCAGTTCCGCCACTCCGGCTAAGAATATATTTTATAGCTTGGTGGCAGGTGTTATAATAAGAAACTCCGGAGGAGCATATGGACGAATTTGAAAAGCTGTTGGAAGAAAGCCTTGAGTTCAAGGAAATAAAGAAAGGGGAGGTGATAAAGGGCAGAGTGGTGAAAGTGGACGAGAGGACGCTTTACGTGGATGTGGGCTACAAGGTGGAGGCCCTCCTCCCAAGAGAAGAGCTCCCAGAGGCAAAGATAGGGGACGAGATAAAGGCGGTTGTCGTCAGGTTCAACAAGGCGGGCTCTCCCATGCTCTCCTACAGGAGGTACGCAGAGGAGAGACTAACCAGCTTTCTAAAGTCCTGCTACGAGAGGGGGAAGTTCATCACGGGCACGGTCCTGCAAAAGGTAGATGAGGGCTACGTGGTAGACATAAGCGGGCTGAAGACCTTCTTGCCTTTAAAAGAGGCAGGAAAAAACATAAAAGAGGGCAGGAAGATAGTGGTCAAAATAGTAGAGTTAACTAAGGAAGAGGGTGGGCTAAAGGTGGTGCTCTCCCAGAGAGACTACCTAAAGGCTCGAGAGGAAAGAAAGAAAGCCAGGATACTTGCCAAGCTCAAGCCCGGCGACTTGGTGGAAGGCAGGGTCATCAAGATAGACCCAGAGAAGGGCATAACCCTGCTGGTGGGCAATGCCCTTAGAGCTTTTGTACCGCTGGAAGAGCTCAGCTGGGGCAGAGACAGAAATCCCTACAACTACGCAGAGATTGACGAAAGGCTGAGGGTAAAGGTAAAGAGAATACCCAAGGACGGGCAGTTTATCTTTGCAAGCCTGAAAGAGACCAAGGAAAACCCCTGGATAAAGGCGGAAGAGAGTATAAAGAAGGGCGAGGTGGTAAAGGGCAAAGTGGTAGAAGTCAGGGACAACGGGCTCATACTGGAGGTGTTTGAGGGCGTGGAGGGCTACGTCCCAAAAGAGGAGATATCTTACGATCGCACCACGCCTCGCAAGGGGGATAGAGTGTCCGCCCAAGTGCTGGACTTTGACCCCAGTAGACGCAAGCTGGTCCTGAGCATAAAGAGGACTCTGCCCAAACCTTGGGAGGAGTTTATCAAAAAGCATCCGGTGGGTAGCAGGGTGCAGGGCGTGGTGGAGAAGATAGAAGGGGCAAAGGCCTTAGTGAAGTTGGAAGAGAACATCCAAGGTGTGGTGCACAGGAGCGACCTATCCTGGGTAAAGCCCGGTCGGGTAGAGGAAGTGCTGGAGGTGGGACAGTCTATAGAGTTTGCGGTGCTTGGGCTCGAAGGCAGATTTGTAAAGCTTGGTATCAAACAGCTCACCGAGAACCCATGGGAGAAGGTGCTAAAGAGCTACAAAGTAGGCGACAAGGTCCGCCTGACCGTCAGGAGCGTCCACCCCTTCGGTGCCTTTCTTCAGTTTCCCGAAGGGATAGACGGGCTTTTGCCCATATCGGAGATTCCCAAAAACACCAAACTGCAGGAGGGTCAAGAGGTGGAGGTGAAAATCATAGAGCTCTCCGCCGAGAAAATAACCTTCAGCATGAAGGAGGAGCAAAAGGTAGAAGAGATAATTACCACAAGCAGTTCTGATAAAGGTTTTACCTTGGGGGACATACTCAAGAAAAAGATGAAAATATGAAAAAGAAAACGCTCGTCCAGAGACTGCACAGGCATTTTTCTTCCCGGCATTCAAAAAAGAAAGTTTACCAAATGGTAAACTTTCTCATAAGTCGGATGAGGGACGCCCTTCTGTCCGGAGAAGAGCTGAAGGTTTCAGGTTTTGGTAGCTTTAGGAGAAGGGGAAGGCGCATACTCTTCAAGCCCAGCAAGAAGGCGGTCAACAGGTTGAAATCGGAGGTCAAGAGGTCTAAAATGTATCTTTAACGGGGTGTGGCGCAGGCGGAAGCGCGCTGGCATGGGGGGCCAGAGGTCACGGGTTCAAGTCCCGTCACCCCGATTTTAGAAATATATTACTTGAAGATGAGCAGGAAGGAGCAGATTGTAGAGCTTGTAGCGCAGGGTCTGAGGAGCGTCAAGTCCCTTGCCCAGCACTTTGGCGTCTCCCTGATGACCATATACAGGGACGTTAGAGAGCTGGAGAAAGAGGGGAAAATAGTGAGAAAACACGGCGAGCTCCTTCTGAGGCACGAGTTCAGCGAACCCATACAGGAGAGCATACACGCCTGCGCCTACTGCACGAAACCTGTTGAGAAAAGGCTGGAGTTCACCTACAGACTAAAGAGTGGCAAGTTGATAAAGGCTTGCTGTGCCCACTGCGGACTGCTCCTGTACAGAAACCTCAAGGAGGAGGAAATGCAAACCTGCATGACCTGGGACTTTATAGGCTCTAAACCCATAAACTGCTTCTCCGCCTGGTACGTGGTGGGTTCCTCTGCCACGCCTTGCTGTTTTCCTTCCGCAATAGCCTTTATGAGCAGAGAAGAGGCGGAGAAGTTTGCTAAGGGCTTCGGTGGCATGGTTTTAGACTTTGAAGATGCCCTCGAGAGCGTGGAAAAGCTAATGAAAAGAGGAGTGCCTGTTAAAATAGAGCTTTAGAGGCACAAAGGCTATGGAGATTGCCCTGATAGACGAGAAGGACCTAAAAGGTTACATACCCTCGGTGGCGGTGGACAAAAACTACAACCTAATAACCATGAACGCTACCGCAAGGCGCATGTTCGGAGAAGCGGTGGGTGAGAAGTGCTACAGAGTGCTCTACGGTTTTAGCGAACCTTGTTATCGCATGGGCATAAAGTGTCCTATACGCGACGGCACGGACGGCATAGATGTGATAAGCGTCAACTACGAGAGCTACATCAGGGGTTACGGCAGGCTCCCCGAGAAGGACACCTACTGGGAAAGTCTCATAAACATCACCAGCGTGGAAGTGCTAAGGTCTAGCATCGTAGACCCCCTGTCCGACCTGTACAACAGGCGGTTTGGAGAGAGCTTTTTGGAAAAGAGCTTCAAGCTGTGGGAAAGATACCGTCAGCCCTTCGTCCTGATGTTCATAGACTTGGACAACTTTAAGGAAATAAACGACACGTACGGTCATCTTATGGGAGACAGAGTTATACAGAAATTGGCCTCGTACCTTAAAATGACGCTAAGGTCCTCTGACACAGCCTGTAGATACGGGGGTGACGAGTTTTTGGTTATCTTGCCAAACACCTCTCTTGAGGCGGGTAAAGTGGTAGCATCCCGCGTGCACTCCTGTAGCGATTGTTTGCAATTCCCTTTTTTCCTTTCCGTGAGCATAGGTCTAGCCCAGCCCATGGAAGGCGACAGATGCTACACGCAAGTTTTAGAGAGGGCTGACAGGGCAATGTATCAAGCCAAAAAGGCAGGTGGAGGAAAGACAGGTATAGCAATCTCCAGGGAAGAGTTTCACATTATTTAAGGAGGAAGCTACTATGGGCAAGGTAAGAATACTGGTAGATGGCATAGAAAGGGAAGCGGACGCCGGCAAGCCTCTGCTTCAGAACCTTTTGGAGCTGGGCGTGCAGGTGCCCTACTTTTGCTACCATCCCCGCCTGAGGATAATAGGTGCCTGTAGGATGTGCATAGTCTTTAACGAGAAGACCGGAAAGCTCATAACCTCCTGCAACACCTACCCAGAGGAGGGCATGTCCATATCCACCAAGCACCCCCTCGTGGTAGAAAACCAGAAGTATCTCCTGCAGGCCTTTATGACCAGACATCCTCTGGACTGTCCCATATGCGACAAGGCAGGGGAGTGCGACCTGCAGAACTACGGAGCTCTCTTTGGACCTCAGAGGCAGATAGTGCCCGTCTCCGCCTTAGAAAAGAGCAGGCATCAGCTGGACTGGGAGAGCGACTTTTTGGAGTACTACTCCAACCGTTGCGTGGTCTGCTACCGCTGCACCAGAGTCTGCGACGAGGTGGTGGGAGCCCGCGCCCTGTACGTGGAAGAGAGGGGCTTTCAGGCAAACATCGCACCCACCGTCAGACCCATGGACACCTCTACCTGCGAGATGTGCGGACTGTGCGTGCACGTGTGCCCGGTGGGAGCTATCATATCCAAGCCTTTCAAACACTGGACCAGAAGTTGGCTCCTAAAGAGGGGCAAAACTCTCTGCAACCTCTGTCCGGTGGGCTGTGAGGTGCAGATAGAGTACGGCGTGGGCGATTGGAGGTCTAAGGAGAAAGTCTACCGCACCAAGCCCACCGAAGACCTAAACATCTGCGCCAAGGCCTTCTTTGGCTACGACCACCTGAACCACCAAAGGCTCAGACGCCCCTACATGTTCGGAAGAGAAGAAACCCGTGGTAACATAGCCAACTACCTCTCCACCCTCCTCAGGAACAGGGGTGGGGAAACTGTGCTCCTGCTCTCTTCTTACATGAGCGACGAGGACTACCAGCTCTTGACAGAATTGGCAAGCAGGACGGGAGCTATGCTGAGCAGTCCTCTTAGCTTTGACCTTCTTCCCTTCCTGAGGGCTTACGGAGAGTACAAGCCCGTAAGCCTTAGAGAAATCCAAGGGGCGGACTTTTACGTGCTGATAGGTCAGGACGTTACCTCCACCGCACCGGTTCTGTCCTACTACCTAAAAGGCAAGGTCTACAGGGTAGGTCAGGGTCAGAGGGATGCAAAGCTCAGTCCAATCACCGTAAGCAGGGAAGACCTTGAGTCTTTGGAAGGTAGAGGAGTAGTAGTGCTAAACGCCTTGGGCATGCAAGCCCAGGAGGCGGAGAGTTGGGGACGCTACCTGAGAGAGCTCTGCCAGAGAAAGGGCTTTAGATTAGTGCTTCTTCACGAGGGCAACTTCTTAGGGCTTCTAAAGCACGTGCCCTTGGAGTGGCTCTCCGACCCACTGCAGGCTATAGACAGAGCCAAAAACCTGATACTCTTCGGCGAAGACCTGCTCGACTACGTAGGCATGGAGCTCTTGGAGAAGTCTTTAGAGAGGTTGGAGCACTTTGTGGTGTTCTCACCCTTTGAGGACGGGCTTTCCCAACGGGCCCAGATAAGGGTGCCTATGGACCTGATGGGTGAGATAGAGGGCACCTACACCACTCTCATGGGCGAGTCAAGAGCCTATAGATTTCTCCCCAAGGCTTTCAACCACACGGACCTGCTCAGAAGCCTTCTTGAGAGCGTGCCTGACGGCCAGAAGAAGCCTGCGGTGGTAAGGGGCGAGCACGGGCACGCCCGTGGCCTGGTCCACCTCTACAGGAGCAACTGGATAACGGGAAGAAGCGAGAACCTCCGCAGGCTCTACGAGAAGAACGTGGCACTGCAGGAGGCGGTCAGTCTTAGATAATCACTCCTCCTTTTACAAAGTCTAAGACCTTATCCTTTATGCCCTTGGAGTCTATACCCACTACCTTTCTCAGCAGGTTCTGGTTGCCGTGCTCTACAAAGCAGTCCGGTATGCCTATGTTGAGCACCCTTTTTGCGTAACCTCTTTTGGAGAGCCACTCCAACACGCCGGAGCCAAAGCCTCCGGCCAGCACATTGTCCTCTACCGTCACTATGAACTCGTAGCGCTGGACCAGCTCCTCCAAGAGCTCCTCGTCCATGGGCTTGACGAAGCGAGCGTTGACCAGCCCAAAGTCCAACCCCTCCACAAGGAGCTCCTTGCAAGCCTCCAGAGCTTGATAGACGGGATATCCTACCGCCAGTATGACGCCGTCGCGCCCCTCTCTGAGCACCTCCCAGCTTCCTACCTTTAGAAGTCTGAAGCCCTCCGTGGGCACTCCGTAGGCAGGTCCTCTGGGGTAGCGCACTGCGAAAGGTCCGTCGTAGTGCAGGGCGGTGTAGAGCAGGTCTCTGAGCTCCTGCTCGTCCTTGGGTGCGGAGACCACCATGTTGGGAACGCACCGCAGGTAGGAGAGGTCAAAGACGCCGTGATGGGTAGGTCCGTCGTCGCCCACCAGACCTCCCCTGTCTATGGCAAAGACCACGGGCAGGTTTTGTAGGGCCACGTCGTGTATGAGCTGGTCGTAGGCTCTCTGCAGGAAGGTAGAGTAGTAGCAGGCAACGGGTTTGAGCCCTGCGCAGGCAAGCCCGCCCGCAAAGGTGCAGGCGTGCTGCTCCGCTATGCCCACGTCAAAGAAGCGCTCGGGGAACCTCTGGCTGAACTCCACAAGGCCTGAACCCTCCTTCATGGCAGGGGTGATGGCCACTATGCGCTCGTCCCGCTCCGCGAGCTCCACCAAGGCCTTGCCAAAGACGGAGGTCCAGGTGGGAGGTGAGGGCTTTTTCAGGAACTCCCCCGACTCTCTCTTGTAGGGTGCAACGCCGTGCCAGGTGACCGGGTCGCTCTCCGCAGGCTTGTAGCCCTTGCCCTTCTTGGTGTAGATGTGCAGGAGGACCGGACCTTCTATGAGCTTTAAGTTCTCCAAAGTTCTCTCCAAGGCGGGCAGGTCGTGGCCGTCCACCGGGCCTATGTAGTTAAAGCCCAGCTCCTCAAAGAACACACCGGGGGATATAAGACCCTTGAGAAACTCCTCGGTGAGCTTCATGAACCTCAGCGCAGGGCTTCCGAAGCGCTCCAGAAGGTGCTTTACCCTCTGGCGCGTCTCCTGGACGAAGCGACCGCTTATTATCTTGCTCAGGTAGGTGGAAATGGCACCCACGTTGGGGGATATGGACATCTCGTTGTCGTTGAGTATGACCAAAAAGCGGTTGGGCCTGAGGTGTCCTGCGTTGTTGAGGGCTTCAAAGGCCATGCCTGCGGTCATGGCACCGTCCCCTATGACTGCCACCACGTGGCGGTTCTTCTCGCCCAGAAGGTCAAAGCCCCTTCTGAAGCCCAGCGCGGCGGAGATGGAGGTGGAGCTGTGGCCTGCCCCGAAGGCGTCAAAGGGGCTCTCGTCCCTCCTTAGAAAGCCCGACAGCCCGCCGAACTGCCTTATGGTGGGGAAGAGCTCCTTCCTGTCGGTGAGCACCTTCCAAGGGTAGGCCTGATGGCCTATGTCCCAGACTATTACGTCCTTAGGAGGCTCAAAAACCCTAAGGAGGGCAATCGTGAGCTCCACCACGCCAAGACCCGGTGCCACGTGCCCGCCGTTCTTGGCGGTGACCTCTATGAGGTAGTCTCTTACCTCCTCCGCCAGCTTCCTGAGCTCCGTATAGCCGTACCTCTTGAGGTCCATCGGACCCCCGTAGTCCCTTAAAAGCTCGTACTTTTCCAACATAGGCTACAAAGCTATGCTTATTTTCTTAACTTTCAAGACCGCTCAGGAGGAGAAGAAGACCAGCCTTAGCATCCAGCCGGTGAGGAGCTGTAAAAAGGTCAGGAAAAGACCCCCCAGCGGTAGGAGAATCAGCTTTCCGCCGGCGCCTTCCCTCTTGAACCAGAAAACAGTAAGACTGACCACGGAGAGCGCCAAAAGCAGTACGCCAATCCACTTGTGGGGAAAGCCCCAGACGAAGGGAGTTTTTGACTGCACCAAGGGAACGCTCGCCACACCAAAGCCCGAGACCACCGACAGAAGCACAAAGACCACGAGCAAGCCATTGGCAGTTAAGGCAACTTTCATGAGACCTTTTTTCTTGAAGAAGGCCACCGTGTAGAGCCCGAAGGTGAACAGAGCAAGGAGTAGGGCAGGGTAAGAAAACAGCGGGTGGAGAATCATTACACTACCTCCAGCTTTTTGTTTATTATACTTCTGTAGAGGTTCAGAAGCACCTGCCGGTAGTCTTCCTGACCCAACTCAACCCTGTCCATAAGCCTCTCCAGCTTGCGGGTGAACTCCTCCTTCAAAAACTCGTGCACCTCCTCTTCGCTCTCCAAGTAGCCGTAGACCTCCTTGCCGAGCTTGGTGGGTATGAGGAAACCTTTGTTCTCGACTACGTAGCCCCTCTCCAAGAGCTTTTCCACTATGCTAGCGTAGGTGGAGGGCCTGCCTATGCCTCTTTGCTTCATCTCCTGAACCAGCTCGCCGTGAGTGTAGAGGTAGGCCTTCGGGTGGGAGCTGAGCTTGAGCCTTCCCTCTAACTGCAGCGGGCCCAACTCCACCTTGTGGGTCTCTACGGGCACAAACCTGTTCCAGCCCTCCTGGAGCACCTCCAAGACCGCCTCCATCTCCCTGTCCTCCTGAGGCGTCCTGACCCTAAAGCGCAGGACTTTTACCTTCACGGCCCTCGTCTGGCTTGCCATGAAGCGCTTGAATATGAGCTCGTACAAAAGCAGGTGCTCTCTGCCCAGCCCCTCCACCTGTCCGCTGTAGACCAAGGCTCTTAGCTCCTCTGGGTCTATAGCCTTCGTGGGACGCACGCACTCGTGAGCGCCCCCCTCGCCCCAGCTCCTGCCCTGAAAGTACTCCTCTCCCAGCTCCTCCCTTATGTACTCCCTCGCCACGCCTATGCCGTGGTCGGATACTCTGGTGGAGTCCGTTCGGTGGTAGGTAATATAGCCCAGCTCAAAGAGGGTCTGGGCCAGGCTCATGGTCTTGGGCAAAGACCAGCGGTAGAGGTCGCTTGCGGACTTAAGCATCGTGTCCGTGCTGAAGGGGGGTGGGGGGTTTCTCAGCTCCTCTTTCTCCTCCAGGGGCTCTACCGAGGCCTGGGTGAGGCTTTTGTAGAAACTCTCCGCCTGCTCCTTGCTGTCAAAGTTCCAGTCCGTCCTGAGCTTGCCCTCCTGGTCCACGGCGAGGGAGACCCTGTAGACCTTCTGCCGGTTTTCTCTCTCCCGCTGGATTATCCAGCCGAGCACCGGCGTCTGGACTCTTCCTGCGGACAGCCAGCTTTTCCCAAAGGCGGACTGCAGGAACTTGGAAAACTCAAAGCCTACCCATCTGTCCGCCACCCTCCTGAGCACCTGAGCCTTCACCAAGTTCATGTCAAAGTCCCTGCACTCTTTTAGAGCTCTCAGAATGGCCTTTCTGGTAACCTCGTGAAACTCCATTCTCCTTATGTTTGGGTTGAAAGGCTTCAGGAGCTCTGCTACGTCCCAGCCGATTTTCTCCCCCTCCGTGTCCGGGTCGGTGGCCACGAGGACCTCCTCCGCCTCAAGGGCCATACGCCTGAGGCTTTCCACTATGCGCTCCTTTCCCTTTATGGGCTCGTAGACGGGGACGGGCCCCTGCTCCAAGTGCACGCCGTGAAAGCCCTCCTCCGCGTTAAGGTCCAAAAGGTGCCCCAGACTGGCGCTTATCATAAGGTATCTGTCCCCCGCTGCGGTTTCCAAAAGCTCGTGGTCGCCCACCTTTCTTCTTACCGCCTTTCCGAAAAAGCCCGCTATGGTCTTTGCCTTGTTGGGAGACTCCACCACGATAAGCACCGGCTTTAGCACCTCTTTTTCTTCGGGAGCTCCCAGCCTTTGAGCGTAAGCCCTTATCTTTGCCCTGTCCGAGTCAATCTCCTGAAGCACCTGGGCAAGGTCCACCTCCTCCGCCCTCTTGAAGTCTATCTCCTCGTTGAACCACCTTACCTTTTTAAGAAGGTGGCGAAAGGCCTTTGCGTCTTCTACCAGCACCAAGCTCAGCCCCCTGCTGAGCCCTCCTGCGTACATCCGAGAGGCCCTTCCGCTCGCCTGAAGGTAGCCCGTGGCGTCCGAGACCACCATGTAGTAGCCCTCCTCACCTTTTCTGAGCGTTATCTCCTCCGAGGTCTCCATGAGAGTGAGGAGCTCTGGCGAGCTGAGAAAGTCCCCCACCTCCCGCTTTAGACTGTTTATTCTCTCCACCAGCTCGGGCTTGTCGCTGAGGAACTCCTCGCTCAGGTACTGGTACTTCCTCAGGCTCTCCAGCCAACGGTCTACCTCCTTCAACTTCTGCGGGAGCTCCTTTGCCACCAGACCTCTCAAGGACATGAGAGCCCACAGCAGGTGGGAGAGGTTCTCCTCAAACTTCAGAGATATGACCATCTTGGGCACGCCGTAGAAGAGCGCGTAGCGCACCACATGGGGCATGTCCAGACCTCGGGCAAGGGGGTTGCGGTAGGAGGAGATGCCCACCAGCAGGTCTATCTTCCCCTCCTCGTACTCCTTTAGAACCTTCTCCTGAACGGACTCGTAGGAGACCGCCCTTATGCCCCTCTCCTGGAGGTAAGAGACCACCTCCTGCACGTACTCCTTTTTCCTGTCGGAGGGGACAAACAGGAGACCTCCCTTACCCAAAAGCCTTATCCACTCCTCCAAGGGCCTGCGGTTCATGTCCTCGTAGAGGTCCACCAAGTTCCTCATGTAGAAGGTGGGTGTGCCTACCTCAAAGCCCAAGAGCTCTCTGAAGAGCTTTATCCTGCTGGAGCGGGGGTTGGAAGTGGCGGAGGAGACCACCACCACGCCCTTTCTCTTCAGCGTTCTCTCCTTGACCTTCTCCGAAAGAGCCCTTATCTCCTCCCAGTCCTCTTCCTCCTTGTTTCTGGCCTCTTTCAGTCTTATGAGCTTCATCGCCAGCTCTATGTCTCCCTCCTCGTAGCCCACCAAGTAGAGAAGCTTGTCTATGTTTTTGGCGGTCTTCAGAAAGGAGTCCACGTCGTCTACGAATATCAAGGAAAAGTCTCTGGGGATGAGCTCGTGGTTCTTGTAGAGAAACATGGAAGTGCTTACCAGTATTTGGAAGTCCCCCCTCTCCAGCCTGGTTTTCTTGAGCTCCTTCTGTCTTTGGGTGTCTTCAGAAAAGTGGAGCACCTCCTCGCCGTGTCCGAAGTCCTTGAGCTTTTGCACCACCATCTCCACCAACAGACGAGTAGGTAGCAGGATGTAGGACTTTTTGCCCTTCTTTGCCAGATAGCTTGCCATAGAAAGACCGAAAGAGCTCTTTCCTACGCCCGTGGGCGCCAGCAGGCCGAAGGAGTTTCCCAAAAAGACCCTCTTTGCCCAGCCCACCTGCAGGCTCCAAGGCTTTACTCTCATGCACCTTTGGAAGTGCTCCTCCCACTCCTCAAGGGAGTCCTTCATGTTGCAGACTTTCAGGAGCTCTCCTTCCCTCTCCAGCCTTCCGCAGTAGCTCTCCTCCACCTCAGGCATGCAGAGCTTGCAGGGAAGGCCAAGGCTTAACCTGTGGGCCTCTATGTCCCCACCGCAGTTGGGGCAGAGGTTTTTAAAGACGCTGTCTATCATGGCTTTCTATTTTACTTCCCTGCCTCTTAGGGAGAGCTTGATGGGGGCATGCCTTATGCCCAAGTGCTCTCTCAGCCTTCTTTCGAAGAACCTCAGGTAGTCCTTGCGCCAGAGCTCTGGGTCGTTGGTCAGGAGCACCACGTGGGGCGGTGAGCTCCCCTCCTGAAAGGCGTAGTAAACCTTTGCCTCAGAGGGTGGGGGTCTTTCCCGCAGGACTTTCTCCACCGCCCTGTTTACGAAGGAGGTCTTGTGCTGGCACTGGTAGTCTTGCCAGACCTTCTCGCAGGCCCTTAAGAGCTCGGTCAGGCCCTCCCCCCTTGTGGCGGAGGTGAGCACCACAGGTGCGTAGTCCAGAAAGTGGAGCTCTCTGCGCAAGAGCTTTTCTACCTGCTCCCTGCTTGCGTCTATGAGGTCCACCTTGTTGCCCACAATCACACAGCCCTTGTGCCTTCTGTGGATTAGACCACCTATGCGCTTGTCCTGGTCCGTGACGCCCTCCTGCAGGTCAAGGACCAAACAGGCAATGTGGGAGCTCTCCAAAGCTCTTATCGCCCTGCCCACGGAGAAGAACTCCACGCCGTACTCTACCTTGCTACGCCTGCGCATGCCTGCGGTGTCCACCAGCAGGAAGTTTTTCCCCTCAAAGGAGAAGGGCACTTCCACCACATCCCGCGTAGTCCCGGGCAGGGGCGAGACGATTACCCTCTCCTCTTTTAGCAGGGCGTTCAGAAGAGAAGACTTGCCCACGTTGGGTCTACCCAGAAAGGTTATCCGTATGCCCTCTTGGGGCTTTTCTCCCCCTTGTGGCAGGTGTTCTATAAGGCTGTCTAAGAGCTCTCCTATGCCCCTTCCGTGCTGGGCGGACACGGGAAAGACCCTCTCAAAGCCCAAGGCGTAAAACTCGTAAACCCTGTCCGTTAGGCTCTCCGCATCCACCTTGTTGACTACCAAAAAGACCTTCCGCTTGTGGGGGTACAAAAGGTCCGCGATAAACCGGTCCGCCGGCGTGAGCCCCTCCCTTGCGTCCACCACCAGCAAGATGACGCTTGCCATTTCGAGCACTCGCTTTACCTGCTCCTTTACCTTCTGGCTTATCTCGTCGCCCTTTTCCAGAAGCCCTCCCGTGTCCGCCACCGAGAAGCTCCTGCCCTGCCAGTGGCACAGCCCCTCCACCACGTCTCTGGTCACGCCCGGCAGGTTGTGGACGATGCTCTTTTTGCTCTTTACGAGCCTGTTAAAAAGGGTGGACTTGCCCACGTTGGGCCTTCCTACTATGAGCACTTCCATAGAAGGTCTAAGCCTTACCCTTGTCCTTTGGAAGTCTGAACTCCACCTCCTTGTAGTAGGTGGGTTTAAAGAGTATCCAGTGCTTCATGTTCTCGGGGCTTCTTGAGTAGCACACCTCGCACAGGAGACCTCCCTCCACCAGCTTGGAATTATCGTCACAGCAGTCGCTTAGGTTCCAAAACTCGTAGTGGTCGTGAAACACGAGCTTCCCGCAGGAAAGGCAGGCGTAGAGCTCACAGCCCTTGGAGCGGAGAAACTCCTCCAGCTCTTCCTCCTCGGGCAGGACCTCCAGCTCAAAGACCGTCTTTAAAAAGTCCTTTTGCTTAGGTTGGAGCTCTTGTATTTTCATGTTAACCTCTCTTGTTCCTTGCAGTCCGAGCATATGCCGAAGATTTCCAAGCGGTGGTTTAGGGGCGTAAAGTTGTGCTCTTCGCAGACCTTGTCCTGAAGGTCTTCTATCTCCTCCCTGTGAAACTCTATTATTTTTCCGCACCTTACGCACACCAAGTGCTCGTGATGGGGCTTGCCCGCCACGAACTCGTAGAGAGTGCGGTTGCCCAGCTTTATGACCTCCCTTACCGCACCGAACTCCTGAAGCAGGCGGACGGTCCTGTAGATGGTGGACCTGCTGGCTACCGACTTGTCCTGGTTGGCAATCCAGCGCACCAACTCCTCTATCTCAAAGTGCGAGCCGTAGCTGGCTATCTTGTCAATTATCTCAAACCTCCCTCGGGTTATCTTGTGACCCCTCTGCCGGAGAAACTGCTCAAACCTACTTTTGAGCTCTTCTACCTGCATGGCATATAATATAAACTTACTGAATATCATTCGCAACTGGGAGGAACGCATGAAAAGGCCCAACCTGACCCTCTATCTGGTCACCGACGACCGGTACTTTCAGGACAGAGACCTCCCCTCCACCGTGGAGGCCGCCATAAGGGGTGGCATAACCGCCCTGCAGTACAGGTTCAAAAACAAGCCCACCAGACAGATGTACGAGGAGCTCCTGGTGCTGAGAGAGCTCACCGCACGCCACGGCGTGGACTTGGTGGTCAACGACCGCGTGGACTTGGCTTTGGCGGTAGGGGCGGACGGGGTTCACGTAGGAGGGGAAGACCTGCCTCCTGATGTGGTGCGCAAGCTGGTGGGCAACAGCATGTACATAGGCTACTCGGTCAATTCGGTGGACAAGCTAAGGGAGATAGAGCACCTGCCCATAGACTACATAGGCTTTGGCTCGGTTTACGAGACTACCACGAAGAGCAACTGCAAGCTGGTGGGTCTGGAGGGTCTTAGACAGGCTACCAAGCTCACCTCCCTGCCGATAGTAGCCATTGGGGGCATAACCCACTACAGGGTGGCGGAGGTGCTACAGGCGGGAGCTAAGGGCGTGGCGGTAGTCTCCGCAATCTTAGGCTTTGAGGACGTGGAGAAGGCCACGAGGAGCATGGTGGAGGCCATGAAGGGCTACTACAGAAAGGTCATGCATGAGGGTGCTACACCTTCTTGACGGCTCTGCCTTCGTCTACAGGAGCTTTCACGCCCTTCCGCCCTTGTCCACCTCCAAAGGCTTTCCTACGGGGGCGGTCTACGGCTTTATGAAAACTCTACTGGCTCTTTTCAGGAAGGAAAGACCGCGCTACTTTGCGGTAGCCTTTGACACGCCTGCCCCCACCAAGAGGGAGCACCTCTACAAGGAATACAAGGCGGGACGCCCACCCATGCCCGACCCTCTCAAGGTGCAGATACCAGTGATAAAAGAACTCCTGAGGCTCGCCGGTGTGAACCTCTACGAGAGGGAGGGCTACGAGGCGGACGACATTATAGCCACCCTTGCGGAGAAGGCCACAGAGTCAGGCTTCTGGGTCAGGGTCTACTCACCTGACAAGGACGTGCTACAGCTGGTAAGCGACAGGCTGGTGGTGATAAACCCCATAAGCGGGGAGACCTTTGACAGGGGCAAGGTCTTGGAGAAGTTCGGCGTGCCGCCGGAGAGGCTGGTGGATTATCTGGCCCTAGTGGGGGACAAGGCGGACAACGTGGAGGGCATAAAGGGCGTAGGTCCCAAGACCGCGCTGAAAATCTTGGAAAAGTACCAAAGCGTGGAGAACCTTCTCAGAAACTGGCAGGACTTTAGCCACTCCTTCCCGCAGGCAAAGAGGGAGGGCTTAGAGCTGGCCTTAGAGCTCCTGAAACTCCAGAAGGTGGAAGACCTTGAGCTAAAAGAGGAAAGCCTAAAGCTAAAACCTCCAGCCACGGAGAGGTTAAAAAAGCGGTTAGAGAATCTGGAGATGAGAAGTCTTCTGAAGGAGCTGGACAGTCTGACCAGCTTTCAGGGAAGTCTTTTTTAGCCCTTTAACGCTCTTGCCAGCAGGGCAAGAAGGTAGCCCGCCACGAGACCTGAGAAAAAGCTAAGGCTCACCAAAAAACCCAGCCCCACCTCAGGAAGGTGGTAGTAAACCCCTCTCACGACCGGGGTCAGGACCAGCTTCACCTTCTGGGGGTTCAGGAAGACCACGGTGCCGGACAGGCCCGCCACCAGCAAAAGCACAAGAGCACCGAGAAGAGCCTTCACGGTATGCCCTCCTCCCTCTTTGCCACCTGGAGCCTTCTTAGGACCTCCTCCTTAGCGGTCCCTCCGTAGGTGCCCTTGCGGTCTGCGGACACCTGCGGGTCCAGAAGTCTCAGGGCGTCCTCCTCAAAGAGTTCGGAGAAGCGCCGGAGCTCCTCCAGGCTGAGCTCTTCGGGTTTTTTGCCCCTCTCCAGCAGGTAGGCGGTTATAGAGCCCACCAGGCGGTGGGCCTGGCGGAAAGGAAGACCTTTTAGCACCAAGTAGTTGGCAAGGTCAGTCATGAGCGCAAGGCCCCCGCTGGCACTTTTCATCCTGTCTTCTCTAAACTGTATGCCTTCCAGCACAAGGCTCATGCCTTCCAAAGAACCCTTCAGGGTTTTGAGGCTGTCAAACACCGGCTCCTTGTCCTCCTGCAGGTCTCTGTTGTAGGCCGTAGGAAGAGCCTTGAGCACGGTAAGAAGGCTGACGAGGTTGCCGTAAAGCCTTCCCGCCTTTCCCCTGATGAGCTCCAAAAGGTCTGGGTTTTTCTTCTGGGGCATGATGGAACTGCCCGTGCACAGCCTGTCTGGGAGCTCCACAAAGCCAAACTCCTCAGTAGACCACAGAATCAGGTCCTCCGCCAGACGGGAAAGGTGCATGCCGCACACCGCGCAGGCGTAGAGAAGGTCCAGAAGGTAGTCCCTGTCCGCAGTTGCCTGCACCGAGTTCCTGCAAAGCCTGTTAAAGCGGAGGAGCTCCGCGGTGTAGAAGCGGTCCAAGGGGAAGTCCACGCCTGCCACCGCCCCAGAGCCCAGGGCCAGCGCATCCGCCGACCTGTATGCCTGTAGAAGCCTCCTCTCGTCCTCCAAAAACATCTCCCTGTAGGCCAGAAGGTAGTGGGCAAGCCTTATGGGCTGAGCCCTCTGCAGGTGGGTATAGGCAGGCAGAAGGATATCTATACTCTCTTCCGCCAGTTCTACCAGTCTCCTGCGCACTTCTCCCAAGAGCCTGCAGACCTCGCGCACGCCGTCCTTTACGTAGAGCCTTTCGTCGGTGACCACTTGGTCGTTCCTGCTTCTGGCGGTGTGGAGCTTTCCTCCTACTTCACCCAGCCTTGATATGAGCTCCGCTTCTACGTTCATGTGCACGTCCTCTAACTCCCTCCTGAACTCAAAGCTCCCCTGCAGGACCTCTTTCTGGAGCTCCTGAAGACCCTGAAGAAGGCTCTGGGCTTCCTCTTGGGAGAGCAGGCCCGCACTCAGAAGGGTCTTTACGTGAGCCATGCTCTGCTCTATGTCCCAAGGGGCAAGCTCTTTGTCAAAGTCAACAGACTGGGTGAAGCTCTCCACGAACTTGTCCGTCGCCTCTTTGAAACGCCCTTCCCAAGGCTTTTGCATGATAACATTATAAAGGTGCTGACATGTGTCAGTCAGCCAAGTCAAGGCCCGTGCTAAATTTAGCAAAAACAAAAAGGAGGTAAGCATGTGGCGGGTTGTATATACAGGCGCAAGGCCTCACCACGAGAACATAGCCTTGGACAGGATAATGTTGGACCTTATGGCGGAGGGGAAGATACCTCCCACCGTGAGGTTTTTGCAGTTCAAGCCAGAGTGCGTGCTGGTGGGCTTCCATCAGGCGGTGGAGCAAGAAGTAAGGCTGGAGTACACTCAGAGGGAAGGCATAGAGGTGGGCAGGCGCATAACGGGGGGCGGTGCCATCTACTTTGACGAGACCCAGATAGGCTGGGAAGTGATTGCCACTACCGAGCACCTTGGGAGCTCCTACGAGGAGCTGACCAGAAGAATATGCACGGGCGCTGCCAAGGGCCTGCAAAGGCTGGGCATAAAGGCGGAGTTCAGACCAAGAAACGACATAGAGGTGGAGGGCAGGAAGATTTCGGGCACGGGCGGAGTCTTTGAGGGTAAGGCCTTCCTCTACCAAGGGACCGTGCTCATGGACTTTAACGTGGAGCGCATGCTCAAGTCCCTGCAGATACCCGTGGAAAAGCTCACCTCCAAGGGCATAAAGTCCGCAGAGGACAGAGTAGAGTGGGTAAAGAGAGCTCTCGGCTACCTACCCCAGAAGGAGGAGGTCTTCAACGCCCTCTTGGAAGGGCTCAGAGAAGAGCTTGGCTTTGACTTTCAGTGGGGCGAGCTCACGGCGGAAGAGAAAGAGCTCTTAGAGTCCAGAAAGGACTACTACAGGAGCGAGGAGTGGGTCTTTGGCGTAAAGAAAGCACCTCAAGACAGCGAGATGCTCTTTGGCATATACCGCTGTCCGGGTGGGACCTTCAGGGTCTCCGCCAAGGTGGACCTCCAGAGCAAGGTGCTCCAGCAGGTGATGGTAAACGGCGACTTTTTTGTGAGGCCCCAGCGCCTGATTTACGACCTGGAGGCTTACCTCAAGCACACCCCCCTTCAGGAGGTGGAGAAAAGAGTGCGGGAGTTTTTCTCCCAAAAAGAGTGGGAGGGGCTAAACCTGAAGGTGGAGGACTTTGTAGAGGCAGTGCTCTTTCCCCTGCGTAAGGTGGAGGGCGCGGAGATAGGCATGGAAAAAAAAAGACTGAATAACATCATCGCCTCCGTGGGGGGAGGGCTGGTGGAAAACCTCAAAAAGGCAAAGGTGATGCTCCTGCCCTACTGTGCCAAGCCCAGATGGTGCGACTACAGACACTTGGACGACTGCGGGGAGTGCGGGGGTTGCACGGTAGGGGACGCCTACAGACTGGCCTACCAAAAGGGCATGATTCCTATAACCATCACCTCCTTTGAGCTTCTCAGGGACACCCTTTTGTGGTGTGCCCAGAACGGCTACACCTACGTGGGTCACTGCTGTTATGAGTTCTACGAGAAGAGGTACGAGATATTCCGCAGGGCCTCGGAAGAGGGCGCCAACGGCGTGCTCTTTGACATTCTGGGGACCACCTGCTACAGTCTTGGGGTGGAGGAAGAGGAAAAGGCCTACCACGGGGAGTTCACTGTGGAGCTGGACCTTATAAAGGAAGACCTCTACCTGAGCCTGTCGGTAAAAGAGGACGCGCAGGAGCAGTCCCAGAGGTCGGAGCTGAGCTTTGACTTCTCGCCCCACTTGGCGGACTTCAGGCCCAGCTACTACAAAAAGCCAAGGGCGGTGCCCACGCCTCAGGAAGACAGGACGAGAACCTCCATGCAGAGGGAGGTCTTCTTGGGCGAGGCCACCCTCGGAGAGCAGGTCGTAGGCTACTCAGAGGCTCTACAGACGCTCGCCCGCTGGATAAGGCAGGCGGAGAGACCTACGCTGGTGGTAGGTCCCCTGCTCTTTTGGGACTTCGGGGAAAAGGAGCTCCAGGAGAAGGCCAAGGCCTTGAGAGAGCTGATAGAGAAGGTGGGCAGGTTTAATGTGAAGGTGCTACCCGACTACCGGCCCAAGCTCAAAAAGTACGACCCCTCCGTGGAGATGGACCCGCCCAACCCTCACCACGCGGTGCTTCACGGAGACCACGACCTGACGCTCTTGGTGGGCGTCCACTGCTACAGGACGGACTTCGTGATAAGACTGTTGAGAAAATACACCCAGACCAAGGTGGTGGCCCTCTGCGGGCTCTACGGACACCCTACCGCTCACCTGTCCACCAGCTTCACCAGTGCGGAGAAGATAGAGGACCTTGTCAAACTCCTTTAGAGTTTTTTCCAACAGCTTGTGGTATGGCTCTAAAGCCTTTGCGACTCTGCCAAAGGGTGGTGCATATAGTGTAGTTTATGATAAGAATAGTAGAGCCTCGTTTTTCGGAAGAGGAAAAGCAGGCGGTTCTCCAGATACTGGAGAGCGGTCAACTGACCAGAGGCAAGTGGACTGCCCTCTTTCAAGAAGAGTTTGCCAGATACTTGGGGGTGGACTACGTCTTTCCCGTGTGCTCGGGGACTGTAGCCCTTTTTGTAGCTCTCAAGGCGATAGGAGTGGAAGGGCAGAGAGTGGTCGTCCCTGCCATGAGCTTTATGGCTACCATAGACGCGGTCTATCTGGCAGGCGGGATTCCCGTGGTGGTGGACGTGGATGAGTACTACACCATGGACCCGGACCAGTTGGAGAGGGCGGTGAGAAAATACCGGCCGAAGGTGGTAGTGCCCGTGCACCTCTACGGCCAGACCGCAGACATGGACGCCATTCTGTGGCTCTCGGACAGGTACGGCTTTTACGTGCTGGAGGACTCCGCTCAGGCTCACGGGGCGGAGTGGAAGGGCAGAAGGGCGGGCGCGCTCGGGCATGTGGCCGCCTTTAGCTTCTACGCTTCAAAAAACGTGCCCATGGGCGAGGGCGGTGCGGTAGTCACCAGCGACCCCAAACTGGCACAGGAGGTAAAAAAGTGGATAGACTTTGGAGACCACCCCGCCTTTAACGTAAGAATAACAGAGTTTCAGGCAGCCATAGGCTACTTCCAGCTCAGGAAGCTCCAGGAGAACAACCTCCGTAGAAGAGAGATAGCCCTGCACTACATGCAGGCACTTAACGGAGGCTTCCTGCACCCTAAGGAGAGAAGAGGAGCCTTCCATGTCTACCACCTCTACACGCTACGTCATCCCCAGAGGGAGACCATTCTTCAGACCCTGAAGGCAAAGAGTATAGACGCCCGGGTTTACTACTCCTACCTCCTGCACGAGATAAGGAGAGCGGAGAGCCTACCCACTCCCAGGGCGGAGAAGTTCAAGAGAGAGGTCTTCTCCATACCCGTGCATCCCTACCTGACGGAGGAAGAGATAGACCTAATCGTAGATACCCTCCTGTGGGCGGTCGAGCTGGCCCCACAGCACTAACAGGACTTTATATTTATCTGTATGCTCTTTTCCAAGACGGAGCTCCTGGACCGAGAAAGGCACAGGAGTCTCAGGTGGGCGTGTCTGAAGTCCGCTTGTCCCCAGAGTTGCTGTCTTTTGCCAGACAGGACCTTCGTAGTGTTGGAAGAGGTGCAGGGCCTTGCTCGCCACTTTCCAGTGGTCATAAACATAGAGCAGGAGGAGGACGGGAGAGAGAGCAAGCTCTTCTGTGCCTACTTCCGTCTTAGGGAAGACCCAAAGGGTTGCCTGTACCTGAAAGAGGGCACGGGCTGTCTCTTGGAGGGTGAAAAGCCCTACACTTGCAGGCAGTATCCCTTCTTCGTAAGGGGCGGATATCTTGCGGTGGACCTGACCTGCCCGGGTTTTTCTCAACAGGTGGGCGCGCCCGTATGGGAGGCCGAGTTTGTAAACCCGCTTTTTGAAAGGGACTTTTTTGCCTACTCTCTCCGTCTGGAAGAGGGTAAGGCCCGCACGCAGGAGCTCTTAGAGCTCCTTTTCAACCTTGGGCTGGTGGTCGGTGGCAAGATAAGCTACAAAGGAGTGGAGGTGTCCTTCAACATGGTGGACGAAAGAAAGCTGGCAGAGCTCCCCCCACCTACGCTCAGAGAGCTCATAGACAGAGGTTACATGAGCGTCATATACGCCCACCTTAACTCCCTGCAAAACTGGGAGAGGCTCATAAACAGATACCTGCAGAACTCCGCATGATAGTCTACGGCAAGAACCCGGTCATAGAGGCCCTCAGGTCAGGGAAGGAAGTAGAAAAAGTACTGGTGGCCCACGACGGCCACCCTCCTTACCAAGTGCTCAAGCTCTGCAAAGAGAGGGGGATAAAACTCCAGAAAGTCCCCCGCCAGAAGATTGAAGAGATGGCAGGCACCAAAAAGACGCAAGGGGTGCTCGCCCTTCTGAGCCCGGTAGAATACGTAGCGCCCGAGGAGCTCTTCCATGAGACGCTCGAAAAGGGCTCTTTTTTCCTCGTGCTTGACCACCTTACCGACCCTCAGAACGTGGGAAACCTCCTGAGAACTTGCGAGGTGTTGGGGGGTGTAGGAGCTCTCCTGCCAAAGGATAGGGCCTGTCCCATAAACCAGACGGTGGTCAAGGCCTCCGCCGGGGCGGTCTTTTACCTTATGCTGTCCAAAGTGAGCAGTCTCTCAAGGAGCCTTAGGGCTTTCAAGGAGATGGGTGGGTGGGTGGTGGTAGTGGAAAGAGGAGGAAAGAGCTTACAGGAGTTTTCCTTCCCGCGAGGTTGTGGACTGGTCCTGGGCTCGGAGGGAGAAGGCGTCTCCAGAAGCCTACTTGAGATGGCGGATGCGGTAGTCTCTATACCCATGCAGGGCAAGGTGAACTCGCTGAATGTCTCCTCCGCAGGAGCCATAGCCATGTGGCAGGCCTCAAGCCAGCTGAATGGGTAGTCCCAGACCAACAAACCATAACACTTTTCATACTCTCACACCTCACACACTCGCCAGTCCTTACCCTCGCTAGACTCCTCGTAGGCATAGTCATAAACTCCTACCACATACTCAGAAAAGCAAGACGGAGAAGAGTTTGTTCATGTCTAAGACAGCTTTGCTGTAAACGGGTGAGAAGAGGTATAACTTTGCCTACAGCTTTTTCAGAGGTCTGTTACAATGCTATGGACAATTTCTCACCTGTTGACAGGCATGAAGCTTTTCATAGTGGAGAGCCCTACCAAGGCCAAGACCATAGTCAGGTACTTAGGACGGGGCTGGCGGGTAGAGGCCACGCTCGGGCACATAAAGGACCTGCCCCCCGATAACTTGGGAGTTGACATGGAGAGCCTTGAGCCTACCTTCGTTTGGGTCAGGGGTAAGAAAAAGCTCTTTGACAGAATAAGAGAGCTCGCAAAGAAGGCCACCTTCGTGTGCATCGGCACAGACCCAGACAGGGAGGGAGAGGCCATAGCCTACTTCGTGCGGGAGGAGCTAAAGAGGCTCAACATTCCCATAGGTAGAGTGGTCTTTTACGAGATTACGCCGGACAGCATAAGACAGGCAGTGGAAGCACCGGGGGAAGTAAACACCCATCTGGTAAAGGCTCAGTTTGCCCGTAGGGTGCTGGACCGTCTTATAGGCTACCGCCTGTCGCCTTACCTGTGTAAGGCTACGGGTAAACTGGGTCTGTCAGTAGGCAGAGTCCAGTCCCCTGCGCTCCGCCTGGTCGTAGAGAGGGAGAGGGAGATAATCGCTTTCAAAAAGAGGGAGTACTACCACATAAAGGCGGTTTTTGAGAAAGGTAGCGTAGAGTTCTCCGCCCTGTGGAACTATCGCTTCGAAAGAGTGGAAAATGCCAAGCCTTACCTTGAAAAGCTCAGGAGAGCTCTCTTTGAAGTATCCCTCTTCTCCGAAGAGCGGAAGGAGAAAGAGCCACCCAAACCCTTCATAACTTCCAGCCTTCAGTCCGTTGCCAACCAGAGGTTGAAGATGAAGGTGGAACAGGTGCAGAAAACTGCCCAAAAACTGTACGAGCAGGGCTACATCACCTACCCCAGAACGGACAGCCACCGCATGAACCAGCAAAAGGCTCAGGAGTTCATGGACTACATAAAAAAGACCTACGGTAGCAACTATGTGGGCAAGCTGAGAAGTTTTCCCCAAAAGAGCACCACGCAAGGTGCCCACGAGTGCATAAGACCTACCGGTCTTACTACGCCCCCCCTCAAGGGTGGGGAGCTCGCTCTGTACGAGCTTATCCTCCACAGGACGCTGGCAAGTTTGGCAAGTCCCGCCCTTCTTCTTGAGAGGAGAGCGGTTCTAAATCCACTCTACGAAGGAAAAGGAAGAGAAGAAATGCCCTTCATGGCAAAGGGCTTAGAACTCCTCTTTGACGGTTACTTAAGAATCTACCCCGAGGAGCTCGAGCTTTCTGCCCTGCCTTTCCTGCAGGAGGGTGAGGTGCTTAAACCTAAGAAAATAGTGGTGGAGAAAAGGCAGACACAGCCCCCACCCCGCTACACGGAGGGTGCGCTGGTCAAGAAGTTAGAAGAGCTGGGCATAGGCAGGCCCTCCACTTACGCCACCATAGTCAAGACCCTAAAGGAGAGAAACTACGTAGTAGAGGAGAAGGGCTATCTCAAACCTACGGAGGTTGCCTTTGAGGTGGTGGACTTTCTGAAAGAGAAGTTTCCAGGGGTGATAGACTACAGCTTTACCAACCAGATGGAGCAGGGTTTGGACGAGGTGGAAAAGGGTAGCAGAGATTGGCAGGAGCTGGTCAGGGAGTTTTTTCTCAGTTTTAAAGTAGAATAGGAAGTGTGGAGACACTCTTAGAGAAGTTTTTGGGGACGCTGATAGGTGGAGCTCTGGGCGATGCCATAGGTAAAAGCCTTGAGGATGTGCCTGCGAAGGAGGCGGTAGAGTTCTACGGCTGTAAGGTAAAGAGTTTTGTAGAGCCCCACCCACTGAGCCCATGCGTAGGGCTTGAGCCCAATCAGATTACTGACGAGACCAAGATTACCCTTCTGCTGGTAGAGAGTCTAATAGAGCGAAAGTCGTTAGACCCCTATCACTTCTTCGCAAAGCTCAGAGACTGGGCAAAGAAGGAGCAAGAACACCGCTACCCGGACCCTACGCTTTTGACCGCCATTGACCTTCTCTCCTCTGGCGTTAGCCTAGAGGAGGCCGGGCTTGTCTCTTTCTCCGTAGAAGGGGTGCTCAGGGCAACGGCGACGGGACTTTTGCACTACTACAGCCCTCCGCTTGCGGCGGAGGCGGGCAGGCTGGTGAGCCTCATAACCCACAGAAGCAAGGAGATATACGACGCCAGCGCCGTAGTGTCCGCCCTGGTTGCCTTTCTACTGCTGGAGAGCTTCGACCTTACTGACCCGTTAGAAAGGTTTGCCCTAATAGAGCACCTAAAAACCTTGATGAAGTACGAGAAAAACCGAGCATACATAGAGAAGGTGAAAAGACTGCTACAGGAAAGTGCGCAGGTGCAAAGGGGAGTAGAAGAGCTGGGGAATTCCACCTTCGTCTTTGAAGCCCTTCCTCTGTCGGTGTTTTTGTTCCTGCACCACTGGGAGAATCCCATAGAGGCATTCTGGGAAGGGGTAAACGCCTGCGGGGCTGTAGGCGGAGACACGGACGCCATAGGCTACTTGGTGGGCTCTTTCGTAGGTGCTTACAGGGGAGTGGGAGTTTTCCCCGCAGAACTGCTTGAAAACCTTGAGAACTACCCTTATTATATTTCTCTTGCGGAAAAGCTCTACAACATCACGCTGGACCTTATGAGGAGGAACTAAGAATGGCTTACAAACTTCAGGAGGCTTTTTTAAACACTGCAAGGAAGAGAAGGGTAAGGGTAACCATATACCTGCTCAACGGGGTGAGGCTTCAGGGAAGAATAAGGTCTTTTGACCTTTACACCCTGCTCATAGAGGACGGAAGACAGCAGACGCTTGTCTACAAGCACGCCATAACCACCATAATACCTGCGGAGAGGATGGAGATAGAGTTTGAAGAGGAAGGAGTGCCTGGGGCGGTTTAGCCCCGCCCTTTTCAGAACATACCCGGTGGCTTACCCCTAGAAACCACCAACCTCTCCACTGGCTGTCCGCCCTTTAGGTGGCTCTGGACTATATCCTCCACGTCGGAGGGTTTGACATTGCCGTACCACACGCCCTCCGGGTAGACCACCAGCGTAGCACCCATACCGCACGGCCCAAGACAGCCGGTGGGAGTAACCACCGTGCTCATGAAGAGTTCCGGGTCCATTTGAATCTTCTCCATGAGCTTTGAGTATATTTCCCTTCCGCCCTTGTCCGTACAGGAACCCATGGGGTGGCCCGGCGGTCTCTGGTTTACGCAAACAAAAAGATGCCTAAACTCCATAAGACGACCTCCTTAAGAATTTTTAGAAATTCTACCAGAAAAGGGAAACCTACCCTATGAGCCCTGTCAACCTTGGGGGCGGAGCCCCCTGTGCCCTCTAAAACTTCCAGTTGAGACCTACCGATAGGGCGTTCTGGGCGTTCTGGGCTTCCACCAGCAGAGCTCCCGACGGGTCTGTGGCTCTTACCTTCTTGTTGAAAGCATGCTTATAAGCAAGGTCCACGCTGAAGTTTTTGGTAAACTCGTAGCCAAGACCCAGGGTTATGTGTTGTTCGCTGATGGCGGGGAAGGCCACGAGGTTAAAGTAGGCTATCTGGAAGTCGCTGAAGGGCGCCGCAAAGCTTGGGATGCGGTTGGCGTTAAGGGGGTTTTTAACCCCTCCTTTTATGGGAGACCTGCCAAAGTTGTAGCCTCCCCTTAGGGCAAGCTTCTCCATGGGTTTGTATTCAGCACCTAAGGCAAGGACTAGCTGGTCTCTCCACTGAAACTCCTTGTATCCTCTTGCGCCTTTCCAGTTTATCCACCTGAGGTCTAAACCCACCTTGAGGTTCTCAAGAGGCCTTGCACCTACGCCCAAGGCAAGCTCCTGAGGTTGGGTAAGCTTGAAGTCTTCGAAGCGTCCGTCTCCGTTGCTGTCAAAGACTCTTCTGTAGGTCATGGCTACGGGGCTCTGGTAAGCGGCACCAAGGTAGACAAAGTCTCCCATGTTGTAGGCAACTCCCAGCTGAAAGCCAATACCGTAGTTCTGGGATTGACCGCCTCCTGCGTTCCAGCAACGGGTGGGGTTTGTTGGGTCGCACAGGTTTGCCCCCATGTCCAGCGAGCCGTAGGCAAGATGGAGGGCTCCGGCCACAGACAGGGCCTCGCTCACCTTGTAGGAGACCGTAGGAATCAACCTCATAAACTGAAAGTTGGTGTGTATGTTTGCCAGTCTGGGGTCCTTGTTCCTGTAGTCCACGCCCATGCCTGACACACCAAAGGCACCTACTCCAAAACTGAGCTCTTTGCTCACCTGCTGGACTATGCCCACCTCAGGGACCACAAAAAGGTCCGCCCTGCTTCTCTCGCTGGCGGGTGGGTTCATAGGACCCATGGGGGTTGCGTTGTTTTTTGCTTTCACCTGCGGTGCAAAAAGAATTCCACCAAAGCTTACGTTAAAGCCCTTGTAGTAGTTCATCCAAGCGGGATTTTTAAAAAGGGCGTCAGTAGGCCCGACCGGTGTACCGACTCCTATGCCACCCATACCTCTGGAGGCAGGCGAGACACCTATGAGGTTGTCTCCGTTGGTGGCAAAGGATACTCCAAAAGCAAGGAAAACTAAAAGCAAGGACTTTCTCATGCCTTTACCTCCCTTGTAGGATTCTTAGTCTTTTACATCTTAACCCAGCGATGAGGCGCTTTGCTATTCAAAGATTTTATGAGTCACTTAAAGGTAAGTTATAGAGCGTGGGAAGTTCTAAGTGGTGCTTTGAAGGGTTTCCACTCTTCTGTGGAAGGCTTTCACCTTGAGGAGCACCTCTTGCCACTCCTTCTCAGGGACGGAGTCCCAGAGGATACCCGCACCTGCGTAGTAGGAGAGCTCCCTACCCCTCCCTATGGCAGTTCTGATGAGGACGCTTAGGGTAAAGTCTCCCCCCAAAAGAAAGCCGGCGCACCCGCAGTAGTACTCCCTGAGGTGCGGTTCAAGCTGGTCTATCACCTCCACCGCCTTTCTCTTTGGAGCTCCTACCACGGAGGCGGGTGGAAAGGTGGCTTCTAGCAAGGCGGGGAGCTCTTCCTGCGTCTCCGCCACCACTGAGGAGTGCATCTGGTAGAGAGTCTTGAACTTCTCTATGCGAAAGAGCTCCTCCACTCTGACGCTACCAGGAAGGGCCACCTTGGACAGGTCGTTCCTGACCATGTCGGTTATCATGAGGTTCTCCGCCTTGTCCTTTACGCTCTGGGAAAGGGTCCGAAGGGAGGTGGCAGTGCCCTTTATGGGCTTGCTGAGAAGACGCCTTCCCCTCTTTTCCAGAAAGAGCTCCATAGAGCCGGACACCAAGTAAAAGTCCTCCAGCTCAAGGAAGAAGGCGTAAGGCACAGGCTGTCGCCGATAGTAGGCAACAAAGAGCTCCATCGGACTGCCAGAGAGCTCAAAGTCAAACCTGCAGGTGAGGTTAAGCTGGTAGAAAGTGCCCTCCTGTATCATCTTCTTCACCTTCTCCACGCAGGCTATGAAGTCCCTCTCCGTGAAGGAGGAGGAAAGTAGCCTAAGCCGTGCCTTGTCCTCTGACCCACCCCCAAAGGGCAAAAGCTCCCCCACTTCAATCTGAAGTACCAAGGGGTAGAGCGGTCTTCTCAAGGGCAGATGCAAGGTCTGCGCACCTGCGTGGTAGGAGACCACCAGAAAGCTTTGCCCTTGTTTTATCTCCTGCAGGGACTGTAGGGCGTGCACTCTTTTAATCTGGGCTTGGAAAAGACCCTCCTGTCCGAGCCAGCCTCCGGAGAAGACGAGCTTCATTCAGAGGTGCCTTCTCCACTCTTGCACCATCTGGGCGTCTACGTCCACCAGAAGGACTCTCCTCAGGTGCTCCGCCCTGAAGCTCCTTATCTCCTCTAACATGGCCTTTGCGGACTGGTCTCTGGGAAGTCTTCCCACGCCGGTACCCATGCCCGGCATGGCCAAGCGCTCAAAGCATAAGCTGTCCGCCAGCTCAAGGGAAGCCCTGACCGCACTGCGCACCTTTTCCTCGGTGGTCTCCATGCTGGGCTCTTCCATGGTGGGTGCGTGGATGACGCCCTTGAAGGGAAGCCTACCTGCGGTGGTAAGGAGGGCACTGCCCACCGGTATGGGAGCTCTGGCCACGGCTTCTCTCTCTATCTCCTCTCCTCCCGCCCGCTTTATCACGCCCGCCAGACCACCTCCCATAAGGCCTAAAGAGTTGGCTGGGTTGACGATTGCGTCCGCCTGCACCTGAAGAATGCTCCCTTGAAGCACCAAAATCTCCATGCTCTCAAGCGTCCCCGGGAGGATTCGAACCTCCGACCTCGAGATTAGGAATCTCGCGCTCTGTCCTTCTGAGCTACGGGGACTAAAAGTTAATTATAGCACTCACTTTAGCACTTTGCCCGTCTTGTAGTAGAAGATGTAAAGGTCTAACTCGCCTTGGGACATGCAAAGACTATCGCAGACACGCTGGAGCTCCCCCTCCGCCCGCAGGTAGAGCCTTTTGGTCAAGGTGCTCTTCGGGGGCAGGAGAGCTCTCTCCCTAAGGTAGCGAAGCACGTGCCTGTCCACTATGGCAAGCCCCTCGTAGCCTATGTTCCTGAGAAAGTGCGAGGCCTCCTTGAGCCCAAAGCCCTCCACCTTGTAGGGGGAGGAGGGGTTGCTCAGGAGCTCTCTCACCTGCCTTGGGTCTTTTTGGCTACTCAGGAGCTCCACCACTCTGTGAAAGCTTTCTCTGGCTTTGACTATCCTGTGGGCACGCTGACGGGCAAAGCGGTGTCCCGCAGAGGCTATAGCCTTCTCCAGCTCCTCTTGGCTTAAGTGTCTGAAGCCCTCTGGACCGATGGTCTTCTGGAGCTTTATGCCCATGAGGGCGGAGGAGTTGGCGGTAAGCAGGCAAAAGCAGAGCTCTGAAAACAGGTCCGCCTCGTAGACCAAGTCCGCAAAAGGTCTGAAGTCAAAGACCGTCCTGCCCTTGGCTCCCAGCTCCCTAAACTGGGCAAGCCTTTTCTCCACCTGCGGGCCCACCCGCTCCCTCAGAGCTTTTAACTCCTCAAACACCGCACACCTCTTTCACGAGCTCTCTCGCACTTTCCAAAGTCTTGTCGCTCACCTTACCCATCAGACGGGCTATCTCCGTAAGGCGTTCTTCCCTTCGGAGTTCTGCCAGCTTTATGCGGGCGGTGCCTGCGGTATGCTCCTTTCGGGTGGTGAAGTGGCAGTCTGCGGCGCTGGCTATGGCCGGGGAGTGGGTTATCACTATGAGCTGGGTGCTTGCGGAGAGCTCCTTCAGGAGCTTGGCCAGCATCAGAGAGGTCATACCGCTTATGCCGGTGTCCACCTCGTCCAGCACGTAGGTCTGGGCTGGAGGGGAGAGCATGAAAAGCGCCAGCGACAGCCTGGAGACCTCACCGCCGGAGGCCACCTGAGAGATTTCCTTCCCCTCACCTCCGTAGGAAGAGAAGAGAAAACCCACCTGCTCACCTCCGTACCTACTCTCCCTTTCCTCAAAGGCCACTCTGAAGGTAGCCCTCTCTAGGCCCATACTGCGCAGGTAGCCCTCCACCCTTTTTTCAAAGTCCTCCTTTGCCCTCAGTCGTCTCTCCCTAAGGGCTTGGTAGAGCATGTAGAGCTCTTTTTCCTTCTCTTCTAACCTCTTCTGAAGCTCCTGTAGGTCCTCCTCCTGCTCTAAGTGGGCGAGCTCTTCTTTGAGTTTTTGTAAGCGTTCCCATATCTGTGGGTAGGTCATGCGGTACTTTCTCTCCAAGCTCTGCACCCTGTAGAGCTTCTCGTTGAGCTGGTTTACCTCCTCCGGGCTGTAGGAGACCGCGTTGCCCCTCGCCTCTCTTTTGAGCTCTGTAAGGGTATCTAAGGCAAGCTCCAACCTCTCCTCATAGCCCTTTAGGTCTGTGTAAGAGGAGAGTTCTCTCAAGGCTTTAAGCGCTCTGGAGAGGTGCTCCTGAGCGGCTTCGGCGGATGCGGTGAGCTCCCCCAAGAGATGGTTTATCTTCTCCGCCAGGCTTATCTCCGCCAGCCTCTCCTTTAGTCTCTGGTGCTCCTGCGGGCTCAGACCTACCCGCTCTACCTCCGCTATTTCCTCTTGCAGGAGCCTTTTTCTTATCTCCCTCTCTCTCGCCCTCTCCCGGAGGGCGGTAATTTTTTGGAGGAGTTCGGACCTCTCTTGGTACGCCAGCTCCACCTGCTTTCTTATCTCCAGCGCTTGGGCAAAGCGGTCGTAGACCTCTCTCTGGAAGTCCGCCCTGACTATCTTCGTCCTGTCGTTCTGTCCCTGCAAGAGCACGCAGGAGGACAGGAGTTCCTCCACCGCCTTCTTGGTACTTCCCCTGCCGTTTATGTAGTACCTGCTCCTGCCCTTTTGGACCTCCCTCCTGAGGACCGTCTGCTCGCCTTGGAAGAGGAGCTCTACCTCCACCGAGGTCCCCTCCGGGTATTCCCCCTCCTGTCCCATTAGAAAGAGTATAGAGCTCGCCGTCAGGGACTTGCCCGTCCCGGTCTCGCCGGTTATCACGTTAAGCCCCCGGCAGAACTCTAACTCCTGACCCTTTATGAGGAAAAAGTCCTCAAGCTTAAGCCTCAGGAGCATACCCTTAATTTACTCCAGCCCCAAGAACCTTTTTAGGTTTTTCTCTATCACCTCAAGCATGTACGCAAACTTTCTGTCCGCCTGCCTTTGCTCTTCTATCTTCTTAATCGCGTAGAGGGCGGAGGTGTGGTCCGCCCCACCGAAGAGCCTGCTTATCTCCGAGTAAGACTTACCCAAAAGGCTCTTGCAGAAGTACATGGCTATGTGCCTTGCCTTGAGCACTTTTCTCTCTTTTGTGCTCCTCTTTAGGTCTTCGGGCTTTAGGTTAAAGTGCCTAGCCACCAAGCGGAGAAGTCTCTCCTCCTTCTGCAGGGTCTCCGAGGGACTCTTTTCCTTCATTCCGGTGAGCTTGAGGGTCTTTATAAAGCCCTCTATCTCCCTGACGCTGTAGCCGGTGTTCTCCATCACGTAGTTTACGTGTGCGTCATCTACTGGGAGGCCAAAGAGCGAGAGCTTTTGCTTTACTATGGAGAGCTTGGTCTCCTCGTCCAGGCCTATCTCCAAGACGATACCGCTTGCGAACCTGCTTATGAGCCTCTCGGACACATCCGCCATCTCCTTGGGGTGACGGTCGCTCACCAGCACTATCTGCTTTTCCCTGACCTGCAAGTTTTCAAAGATTCTAAAGAGCTCCACCTGCGTCCTTTCCTTGCCGGACAGGAACTGCACGTCGTCCAGCAGGAGAATGTCCTTGCTTGAGTAGCTCTTCCTGAACTCCTCCACCTTACCCCCTTTGAGGCTTTTTATCATCTCCTCAGAGAAGTCGCTGACCTGCCTGTATACCACCTTGTATCCCAAGGACTTTGCCCTACCGCCCAGCGCATGAAGCAGGTGCGTTTTGCCCAAGCCCACGCCTCCATAGAGAAAAAGGGGAGTGTAGGTGCCCGGAGAGGAGGAAATCTCAAAACATACCTTGTAGGCAAGCTCGTTGCACTTTCCCACCACGAAGTTTTCAAAGCGGTATCTGTCCTGTAGCCCGTCCTTGTAGCCCTCCTCCTGCACTGCATTGCCCTCTTCCTTGGTCTTTACCAATATCTCCTTGTTGTAGTCCGCCAGCCTGGACTTTATGTACTCAAGCACCCAGCGCTTGTACTCTAAGGTAGGGGTGATAATCAAGACCCTGCTAGGCGTCTCCTCTATCTTGAACTGTCTGAAGAGCCCCACCGCAAACCTGTCTCTACTCTCCACAAAAAGCAAAAAATCCCTCATGGCTCATGACTGCCCTGCAAACTCTTGCTTTATGTCTTTTTGCCCCTCAGTGGGTTATACAATCATACACCTCCCCTCCTGCTCCTCCAAACGGGGAAAAGCTTGGCGGATAAACTTCCACCCTGGGTAGACCTAAGTATGGGTCAGTCTGGAGCTATTTAAAAAGGCTTAGAAACTCCGCAGTTCCCAGCCTGGGCATCTGGAGTATGCGTAGGTTCTCCTGCAGGTGGGGGAGCTTGCTCATGCCCACGAGGGCGGTCCCCACCCCCGGCGTGCTGAGGACGAACTGCAGGCTCGCCAGCACGTCCTCCTGAGCGCCTAACTTGAGCTTTAGCTCTTGGGGCACCCTTCCTACGACCCTGCCCTGGAGAATGCTGGCGCTGATGTAGGTGTAAAGCCCGAGCCTCTGGCAGGCCTCAAGGGTGGAGAGTCTTTCCCCCGCCACCTCTTGGTTTTTCAGGGTAAAGGCCTCCGTCATGCCCAAGTTGTAAGGAAGCTGAATAAACCGGAAGTGGTGTCCTTCCCCCGCCACTTGCTGGGCAATCCCCACCAGCTCCTGAAGGTTTAAGTACTGTCTGTGGTTGGGTGGTACGCGAAAGCCGTTCCAAGTGGCCAGCCCGTAATACCTGACCCTGCCCCTTCGCACCTCCCCTTCAAGGTACTCAAAGCACTTCCTTATCCTCTCCAGAAAGACCTCTCTGCTGAAAGAGCTCAGCTGTTCCTCTGGGTTGTGCAGGAAGTAGACGTCCACGTAGTGGGTCTTTAGGTTTTGCAGGCTCTTTTCCAAGCACCACTGCATGAAGCCTACAGAAAGACAGTGTCCCTGCGCGGTCATCTCCTTCATGGGGTCTATCAGGCGACTGCGGAGGAAGTTCTCCTGGAGGTACTCCCTTGGGTCCGCCCCAGACTCTATGTCGTAGGGCAGATACCCTCCTTTGGTGGATAGGAAGAGCCTTTCTCTGCCCACCTCTTCTACGACCTGCCCTATGTCCCTTTCGCTCTTCATGTGGCGGTAGACGATGGCGGTGTCTATCACATTTATTCCGGAGTTAAGGGCCTGTCTTATGACCTCCCTGTAGCCTTGGGAGGTCTTCTCGTCTGGCTCTCCCAAGTAAGTGCCCACGCCAAGCTCGGAGAGCTCCAAGCTCATAAACTTCTTCATGACCGCCTCCTTTAAAAGCTAAGAAAGTCAAAACCACCTCCCTGCAAAAGACCGCTTTCCATAAGGTGCCTTTCCTCTTCTCTTATGAGGGCTTCGGGCATGAGCCTTTTGGGGCAGGCGTAGGAGCAGTTCATGCAGTGGGTGCACAGGTCGGGCCTCAGGGCCTGGATTTTCTGGAGGTTCTGGGAGCTCCCCTGTAGGAGCCTGTGTCCCCGCGTGAGTAAAAGAGGTCCGCCGAAGAGGGAGGTGCTACCCATCACGGGGCAGACCGCCTCGCACAGACCACACAGGATGCACCCCCAACCGCGTTCACCCTTCTGGTCTTGGGGTAGGCTCTCTCTTTGGGAGAGCCACAGCCCTGCCCTCCTCATGCGCCGGTGCACGCCCTCCTGGTCTACCACCAAGTCCCTTAAGGGAGTAAAGCCCTCAAGAGGTTCAAGGACGAGCTCTTCCTGAGGATGCACCCAGGTGGAGCAGGCAAGGACGGGCTTGCCGTTTAGCTTGACCCCGCAAGTGCCACACACGCCTGCCCTGCACATGCTCCTGAAGGTAAGGGTCGGGTCTATCTCCTCCTTTATAAAGTGCAGGAGCTCAAGCAGGGTTACCGGACGGGGCAAACTTAGGTGAAAGTCCTCTGGCCCGCCGGGGTATCTTTTTATCCTCACTCTCACATCAGTACCTCTTGAGCTTGATGCCGTACTTTTTTATCCTGTAGTCCAGCTGACGGAGAGTATAGCCCAAAAGTCTGGCCGCCCTCGACTTTACGTAGCCCGTCTTTTCCAAGGCCTTTAGTATCTCCTCCCTCTCTGTGTTCTCTATCACCTGCAGGATTTTCTTAGGCTCTGAGTTGGAGAAGTTGGCAAAGAAGTAGGGTGGTAGGTCCGTATCCCTTATGAGCCCGTCCCTTAGTATGACCAGCCTCTCTACGGTGTTTTCTAACTCTCTCACATTGCCATACCAAGGATAGTCCATGAACACCTCTATGACGCGCGGGTGGAGCTTTACCCTTTTGCCGTAGCGCTGGTTAAAGACCTGCAGAAAGTGGTCTACCAAAATAGGTATGTCCTCTCGGCGCTCCCTCAGGGGTGGGATGTGCACGGGCAGGACGTTGAGCCTGTAGTAGAGGTCTTCCCTGAAGTGTCCCTGAGCGACCAGCTCCCCCAAGTTTTTGTTAGTGGCGGAGATTATGCGCACGTCCACCCTTACGGTCTTCTCACTGCCTAACCTTTCTATCTCCTTGTCCTGTATGACCCTGAGTATTTTGGGCTGTAAGGACAGGGGCATGTCCCCTATCTCGTCCAAGAAGACCGTCCCGCCGTTGGCAAGCTCAAACTTGCCCTTCTTTGAAGTGTAGGCTCCCGTGAAAGAGCCCTTCTCGTAGCCAAAGAGCTCCGCCTCCAACAAGGTCTCCGGTATGGCACTGCAGTTTATGGTTACGAAGGGCTTGTCCTTTCTCTTGCTCATGAAGTGTATGGCCTTTGCCACCAAGCTCTTTCCCGTGCCACTCTCGCCGGTTATAAGCACGTTGGCCTCCGTCTGGGATACTTTCTCTACCAGGTCAAAGAGTCGCCTGATGGCAAGGCTTTTGCCTACCATCCCCTCCACGCTGTACTTCTCGCTTAGGGCCCGGGTGAGCTGACGCTTTTCCTCCTCCCACTCCTCCCTTTCCTGGCTTATCTTCTCGTCCAACTTGTAGAGCATGCCTATCATGGTGCCTATGACCATGAGGAGCTCCACGCCTCTTTCTACGCTCTCCTCGCCAAAGTCTTTGAAAACTGCCAGCACGCCTATTATCTCACCGCCTACCCTCACGGGCACCACTACGAAGCTCTGCCTTCCCTCCAACCTCTCTCTCAGGCCCGTTTTGTTCAGGTAGGCGCCCATCTTTATGTCGGAGAGAAAGACGGGGACGCCGTCCTTGTAAACCTTACCCACTATGCCTTCGCCCTTCCTGAATATGCCCCTCTCTACCTCCTCCTCCGTAAGGCCAAAGGCCTTAACTATCTTCAGGGCTTTCACGTTCCCCCTGTATAGGGCCACATAGCTGTGATGCACGTCCCAGAAGGAGTAGAGCACCTTGAGCACCTCTTCCAGGCTCTTGGTAAACTCGTAGCCCTTGCTCAGTATCTTGGCCACCTCGTTTATGATGGTGAGCTCCCGCAGTTTCAGGCTCTTCTGCATCAGAGTTCTTCTTTCACCTTGTAGTAAAGTATAAGCACGCCCACCACCACCGCAATGGCTATGCCGAAGAGAAGAGTGTCCACCGGGTCCTTCCACTTGACCACGTTTTTGGTGAAAGTAATCGCAAGGATGAGAATTACCACGCTCGCCAGCTTTGCCTTGAGCTGGTCTATGCTCTCTATCTTCAGCCAGTTGGGGACATCCAGCTTGCCCACGAAGAGCTCGTACAGACCCACCGCGAAGATGTAGAGAATGACCGAAAGCAGGTGGATGTCCATGACTGCGATGAACTTGGTGGAAAGCACGGCGGTGTCTAAATATTCTTTGTCTGTGAAAACTTTAAAGAGGGTCTCTATGGACAGGTAAACGCCGTAGAAGCCTAAAAAGACTGCGCTCACGAAAAGGCTCAGGGCAGGCAGGATGGCTATAGCTTTACCCCTTTCTACGAAGGCCTTTACCAGCTTTTCCACTACTCCACCTCCTGGTTTAGCACTATTCTTATGCCTTTGCTTCCCACCTTGGCGGTGGTAAACCCTATCAGGTCTCCCTTCTGCGCCTGAGGGGTGTCTGAAGAGCTCAAGCGTGCGGTCAGGAGCACCTCGCCCTCCATCAACCTCTGGTGGTCAAGCTTGTGCTTGCCGGTTATCTTAAAGCGGTAGGGAAACTCTGGGTTCTTTACCTTGAGAACCGCCAGCGGTGCGGACTCCTCGGGATTTCTTACAGAGATAAGGAGAAAGCTCTGACCCTTGGGAGCTCTGGCTTTTAACCTTTCCTCGATGAAAACCTGACCCTCTATGTGCTGGCGTCTGTACTTTTCTAAGGGCACCTCCTTAGGAACGGGCTGACAGGAAAGTAAAAGCGCCAAGAGCGCTACAGAGGGAACCACCATCCCCTACATTATAAGACGGCGGGCCCTTGGCCCGCCGTCCGAGAGCTTAGAGAGATCTTCTGAGAAGGTCTTCCCAGACTGGGTTGAGTGGCACAGTGCCCAGTTCTCTCACCGTTGCCTGCTTGCCGTCCTTGACGGAGACCTGCCAAAGCCTTATGACTTTGTTCTGCAGGTCTGCGGTCACCGTGTAGAGGTTCTCCTTTCCTGCCAAATACTGGGCTATTGTCTGGTCTTCCTGGACGGCCCTCTCTACGAACCTGGGTGCCCATACCCTAAGGTGGAAGAATATGGCGCCGTTGTACTTTGCATCCGCCAGCCTGCGTAGAGAGCTCCTGGTGAGGCTGTAGTTTACCTCTGGAGAGGCCTGTCCGCCGAATATGAGGGCTACCGCCTCAAGAGTCGGGTTGAAGTTTTGAACCTCTTCGGGGCTGTTGAGCACCGTGGTGCTCATCCTGCGTCTGCCTTCCGCGTCCAGATACCCAGAGCCGATGGCACCTGCCAGAGAGGCACATATGCTGGTGTTGTTGGTAAGCACGTGCAGGCTGTTGAACTTGAGACTGCCCGCCAGAGCTCTACCCATGGCCTGGCCCGTGTAGGACCTGAGGGTGTATTGCTCACCCAAAGACAAGGTTTGCCCCCAAATGGGCAGAACAGCTCCAAAAAGGGCAAAAGACGCGAGAAGCCTCTTCATGGTCCACCTCCTCTAAGGTATTAGATATCATTATATCACCATAAGCACTTGATGAGAAGTCGCCCGTTGCGTATTTTTTTGATAAAATTCATACCTCCAGCGGGTGTGGCGGAACTGGCAGACGCGCTGGACTCAGGATCCAGTGGGCTTACGCCCGTGAGGGTTCAACTCCCTCCACCCGCACAAAAAAAAGATGAGATTTTTGATATTTGGAGACATCATCGGCCGGCCGGGCAGAAAGGGCGTGAAGTATCTTCTTTCTCAGTACAGAAGCTCGGTGGATGTGGTCTTGGTCAACGTGGAGAACTCCGCAGGGGGCTTTGGAATAACGCGGAAGGTCTACGAGGAGCTCTTGGACATGGGCGTCGATGTCATGACCTCAGGAAACCACATATGGGACAAAAAGGAGGTTTTTGAGTTTATCGGCGAGGTGGACAATCTTCTCAGACCCGCCAACTATCCGCAGGGCGTCCCCGGCAGGGGCTACGGCGTGTACGAAAAAAAGGGCGTCAAGTTCGCGGTTCTCAACCTCATGGGCAGGTCCCTGCTGGACTCCAACCTTGACAACCCCTTTCTCCTCTTTGACCAGCTGTCCCAAGAGCTCCTGAAGGAGACTCCTGTTCTTTTGGTGGACTTCCACGCAGAGACCACCGCGGAGAAGTGGGCCTTTGGACTCTACGCCGACGGAAGAGCCAGCGCAGTCTACGGCACGCACACGCACGTGCCTACCGCAGACCAGGTGATTCTCAAAAAGGGCACAGCCTACACCAGCGACGTAGGTATGACGGGGTGTTGGTACTCCGCCATAGGCATGAAACCGCAGGAGGCCATAAGAAGGTTTACCACGGGCATACCCCAGAAGTACGAGGTGGAAGACAGAGAGGAGCTGGTGGTCAACGCAATTCTGCTGGAGGTAGAAGAGAGCACAGGAAAGGCTCTAAAGATAGAAAGACTGCAAAGATACCTAACAAAAGAAGAGCTCAGTAGCATAGATTTATAAGGGTGGAAAGAAAGCCCAAGATAAGCCTTATACTGGAGAGCTTTACTCAGCTGGAGAAAGCTTATGCAGACCTAAAGAAAAACATGGCCGAAGGCAAGGAGAAGTTTGTGGCCAACCCTCTGCTACAGGACAAGGTGAGAGTGGACTTTAACTTGGCCTTTGAGAGCTCTATGAGGGTTTGCAGACATCTTTCTGCGGTCTACAACTTGAAGACCACTTCAAAAGACTGCCTTCAGAAGGTAGGGGAGCTGGTAGGCACCTCTGACCCGGGAGCCCTCGGCGAGCTTGCCCAGTTTTACACAAAGCACCGGGACCTCAAGGAGAGCGTGCCACCAGAGGAGCTCTACGACTTTTTGAGCAAGGCCCTACCCTTGTTCAAAGAGTACGCCCAGAAGGTGGTGGAACACGTAAAAAGAGAGACCAACAACCCTCTGCTCATAGACTACGACCTGCTAAACGAGAAAGCAAGACGCGTTAAAGAATCGGTAAAAAAGATAGAGTTCGTGCTATCCCAAGGCTTTGAAGAGTTTTCAAAAACGCCCATGTACTACGACAGGGTGAAGTACTTCTATCAGGTGGCTTACGACAGTCTTTTTGACATATGCAAGCACCTTGCTCCTAAGTTTGGAGTGAAAAAGTTTGGCGACGACTGCCTGTCCAAGCTGGTGGAGGTTGGCGTCATACCTCAGAACTACTACATGGATGTCTTGAGCATGACGAGGCTCAAAAACAGACTTATAAGCACCTGGGAGGTGAGCCCACAGGAACTCTACCAGAGTCTCTCTCAGGTAAAGGACAAAATAGAGCCGGTGATGAAGGAGATTTCCAAGAGCCTCAGAGAACTTCTCAGGCACAGAAGTGCCCCCTCCACATCTCAGTAGAGTTTATACTATGGCTATGAAACTCCTCTACTTTGCCGTGCTTAGGGAAAAGCTCCGCAAGAGTGAAGAGGAGGTAGAATTTCAAGGCACCGTCTCAGAGCTCAGGGCCTTTCTCATGCAAAAGTATCCGGAGTTGGAGAGCCTCTTCAGAGTTGTCAGGTTTGCGGTGCAGGAAGAGTACGTAGACGAAGAGCACTTTCTGAAAGGCCAGGAGCAGGTGGCAGTCATACCTCCCGTGAGCGGTGGCTGAAAAGAGAGCCCTCATAGTAAGGCTTTCCTCCCTTGGGGATGTGGTGCTGACCTCCTGTCTGATTGCCCCTCTTTTGGAGCTGGGATACAGACCACACCTTCTTACCTTCTACCCGTACGGCGAGGTCTTTGCGGAAGACACCAGGCTGCAGGTCATCCAAGTTAGCAAGCAAGAGCTCTTTCAGAGGGAAACCCTAAAAAGGCTCCGAGGGTTTGACCTCTACTTGGACCTGCAGAAAAACCTGCGCACCTTCCTGCTGAGACTAAAGCTGAGAGGAAGGTGGAAGAGCTACAGCAAGGAGTCCTTGAGGCGCAGGCTTGCTCTGTACTTTCCCAGCCTTCGCAGGGAGTACAGCGTGGTCCGTGCATACCTGCGGACCGTGGGCTACACCCACGGAAGACCCCACATAAGGGTCTCAGAAAGAACCCTGAAGGGTTGGAAAGAAAGGCTAGGAGAGAATTATGTATGCATCGCACCTGGCGCCAGATACGCAAAGAAGAGATATCCCTACTTTGACAAAGTGGCGGAGCTCTTGGAGGGTAAGGGCTACAGAGTGGTCTGGGTAGGTGACAGAGGAGACAGGGAACTCTGCAAGGGCTGGGTAGGCCGAAACTTGTGCGGAGAGCTCCCCCTCAGAGAGGTGCCTGCGCTCATTGCGGGGGCAAAACTCTTTCTGGGAAACGACTCGGGCCTCCTGCATGTGGCCCGAGCGGTGGGGACTAAGGCGGTGCAGGTCTACGGTGGGACTCATCCCACTCTGGGCTTTGCCTTGGAGGAGGACGAGGGTGTATATGTGCTGAGGGGCCTTTACTGCCAGCCCTGCGACCTGCACGGAAAGGGAGGGTGCAGGCTGGGCGAGTATCCCTACCCTTGTCTGCAGATAGACCCCGTGGTGGTCTTCGAGAGAGCTCTCAGGCTCTTACCAAGTTACCACCCTTCCCGCTGCCCCTAAGGTGGGCAAGGCCTGCGTGGGCGTAAGAACGGGGAAGCTGTAGGCCAGGTCCTCTTCCTTCATACCGTTCAGGTCTAAAGACTGCTTGCAGGCTACCATCTGGACGCCGTTGTCAAGGGCCAGCTTTATAAAGTAAGACAGAGGCTGTCCACCCTCCATGGGGTAGATGCTGTCCGCCACGCCCTTCTTAAGCAGTTCGGTGGAAGGCCCAGTGAAGTAGACTACCACCTTCATGTCCTCCGCCGCCGCAGTGGAGGCCAGGAAAAAGGCAGAGGGTAACCTCTTGGGGTTTTCCTTTCCCGTGAGAAGTATTATCACCAGGTCAGGTGCTTTTTGCTCCATGGCTACCTCCTTCTTTAGGTTTTTGAGTTATTATAACCCTTACCAGCCGGCGAGACCTGGATAGACTTTTAGCAGTCTGCCCTGTGCGTCAAAGAGGTAGGTGGAAGGGAGGAAGGTTATGGGTATGTGGTCGTTGAGGCGCACCTCCGTGTCCACAAGAGTGAGGAAGTTACCCTCTATACCCAGCTCTGCGTAGCTTTGCCTCACTTCCTGAGGCGTCATTGCCACTGCGTAGGATATGACCCAGTAGTCTGGCCTCCCCTCCAGTATCTTGCTCAGCCTTCTCAGGTCGGCGGTGTGACCTGCGCAGGTCTTGCTCCAGACATAGAGCAGGACGGGTTTGCCCCTGTAGTCGGAGAGGTAAACTTTCCTGTCGTCTATGGTTCTTACCTGCACCTTGGGAAGCTTGTTCCCGTCGCAGGCAAGAAGAAAAAAAACAATCAGCCCAAAAAGCCTATACACGTGCCAAAATCTTCTCTTTAAAGTCCGCAAAGCTGGGCTTTATGTGGACTGTCTCTCTGAGCTGTCCTTCTAACACCTCCATGGTCTTGTAGCCGTTGCCTGTGATGTAGGCCACCACCACCTCGTCCCTGCGAAAGGCACCGCGCTGGGCGAGCTTTTTAAGCACCGCTACGGTGGTTCCGCCTGCGGTCTCCGTAAAGATGCCCTCCGTCTCAGCCAACAGCTTTATGCCCTCTACTATCTCCTGGTCGGTGGCCGTCTCCCAGTCTCCACCGCTTTCCCGCGTCACCTGCAGGGCGTAGATGCCGTCCGCCGGGTTTCCTATGGCTATGGACTTGGCTATGGTGTTGGGACGCACGGGCTTTATGAAGTCCCTGCCCTCACGCCAAGCCTGGGCTATGGGCGAACAGCCCTCCGCCTGAGCCCCGTAAACCCTCGTTCTTAGCTCCTCTATCAGACCCACCGCTAAGAACTCTTTCAGCCCCTTCCAAATCTTGGTAATTAGCGAGCCTGAGGCGGCAGGGGCTACCACCGCATCAGGAGCTCTCCAGCCCAACTGTTCTACCACCTCAAAGGCCAAGGTTTTAGAACCCTCCGCGTAGAAGGGTCTTATGTTTATGTTCACAAAAGCCCAAGGGAGCTCGCTGGCTATCTCTGAGCACAGACGGTTCACGTCGTCATAGGTGCCCTCCACCGCCACCACCGTAGGAGCAAAGACCAAGCTACCTATTATCTTCTGGGACTCTAAGTTGGCGGGTATGAAGACAAAGCAGTTCAGCCCCGCCTGAGCAGAGTGACTTGCCACCGAGTTGGCAAGGTTTCCCGTAGAAGCACAAGCTGCCGTGTCAAAGCCGAACTCCACCGCCTTAGAGAGGGCCACGGACACCACCCTGTCCTTAAAGGAGAGAGTAGGATGGTTGACCGAGTCGTCCTTTATGTAAAGCTGGTCGAGCCCGAGGAGTCTACCTAAGTTCTCCGCCTTTCTAAGGGGCGTAAAGCCGGCGGAGAGTCCTACCTTTGGCTCTTCCACCGGCAGGAGGTCTATGTACCTCCACAGACTCTGTGGTCCTTCCTGTATCTTCTGCCTGCTTATTCTTTTGCTTATCTCCTCGTAGTCGTACTTGACCTCTAAAGGTCCGAAGCAGAACTCGCACACGTGCATGGGCTCTACGGGATACTCCCTACCGCACTCTCTGCACTTGAGGCCCAGCGTCTTTGCCATCGTGCTACCTCCGCTGGTGGTCTAAAGGGGTAAGATTATAATATACGCTCATGAAAAACAGGGAACTCTTTGAAAAGGCCAGAGCTCTCATGCCCGGGGGGGTCAGCTCCCCCGTTCGAGCTTTCAAGGCGGTAGGGGGCGAGCCTGTAGTGGTAGCCTCCGCAAGGGGTTCCAGAATCTGGGATGCGGAGGGGAGAGAATACATAGACTTTCTCATGTCCTGGGGGCCTCTTATTCTTGGTCATGCTCACCCGCAGGTGGTAAGGGCGGTCCAAGAGCAGGCCCAGAAGGGGCTCTCCTACGGTCTTACCAACCTTCACGAGATAACCCTCGCCCAGATGGTGGTCTCCGCCATGCCTGCGGTGGAGATGGTCCGGTTTGTCTCCTCCGGCACAGAGGCCACCATGTCCGCCATCCGTCTGGCACGGGGCTACACGGGCAGGAAGTACGTGGTCAAGTTCGAGGGCTGTTACCACGGGCACGGGGACTCTCTCTTGGTGAGTGCGGGCTCGGGAGTGGCTACCTTGGGCATACCGGGCACGCCGGGCGTGCCAGAGGAGGTGGCAAAGCTGACGCTCGTGGTGCCCTACAACGACGTGGGAGCTCTAAAGGAGGTCTTTGAAAGGTACGGGGAGGACATAGCCTGCGTCATAGTGGAGCCCGTGGCAGGCAACATGGGCGTGGTCTTGCCAAAGCCTGGCTTTTTGGAGGCCATCAGGGAGATAACCAGAGCTTACGGGGCGCTGGTCATATGCGACGAGGTTATCACTAACTTTCGTCTCTCAAAGGGCGGTGCGCAGGAGCTCCTGGGGAGAGACCCTGACCTTACCTGCATGGGTAAGATTCTGGGAGGTGGCATGCCCTTGGGTGCCTACGGAGGCAGAAGGGAAATCATGGAAAAGGTGGCACCGGAAGGCCCCGTCTATCAGGCGGGGACGCTCTCGGGAAACCCTCTCTCTGTAGTGGCAGGCATAGCCACCCTCGAAGAGCTCTTCCGCCTGAACCCCTATCAGGAGCTCCAGAGGCTAACCCAGAAGCTAACCGCAGGAATAGGCGAGGTTCTGTCCCGCAAGGGCATACCCCACCGCATCAACCAGATTGGCTCTATGTTTACCGTGTTCTTTACCGACAGGGAGGTCTACGACTACGAGACCGCCAAGACCTCGGACAGGGAGCTCTTTGGGAGGTTCTTTAGAAGCCTTCTCAGGGAGGGCGTTCTCATACCACCCGCTCAGTTTGAGGCTTGGTTTTTGAGCACCGCACACACGGAGGAGGACATAGATACCGCCCTTGAGAGGGTGGACAGGGCGGTAAGCTCACTTTAAGAGCTCCGAGTAGACGTAGTAGTTGTAGAGCACCTTTTTCACGTAGTCTCTGGTCTCCGTTATGGGTATGGTCTCAATAAACAGGTAGTGGTCCTCCACCTTTGGCCAGCTTCTTACCCGGCCGGGTCCTGCGTTGTAGCTGGCTAGCGTCCTTACTACATCACCTCCCCACTGGTCCAGCAGGTGTCTCAGGTAGGCACTTCCCAGCAGGATGTTCGTCTCTGGGTCGTAGATGTTCTTGAGGCGGATGCCCTCTTTTTTTGCCACCTCCCGTGCGGTGCTGTCTATGAGCTGCATAAGACCGCGGGCGTTTGCCACGGAGACCGCGTAGGGGTCAAAAAGACTTTCCTGTCTCATCACTGCGTAGATAAGGGCAGGCTCTATCTGGTATCTTTGCGAGGCTTTCTCCACGAGCTCCCTGTAAGGTCTTGGGAAGGCCACCGCACTGTAGACGAAGCTACCGTATCCGTACTTTCTTACCGCCAGCCTCACCGCCAAGTAGGGGTCCAAGCGCGACAGGGAGAGCACGTCCGAAGAGGACATCTCCTCAATTCTTCTGAAGGCCTCTGCCCTGGCGTATTCGGGAAAGCCCGCAAGCCATATGGCTCTTACTATGCTCGCAGTCTTTGGTATGGCCTCGTCTTCGATGACGGCTTTCATGGCCCTGCTCGCCACTGGCACGCCGACTACAGAGCTGGCCACCGCGTGGTAAAAGCCCGCACCGTTGGAGGCCTTCAGCAGGTACTCGGTCTCCCTCTCCCCAGAACCTGCCTGACTTTTGTAGGCCCAGAAGTAGCTGGCGGACCTCTCCTCTGGACCCTTTGCGTAGTTGACGGACCGCAGAAAGTGCTCAGTTGCCTTCTTGTACTCGCCCAAGGCGTACAGAACAAGGCCCAGGTTAAACTCCCTCTTGTAAGAGGGCTCCATCCTGCTCAAGTAGGTGAGCGATTCGCCGTAGTTGCCCGCGTGCATGGTTCTCCTACCCAGGCGAAATAGGGCCTCCGAAAGTAGTTCCCGGTCCTCCATTGCCTGTAGCACCTGCTCCACTCTGCTTTTGTCACCAAGTTCAAAGTACAGTAGGGCCAGTTCCACTTTGGCTCTCGGGTCTCGGCAGTTTTCAAAAACCTGCAGGGCTCTGTCCCTGTCCCGTAGGGCCTGGTAAGACCTCCCCAAAAGGTAGCAAGCTTTGCTGGGGTCTGAACGCTCTAAGAGGGATATAACCTCTCTGTAGAACCTTCTCCTGAAGAGTTCCTCCGAGGCCCTTAGAGCTTCTTCGGTGGTGAGTTCCAGCTGTGGGATAAACTCTCTAAAGAGCACGGGGGATTTTAGAAAGCCCTGTTTGGGGTCAAGTTTGAGCTCCTTCCAGAGGTTCAGATAGTCCTCCCGCAGGCTTTCTCTGAGCTGGCTTGGGTTTATCTCTTCCAGCAGTTTGCGTGCTCTGTCCTTCCTCTTTCTTTTGCTCTCCTCCTTGGACAGCATGAGCAACAGGTCGTCTCTGAAGACTGCCTGCGGATACTCCCTGAGTATTCTGTAGCCTATGGAGGGGTCTCCCGTCTGACGGTATCTCAGGAGGAGCTCGTACTCCTGCGGGAGCTGAGACCAGACAATCAGGGGGAAAAACAGCAAGAGAAGTAGCATGTCAGCTTATGTAGCTTATCACCAGGAGTATGAATATGCCAAAGACCAGGTTCACCGCTATCAGGTTGGGTATGTGGGAGAGTTTACCCTTCCTGTAGAGGAAAAAGTATATGTAGGCAAAGACGAGAACCATGAGGGCAAAGACGAAGAGCTTCACATGAAAGAGCGGGTTCTGAGAGAAGTCCCGTCTGTAGCCGTGCCACAGACCCATACCCGTGATAAATAGGACCAGTATGGAGAGCCACACCGCCGGGAAGAAGCGAGAAAAGACCTCCCTGAGAAGGTTTTGCTTTTGCTCCTTTCCCAGCTCCTTGAGGGCTGGCTTTAGAAAGAGCAGGCTGTAGACCATGCCTCCTATCCACACGGTGGCAAACAGTAAGTGCAGAAACTGCAGACTCTTAACCATTCTCCTGGGACCCTTTTTTAAGTTTTACCACGCGCACCTTGGCCTGAGCGATGTCTTCTATGGCCTGGAAGGTCTTCTTTATGAGCTCGCCCCTGGCCTTGTCTCTTATGAAGATGTCCTCCCCCTGTTCCATGAGCTGTCTTACGCGCTTTGCGCAGGCGTGCACCAGCTCGTATCGGGAAGAGACCTTCTTCAGGGCTTCTTCCAATCTGGGCCTTCTGTCCATCTTTTACCTCCTAAAGATTCTATTATACTAAAAGCACTCTATATTTTAGCTTCCTGTCCAAAGACTTGAGCTCGGGAGGAAGCCTAGAAAGGTCCTCCATGAAGGTCTCCCTTATGTCCCGAACTTTTGGCAGGGGTTTGACGAGCTCTCCATCTTTGCACACGAGCTCCACCATACCACCCTCTCGGTAGGGCAGGACCTCGTCGTAGGTCATGTATCCTCCCTCGTAGTGTCTGAGGACTTGCCTCTTGTAGGGGAAGGTTTTCTTTCCGGGGCTTTTCTTGACTTTCGGTCTTCCTTCGTACTCTACCAGCTTGTAGGCCATATCCAGATAGGGTGCGTCCGAGGAGGTAAGGACCTTCGTGCCCACGCCGAAGACGTCTATGGGAGCCCCCCTTGAGAGCCACCTCTGTATGCTTCTCTCTTCTACGCCTCCGCTAACGACTATCTTGATGTGCCCGAAGTTGCTCTCCTGAAAGATTTTCTTGACTTGCTTGCTCAACTTCTCCACGCCTCCGCTGTCTATGCGAAGGCCTACCACCTTGACGCCCTCTCTCATGAGTTTGAGAGCTCTCTTGGCACCTTCTACAGCGTCGTAGGTGTCTATGAGAAGCACTGCCCTGTCTGGGAAGCTTTTGGCGAAGGCCCTGAAGGCTTCCTCCTCCTCTTCAAAGACCATCACAAAAGAGTGAGCCATGGTGCCGAAGACGGGCAAGGCGTACTCTTTACCCGCCAGCAGGTTGGAAGTGCCCGCAAAACCCGCTATGTAGCAGGCTCTGGCCCCGTGCAGTCCCGCATCCGGTCCGTGGGCTCTTCTCAGACCAAAGTCTATCAGGGTCTTTCCCCCTGAGGCTATGTAGCATCTGGCCGCCTTGGAGGCAACCAGCGTGCTGTAGTGGAGAGTGTTTATGACCAGGGTCTCCACTATCTGCACCTCAGGCAAGGGACCCTCCACCTGCAGCAGAGGCTCTTTCTGAAATACTATCCTGCCCTCCGGGATGGCGTAAAGGTCGCCCTTGAAGCGATACTCCTCAAGGTAGTCCAAAAACCAATCCTTGAAAAGACCTAAGGATTTGAGGTAGCTGAGCTCTTCCTTGCCAAACTTGAAGTTTTCCAGAGCTCTCACCAAGGGCTCTAAACCGCAGGCCACCAAGAAGTTCCTGCGGGGCGGGAGCTCTCTCACGAAAAGGCTGAAGACTGCCCTACCCTGCTTGCCTGCCTCCAAGTAGGCCTGAGCCATGGTAAGCTCGTAGAGGTCCGTCAGGAGGGCGGTAGAAGGCATGTTAAAATTCTACGCAAAACCCAGGAGCTCTAGGGTTTCCCTGCTCAGGCTTTCCCTGTGCTCCCAGGCCCAGCTTTGGAGCTCCCACAGGTCCACCATCCTACCCATGTCCGTCAGTCTGCGGTTGTAGTCTTTCACGAGCAGAGCCAACTGCCGCACTTCCTCCTGCGACAGACTGGTGCGCACCTTTTGGGCTATGTACCTCTCCAGCCAAAACTTGAGCTTTTCGTCCTGCAGGTGTAGCTCGAGTCTTTCCGCCCTCTGAAGCACTTCTCTAATTTCCCCTGCGGGTGCTCCATCTCGCAGCAGTAGGTAGAGCTGCAACTTAAAGTAGGCCTCGACGCGCGACAGCACGAGCTCTCCCGCCTCGAAGGTCCTACCGCGGGCGTAAGAGAGCAGGTTCTCTAAAAGGAACTCACACTTTCGGGCGGAGTCCAGCTCCTCCTTAAGGTAGTCCAGCGACCAGCTGTTGAGAAGCCAACTGAGCAGAGGCTGAGGCAGGCCCTCGGTGGTGAAGGTTTTGAGCTCTTCTACTTGCTCCGTCTCCTCCTGCGTCTCCGCATCCTTTAGGTAGACTTTCCAGGGTCCTGTGCCTTCCACCCGGTAGCGGTGCTTGCCCAGCCTCCCCTCCTGAGGCACAACTTCCGACAGGTGTAGCACCACCAAGGAAGTGGCCAGACTCTCCTTGGAGACTACCTGGGGAAGCACCAGCTCTTGCCACACTCCGAGCCCGTCCCGATAGGAGGGCAGGTTGCTGGGTGCCTCTCTCAGGGTCTCTAAAAATTCCTCTTCCAACCTGCGGTCCTCCAAAAGGTCCAGAGACCTCTTGGCGAAGAGCAGGTTTTTGACCGCCTCTATTCCGGAGATGTCCGCAAAAAACCAGCCGTCGGAGGAAAAGGCGTAGCTCACGTACTTGTAGGCGTACAGGTGCTTGAGGAGCTCTCTTTGCTCGCTTTGTGTGAGCTCTCGTTTTGCGTGCCTTTTTAGGTATTCCTCCGTCGGGCCCCCCATCAGCACCTCCACGAAGTCAAAAAGTGCCTCCCTGGGGTCTTGGAAGGAGTCTTCTGAAAGTTCTTTGAGCCTTCTTTTGACCTCTGAGCGAAGCCTCTCCAAGGCTTCCCGTAAAGGAGCTCTCCATCTCTGATGCCAGTGGGGCATGCCCCCTGTGGAACAACCGCAGTCGGACCGCCACCTTTCCACGCCGTGAGCACAGCTCCAAGAGGTGAACTCCACCACTTGCCCCTCCCCCTCTGGCTCTGCACTGTCGTATATCTCCTCCAAGGTCTTCAGGTTTGGGTGGTGCTCTATAAGGTAGGCAAGGCCCAGCTCGCCGAACTTCTTGTGGTGTCCGAAGGTCTCGCCGTCCACCGCCATGAGAGTGATTCCTTCTTTGGTTCTCCTTATGACCTCTTCCATGTTGTTTACCAGCTCGCCGAAGGCCATCTGGTGGGAGAGCTCCCCGTCGTAGACAAAGAGGTCTATGTGTCCTTCAGGCAGAGCACAGCGCAGGAAAGTGCCCTTGCCCCTGACCTGATGGGGTGCCAGCACCGTGTACTTTATGCCGTGTCTAAACAGGAGCGACAGCGTCCTTTTGTCCACCGCCAGCTCGGGAAGCCAGAAGCCCCTCGGCTTTCTCCCGAAGACCCTCTCAAAGGCCCTTATGCCCCAGACTATCTGGACCTCCCTGTCCTCTTCCGGGTCCAAGGGCAGGATGGTGTGGTTAAACCCGCTGGCCAAGGCGTTTTTGCCCGCCTTTTTTAGTCTCTCCACGAACCAGGGCTTTTCCCTCTGTAGCCAAGAAAGGAGGCTGTAGGTGAAGTTAAAGCTTATCCTCTCGTAGTTGTTAACTATCTTGACTATCTTGCCCTCTCTCAGGTAGCGGGCGTAAAGGTTGGGCAGGTAGGATTCTCTGAAGATTCTCTCGTTCCAGTTTTCAAAAGGTTGGGCGGAGGTCTCGATGGGCAACAGCCCTAAGTAGGGGTTTTCCCGGGGTGGTTGGTGGAAGTGACAGTGAATGGACAAGACCCTCATGTCTCCACGAACACTCCCATCCTTTCAAACTTTCTGAGCCTTTGTTCTACAAGCTCCTGGGGGCTCAGCTTGAGGAGCTCTCTCAGATGCCTGCGCAGGGCACGCTTGACAAGTCGTGCACTTCTGCGGTGGTCCCAGTGGGAGGCACCCAAGGGCTCGGGTACTATAGCGTCAATCACTCCAAGCCTCAGGAGGTCCTCCGCAGTGAGCTTAAGCACTCGGGAGGCCTCTTTTACTTTGCTCTGGTCTTTCCAGAGAATGGCCGCACAGCCCTCCGGCGATATGACCGAGTAGACCGCGTTCTGTAGCATGAGCACTCTGTTGGCCACGCCCAAGGCCAGAGCTCCTCCTGAACCTCCTTCGCCTATGACCACTGCCACCGTGGGAACGCTCAGGTAGCTAAAGGTGTACAGGCTCCGGGCTATGGCCTCTGCCTGCCCCCGCTCCTCCGCACCTATGCCGGGGTAGGCACCGGGCGTGTCCAAGAAGGTAATCACCGGCATGCGGTAGCTCTCCGCCAGCTTGGCTATTCTCACCGCCTTTCTGTAGCCCTCTGGGTGGGGCATGCCGAAGTTTCTCTCCATCTTCTCCTTGGTGCTTCTGCCCTTCTCTTGACCTATGACCGCCACCGGTAGGTGGTCCAAGTAGGCAAAGCCTGCCACCACCGCCCTGTCGTCCCCGAAGCGCCTGTCCCCGTGGAGCTCTAAAAAGCCTCTGAACACCAGGTTTATGTAGTCCAAGGCGTGAGGCCTTTGTGGGTGTCTTGCCACCAGCACCCTCTCCCAAGGGTCAAGCCTGGAGTAGGTTTCCCTGCTCAGCCTTCTGAACTCCCTCTGAAGCCTTCTTAGCTCTCTTTCCTTTTCCTTGTCCCCGAAGGTGTACAGCCTCTTGAGCTGTTCTATCTTCTGGTAGAGCTCGTAGAGCTCTCTCTCAAAGTCTAAGTACATTGGCAAAGATTATACAATCCTAGGCGCGGGCGGATTCGAACCGCCGACCTCTGGCGTGTCGGGCCAGCGCTCTGCCAGCTGAGCTACGCGCCTTGAGAGTTTATAATTTTATACCATGCTGTTTGTCTTGTCTGCCCCCTCAGGGGCGGGAAAGACCACGGTGGCGGAACGTCTTTTAAAGACCTGCCCTGGCCTGAGGAAGATAGTCACAGTCACCACAAGACCCAAAAGGGAAGGTGAGAAGGAAGGTGTGGACTACCTGTTTGTAGAAAAGGGGGATTTTGAAAAAAAGGTGCGGGAAGGCTACTTTTTGGAGTACGCCTTGGTTTACGGCAACTACTACGGCACGCCCAAGGAGCAAGTTCTAAGAAACGAAGAGGAAGGTCAAGACTCCCTTCTGGTCATAGATGTGCAAGGAGCAAAGAAGGTCAAGGAAAACTACCCAGAGGCGGTCCTGCTCTTTCTCATGCCGCCCAGTTTAGAGGAGCTCAGGAGAAGGCTTCTTAGCAGGGGCTACGGCAGGGAAAACCTGCAGGAGAGGCTCCAAAAGGCGGAGGAGGAGATATCCTGCGCCCGCCACTTTGACTACGTGGTGGTCAACGACTTCATAGACAAGACGGTGGAGGCCCTACGCACCGTAGTGCTCGCCCAAAGACATCGCAGGGAGAACTTCTTCAGAGAGCTCCCCCTAAAAGACCAAGCGGTCCTGCAGGCCCTTAGGGAGGGCAAGTGCCCTACCTTTGAGGGCTGAGCAGTATAATGTTTGCATGAAGGAACTGCACCATCCCCACAAGGACGAGGCTTTGGAGGTCTTGAGGTCCGCAAAGGTCATAGCGGTGGTGGGCATCTCCCCAGACCCAGAAAGACCCTCTTACTACGTGAGCGAGCGGGTGCTCAAAAAGGGCAAGCACAGGGTTTACTTCGTCAACCCCAAGTACGCAGGTCAGGAGATTTTGGGCATTAAGGTGCTCTCGTCCCTGTCAGAGGTGCCCGAACCCGTGGACATAGTTAACGTCTTCCGAAACCCTGCCCACATAGAGCCAATCTTCGAAGAGGCCCTCCAGAAGGGGGCTAGGTGCGTGTGGCTCCAGCCCGGCTGTGAAAACCCTGAAGTCATCCAAAAGTACGAGGACAAGCTGAAAGTGGTCTGGGACGCCTGCATAGGGGTAGAGGCAGGATACCTCTAAAAGACCACCAAGCGGTCTGCGTGAATTACCTCTTCTACTGCGGTCTTGAGAAGCCGTTTGACCTCCTCTCCCTGCCTGCCTATGACCTTTTTGACCTCTTGAATGCCGAAGTTGACCCTACCTTTACCCACCAAAAACCCCCTGTGGTCGTAGAGCACCACTGCATCCCCCCTCTGGAACACGCCGTCCACGCCCTTTACGCCTGCTGCCAGCAGACTCTTGCCTTGCTTTATGGCTCTGTAGGCCCCCTCGTCGATGTAGAGAGCTCCCCTCGGCTCTTCCAAAAGCGCCAGCACCTTTTTGCCCTCCTTGAGCGGTTTTTCGGAGGGCCTAAAGTAGGTGCCTCGGGTCTTGCCCCTGAGCACCTCCAAAAGGCTGTCCTCTTTGCCGGTTATGACCACGGGTATGCCAAGCCTTACCGCCACGCGGGCGGAGTTGACCTTGCTCAGCATGCCCCCAGTGCCGAACTCGGAGTTTACCCCCCTGACCAAGTGTAAGACCATTTCTACCTCCTCCACCAAGGGCACCACCCTGCCCTCTTCGTCCAGTAGACCCCCTGCGGTGGAGAAGATGACCAAAAGCTTGGCGTTCATCATGTAGGCGGTGTAGAGGGCAAGAAAGTCGTTGTCACCGAAGAGGAGCTCCGATATGGCCACCGTGTCGTTCTCGTTTATCACGGGCACCACGCCCAAGGAGAGCATGCTCTCTAAGGCGTTCTTCGCGTTTTGAAACTTTACCCTGTCCCTGAAGAGGTCTGCGGTAAGAAGGGCTTGACCTACCCTAAGCCCGTAGTTGGAAAAGACCATATCGTAAAGGTGCACAAGGTAAGCCTGACCTACCCCTGCCACCGCCTGCTTGAGGCTGAGCTCTTTGGGCCTCTCTTTTAGGCCCAGCTTTTTCACACCGCAGAGAACCGCACCGGAGGAGACTACGAGCACCTTCACGCCCTGCGAGCTGAGCTCCTTGACCTCCCACGCAAGCCTTGAGAGAAAAGAGAGGTCTATGTCTCCTCCCCCCGTCTGTATGAGGTTAGAGCCGATTTTTACCACGATGCGCATAGGGCTTATATTTTAAGGCATGCTGATTATCGCAGGTCCTTGTGCCATTGAGAGCGAGAAGTTAACCCTTCAGGTGGCGGAGCACATAAAAAGGCTGTCCTCAGAGTTTCCCGAGTTTGACTTTATCTTTAAGGCCTCCTTTGACAAGGCAAACAGGAGCTCCCACAGGTCTTTCAGAGGTCCCGGTCTGGAGGAGGGGCTAAAAGTCCTCCGAAGGGTCAAAGAGGAGTTCGGGCTAAAAGTTACCACCGACGTGCACGAGACCTGGCAGGTAGAGCCCACCGCGCAGGTGGTGGACCTTTTGCAGATACCCGCTTTCCTTTGCAGGCAGACGGACCTACTTTTGGAAGCGGGAAGGAGCGGAAAGCCGGTGAACGTGAAAAAGGGTCAGTTTTTGGCACCTTGGGATGCCAGGCACATCGTGGAGAAGCTCCGCTTTGCAGGGGCGGTGGACTACTACCTGACCGAGAGGGGAACCACCTTCGGCTACAACAACCTTGTGGTGGACTTCAGAAGCCTGCCTATAATGCGTCAGTTTAGCAAAGTGATATTTGACGCCACCCACAGCGTCCAACTGCCCGGGGCAGGCGGTGATAGGTCTTTGGGGCAAAGGGAGTTTGTCCTTCCGCTCGTAAGGGCTGCGGTGGCGGTGGGCGTGGACGGCCTCTTTCTGGAGACCCACCCAGACCCAGACAGGGCGCTCTCAGACGGTCCCAACATGATACCCCTTGAGAGCCTAAGGGAGATGCTTGAGACGGTTCAGCGCATCCTGAGTGCGGTGCCCTCCACCTCCAAGGGGTAGCAGTTGCTAAAACAGGCGTCGCAAAAGTCCTGAGGGCTTTCTACCACGGAGTGCAAGCTCTCCAAGGAGAGATACCGCAGGGAGTCCGCACCTATGAACTCTCTAATCTCTTCCAACTCCATCCTGTTGGCGATGAGCTCCTCTCTGGTGGGCGTGTCGATGCCGTAGTAGCAGGGACCTATGACCGGCGGGGAGGCTATCCTCATGTGCACCTCCTTGGCTCCGGCCCTTCGGAGCATGCTCACTATCTTCTTGGAAGTGGTGCCACGCACCAGCGAGTCGTCCACAACCACCACCCTTTTACCCTCAAGGACTGCCCTGTTGGGGTTTAACTTCATGAGCACCTTCACGTCCCTGAGCTCCTGCGTAGGCTCTATGAAGCTCCTGCCCACGTAGTGGTTTCTAATAAGACCCAGCTCTAAGGGCAGGCCTCTGACTTGGGCGTAACCAATGGCAGGCACCAGCCCTGAGTCGGGCACGGGCACCACCACGTCCGCAGACACGTCGTCCTCGTAAGCCAAGAGCTCTCCCATCCTCCTACGGGCTCTGTAAACCCAGCTGTCAAAGACAAAGCTCTCGGGCTTGGAAAAGTAAACCAGCTCAAAGATGCACATGGACTTTTTCTCTGACCTGAAGGGAAAGTAGCTCCTCATACCCTGGGCGTCCACCACGAGCACCTCCCCCGGCTTTAGCTCTCTCCATGTCTCCGCCTGAAGTATGTCAAAGGCACAGCTCTCGGACGCAAAGAGGAAAGTCTCTCTGAGCCTGCCAAGGAGAAGAGGTCTAAAGCCCATGGGGTCTCTCGCCGCCACCAGTCTGTCTTTGAAAAGGTAGAGCAGGCTGTAAGCTCCCTTCACACGAGAGAGGACGTAAAAGAGCGCAGGTAAAAGCTCCCTGTCCGAGGGGTGGAACTGTATGCCCTCAGGCAGGAGCTCTCCTTGACCAAGCAGGGCCAGAAAGAGCTCTGAGTCAGAGGTGTGAAAAAAGCTCACGCCCTTGCTCTCCAGCTCAGCCCGTAGGGGTAAGTAGTTAACCAAGTTGCCGTTGTGGACCACCGCCACCTTTCCCAGAGGCGTCTCCCTCAGAATAGGTTGGAAGTTTTGGTCTCCCGCATCTCCTGCGGTGGAGTACCTCACGTGAGCTATACCGCTGTAGCCTTTGACCGCCTCCAGGTCTTCCTTTTTTATGGCCTCCAACACCAGACCGGGCTTTTTAACGACCTTTATGTCTTCAAAGTCTGAGACCGCAAGACCCACGCCCTCCTGACCCCTGTGCTGGAGGGCGTATATGCCGTAAAAAATGTACTTCTCCGCGTGCAGGGCGTTGAAGACGCCGAAGACTCCGCACATGAGAATATAATATGCCCTGCGGTCATGCACTACACTAAGTATGTCTACAAGCTGACGCCTGAAGCCTTCTACAGCTTTCTAGCGGACTACGGGAAGGGAGTGGAGGTCCTCAGCGAGGGCGAATCTTGGGTGGAGTTTGCCCTCTACGAGCCCCTTGAGGGCCTCACGCCCGTGCAGGTCCTTGAGGTGCAGGTGCTCCCGCCGGAGAGAGTCTTCAGACCCATAAAGGTCAAGGAGCTCGTAGTTTTACCCCACTGGCTAAAGCCCGTGGTCATCAGACAGGGCGTGGCCTTCGGCACTGGACTGCACCCAAGCACCCGGCTCTGTCTTGAACTGCTTCAAGAGTTCCTGCAGGAGGGCTGGAGCGTGCTGGACGTGGGGACGGGGACTGGTATACTGGCCATAGCCTGCAAAAGGCTGGGTGCAGGCAGAGTGGTTGCCATAGACACGGACCCGCAGGCGGTACAAGAGTGCAGGCACAACGCCCAGGAAAACTGCCTGCAGGTGGAGTGTCTCCTGTCAAGACCCGAGCTCGTGGAGGAGAAGTTTGACCTTTTGGTGGCAAACTTGGAGCTGAACATCTTCAGAGAGGAGCTCCCCTTTTTGAAAAGACTATTCAGAAAGGTGGGCATTTTCTCAGGTCTTTACGGAGAGGGAGAACTGAAAGAGTTTACAAAGCTCTTGGGTCTAAAGCCTGCTAAAATTAGAGGGAGTCAAGGTTGGCGCGCTTTGGCAGTTAGCCTATGAAGTATTACCCCAGACCTAAAAGTGGAAGGCTAAGTCTTGGAAACTAATCATTCAATCTATTGACAATTTTGGGCTTTTCTTGTAATCTATCCCGAGATGTTCAGGGCGATTGAAGTTTATACAGACCCGACTGAAAATAAGAAAGCGGTCATAAGAAACCTTTTGACTTCCTACAGGAAAACCGCA
>JANXBA010000050.1 GCA_025062075.1 Aquificaceae bacterium
CAGTGCTATCTGTGGCTGTAGGGCTTGGCGGTATAGCCTTGGCCTACTTGGTCTACGTAAAGGGCCTTGTAGACCCAAGCAAGGCCTACGAGAGCCTAAAGCCCCTGCACGCCACCTTCAAGGAGCAGTTCTTCACTGAAAGGCTGTACCATAAGGTCATAGCCAAGGGGTATATGGAGCTCTCCAGAGCTTTTTTTGTCTTAGGAGACAGAAGCCTCATAGATGGTCTTGTAAACCTGCTGAACTTTGTCTACTTTAGGGTGGTTAGGTTCCTGTGGACTAGGGTGGACGTAGGGCTGGTGGACCTGCTTGTGAACCACGCCGCAAAGGTAAGCTACTGGGCGGGCAAAAGGGTGAGAAATCTTCAGACGGGTCTTATTAACAACTACGTGAGCTTTCTACTGCTGGGTGTGGTCTCTTTGCTCGGCATAATTCTCTACAGCACGAGGTAGAAGGATGGAAGGCTTCCCCTTTGCGTCTTTGAGCATGATTTTACCCGTGCTGGGTAGCGTGCTGTTGGTTTTTCTCAGGGAAGAGTACAGCAAGTGGGTGGCAGTGCTTACCAGCGCCTTGGTCTTCCTGCTGTCTTTGGTCTCCCTTCTCTTTTTTGACTTCGGTCAGGCACAGAAGGTGCAGTTTGAAGAGAAGTACACTCTCGTCCCAGAGCTTAACCTGAGCCTTCACCTGGGCTTCGACGGGCTCTCTTACCTTATGTACATACTCACCACCTTGGTGTCCTTGGTAGCTATACTGTGGTCGGTGAGAGACCAGAAGGTCAAACACCGTCTGAAAGAGTACTTTACATGGTTTTTGCTCACAGAGACCTTCTTGGTGGGCGTCTTTGCAAGTTTAGACCTTATGGTCTTTTATGTCTTTTATGAGCTTACGCTCGTGCCCATGTTCTTCGTGATTGGCATATGGGGCTACAAGCTCAGGCTCTACTCCGCCTACAAGTTTTTTATCTATATCTTCGTCTCCTCGCTTTTCCTCCTTCTTGGAATAGTCAGCCTTGCGGTTGCCCACCAAAGGCAGTTTGGCAAGTTCTCCTTCAACTACTTTGACCTCCTTAACAACTCCTACAGCTTGGGCTTTGAAGTGTTCATGTTTTTGCTCTTCTTCCTGGCCTTTGCGGTGAAAACGCCCATAGTGCCCTTTCACACCTGGCTTCCCGACGCCCACGGAGAGGCCCCTACCGCAGGCTCCGTGGTGCTGGCTGCGGTGCTCCTGAAGATGGGCACTTACGCCCTACTGCGCTTCAACATAGGCCTTTTCCCAGAGGCCTCTGTGTTCTTGATGCCCTTTATAGTGCTCTGGGGCATACTCACCATAGTCCTCGCCTCTTGGTTCACGATTAGCCAGAGCAACGTCAAGAGGTTCGTAGCCTACTCCTCGGTGAGCCACATGGGTTTTGTGGTGGCGGGCATGTTCCTGCTGAACGCAGAGGGCCTGCGCGCCAGCATCATGGAGATGTTCGCCCACGGGCTTACCTCCTCCGCCTTCTTTATGATGGCGGGGCTCTTCTACGAGAGGCTCAACAGCTTTGACACTAAAGTCCTCAAGGGTAGCGCAAAGTTTATGCCCCTCTTTGCCCTCGTGGTTGTCTTGACCGCTTACTCCTCCATGGGTCTGCCCGGGGGTTCCTCCTTCTGGGGTAAGTTTCTCACCATAGTGGGTGCACGGGAGTACACCCTTCAGCTCTCCCTTCTGGTGTTGGCAGGTGCCTTCTTCAGCGCAGTCTATGTGCTCTACCTTCTCAAGGTTCTCTACTTGGACGATGCGGAGGAAAGGCAGGCTAACCTTTCGGACATCAGAGGTCTCAAGCTCTTGTCTTTTCTGTTCTTGGTATTGCCCATGCTTTTGGTGGGTTTTTTACCTCACGTTTTCTTTGCCTTTTTTGACTCTTACGTGGGCAATCTCCTTAGGTACTTAATTTCCAAGGTGGGAGCGTAGAATGGAGAAGATTGTCAGTGTTGAGCTTCCTAACCTGTGGCTTTTGCTTCCTGAGATGGCGGTGCTCTTTACGGGCTTTCTCCTTTTCACCTTAGACCTATTCTACAGAAGGTTGAACCACACCCTTGCCATAAGCGTGAGCGTGGTAGGCTACCTGATAGCCTTCCTGCTTTTGCTCTTTAACTGGGACTTAAAGGGTGAGACCTTCTACGGGCTGTATCACAGGGACGGCTTTTCCACCCTCCTGCAGGCCTTTATGCTCCTGTTTACCATGGCCCTTCTTGGCTTTACCTACGCCTACTACCGTCACAGGAGGTCTCTCTACGGTGAGTTTTACTACATTCTTAACTTTGCCCTCGTGGGTGGGATGTTCTTGGTGTCCTCCTACAATTTGGTGGTGCTCTACGTGGCCCTTGAGGCGGTCTCCATAGCCTTCTACATAATGATCGCGCTCCTTAGGTCTGACTTTAACTCCAAAGAGGGCGCCTTTAAGTACCTCATGCTTGGGGGTCTTTCCATAGCTTTGGCCTCCTACGGTGCGGGCTTTATGTACATCTATGCGGGCTCTCTTGACCTGAGGCACATACTTACTCACACAGGGGAGAATCAGTACTTCTTGGTGTTGGGGCTTGTGCTCTTTCTTCTCGGCTTTGCGGTGAAGATAGGGGCTGTGCCCTTCCACTTCTGGCTACCGGACGCCTACCAAGGTGCGCCTACGCCCATAACCGCCTACATGGCCTCCGCGGGCAAGCTCGCCTTTTTTGCCCCCATAGTCAGGCTCATGCCCTACGTGCAGGAGCACTTTGCCCCTGCATGGATAACTACGGTGAGTGTAATCTCCGCAGTTACCATGCTCTACGGCAATCTGACCGCTTTGGTGCAGAAGGACGTGAAAAGGCTTCTTGCCTACTCCTCCATAGCCCACTCAGGCTACATTCTGGCAGGCATCGCAGCGGCAGAGGTGATAGGTCTAAAGGCGGTCATATACTTTCTGCTGGCTTACTCGCTCATGGGCTTTGGCAGTTTCTTGGTCCTCGCCCTCATGGAGAGGGTGCCCGGATGGGAGAACCGCTTGGAGCAGTTCTCAGGGCTTAGGTTCTCGGTGCCTTGGCTGGCCTTTTCCTTCATGGTGCTACTTCTTGCCCTTCTGGGCGTGCCGCCTACCGTAGGCTTCGTGGGCAAGGCTCTGGTTTTTATGGCTCTCTCCTTTGAGGAGCTCTGGTGGCTTGCCTTTGCTATGATAGTTGCCACTGGAATCTCCACGGGCTACTACCTTAAGATAACCGCCCTTATGTTTATGGAGGAAAGAAGGGAAGCCTTCGTGCCCGCCCCGTCCACGGGGGAGAAGGTGCTCCTGCTGCTGATAACCGCTGGCGTTGTCTTGCTTGGGGCCGTGCCTATAATATTATGGAACTTGGTAAGCCTGTCCGCGAGCA
>JANXBA010000055.1 GCA_025062075.1 Aquificaceae bacterium
CCCATAAGGCTAAAGCCGAGCCAGTATGTGGCTTTGGTGAGAATGGTGTCCACGCCGCCGGGGCCGAAGACTCCCTGCCCCATACCGCCGAAGGCACTACCTACATCTCCTCTGCTCCTTTGCAGGAGCACCACCACCACCAGAAGAAGGGCCACCACCAAGAAAATAGCAAGTAAAAGGTAGTACATAGCCTAAGAAATTATAATACTCAACTCGGCACGTAGAGTGAGAAATTCAAAAAGCAGAAAGCTCATAGCAAAAAGATGCCACAGGGCTGGTGTCTCATAACGATGTATCACAAAGTCCTGTCCCAAGTAGAGGCAGAGCCTAACCGGATATCAGAAAAGCAAGACATTTTTACTCTGGGAATCGCCTACAGCTTTTTCAGAGGTCCGCCACAATGCTTTAGGTAATTCCTCACCCGACCTATGTGGTTGTTATAACCTTTATGCAGAGAGCGGGCGACGGGATTTGAACCCGCGACCTTCTGCTTGGGAAGCAGACGCTCTACCCCTGAGCTACGCCCGCAGGCATATACTAATTATATGCTACAATCTTCCCTGCCATAGGGTGAAAAATTACCAACATCTGAAGAAGCTTTGGGCAATCGCTTAGCGACAGAGATGGGCAAGTGGAGTTATGCCCTCGTGCCACCTTCTTACAGGGTTAGTCCCGGGTTTGGTATTGTGATAAACCAGCCCCATGGAAGGCTTTCTAAGACAGGCTTCTAAGAACTCTGATGTATGGCGTATACTATTGTATGGTGTATACTATAAAACAGGAGGGAAACATGAAAAAAACGGCGGTTGCACTCGTGGCCTCCAGCTTGGTTATAGCCCAGGACTTTACCAACACAAAGCTCATGGACGGAATAAATCAACTGCAAAGGGGCATGGAGCTGGCAAAGAAGAAAGAAGCTGACCTTAGAAACCCGTACCACTTTGAGAAAGCAAAAACCCAAAGAGAAGTTTCCTACATCCTTGCTTCCCACTTGGACGAGGTAGGTGCCTGGATGTTTATGGTGAAGAGTTTCAACGCCTTGTCCAAGGCTGTTTCGGAAAAGCCAGTAATGGACCAGCTTGCTCCCCAGCCCGAGAACAGCAAATCGCACGCAGAGAAGCTGGGAATTGCGGTGGAGTCTCTGGTAAAGGGTCTGATTTACGTGAGAGAAAACAGAGGTTTTAACTGTGCTCCTGCGGAGCTCGCCAGAGGTGAGGCCTACTATGAAGCACTGGTCTATGAACTCTCAAAATCACGGCCCAACGCAGACTTTCTGGTGGACTTCTACAAAAGGAGCTGGGCGGAGATAAACAAGGCTACAGAGATGGTGGACTTGGCACGGGAAGGTCAGCTGGAGTGCTACACGGGCGTGCCTTTCGTCGTCCAAGTGCAGAGGAGAGAGCCAGAAAAACCTCCCGTGCCCTTAGAACCAGCCCCACATCAAGCCTCTCCTCGGGAAGAGCCTCTGATGGTCACCGCCAGAATCCACTTTGACTTTAACAAGCACACCATAAAGCGGGAGTACATTCCCCTTCTCAACGAAGTGGTGAAAACCCTGCAGGAAAACCCCAACATAAGGGTTAGAATAGAGGGCTTTACCGACCACGTGGGGACGAAGGCTTACAACGAAAGGCTTGCCCTAAGAAGGGCTCAGGCGGTAAGAGACTACCTGATAAGGGCGGGCATACCCGCAGACAGAATAGAGGTAGCGGGTTTTGGGAAAGACAGATACATAGCGGACAACAAAACCCCTATGGGGAGGTTCACAAACAGAAGGGCGGAGTTCATCATCCTTCAGGTGCCTGGTCGATAGGGCCCGGCCCTTACCTACAACCTCATGGGCATAACCACGCACAGGTACGGGTCTTCCTCCAAGTTGTCAGCCTCTATAACCACCGCACTGTCAGGGTCTACCACCTTTATCCAGACCCTGTCCGTGTCAAAGTTGTCCAGGGCTTCTATGAGATACTTGCCGTTAAAGCCTATCTCCAGCACCTGACCCTCGTAGTCCACGTCCAGCTCGTCCCTTCCTTGTCCCTGCTCGGGGTCAGAAATCTCCATGAGAAGACAGGAGTTGGAAAAGGTCAGCTTCACGGGGAAGGCAGAGGACCCCGCTATGGAGGAGAGCCTTTTTAGACTCCCCAAGAGCTCTTCCCTTCGCACCAATACCTGGTAGTTAAAGTTGGAAGGTATGACCGCCATATAGTCAGGATATTCACCCTCCAGGAGTCGTGCCGCCAGTTGCCAGCCTTCCCCCAAAAAGTAGGCAAAAGAGTCGTCTTTTCCACACTGCACCGTGTTTATGTAGTCCTTGAGGAGCCCCTGAATAACCTTCAAGCTTTTTCTGGGTATGAGGAGTTCCATGGGGAAGGGCGACTCCTTGAAAAAGAGGGCAAGGCGATGCCCGTCTGAGCCCACGAAGTGAACCTTGCCCTGCACCTCATGGATGTACAACCCCTGCAGGGCATAGCGAGAGTCGTCTTTGGAGATGGCGTACTCTACCTTGTCCACCGCCCTCACAAGGTCAGTGGCTAGAAGCTCTACGGAGGCGGTCGGCTCAGGAAATTCAGGAAAGTCCCCTGGGTCAAGGGTGGTGAGTTTAAAGGTGCTCCTGCCACCACTCAGGACTAACCTGTCCTCTTCAAGCTCTACAAACACGGTGGCCGAGGGGAGGTTCTTGACCACGTTGGTAAGTATGTCCGCATTGACCACAACCCGACCTTCCTCTTCTACTTCTACTCTGATACTCAAAGACAGGAAGTTCTCCAAGTCTGTAGCCTTCAGAGTAAGGTGCTCTTTATCAGCGGAGAGAAGAAAGTTATTAAGGATGGGCAAGGCAGACTTTTTCTCTGTGGCATTCTTTGCCTTCTGTAGTGCGGACAGAAACTCCTCCCGGTCTACCCTGAGCTTCATGAGCTATAATTATAGCGGTAAAGCATGAAAATGTTGTGGAGAAAACCTGCCAGAGAGCTGGCACTGCTCGTCCGAAAGGGAGAAGTAAAGCCTCAGGAAGTCCTCGAGAGCTTCTACGAAAGGTTTGTTCAGACGGAGGAAAAGGTGAGGGCATACATCACGCCCCTTTACGAAAAAGCCCTTGAAGAAGCCAAAGATTTCAAAGTATCTGAAGACATGCCCCTTGCGGGCGTGCCTGTTGCCGTAAAGGATAACATAAATGTGCTTGGCTTTCCTACTACCTGTGCCTCAAAAATACTTCAAGGCTACGTGTCCCCCTACGATGCCACCGTCATAGAAAGGCTAAAAAGAGCGGGAGCCATTATAGTAGGCAAGACCAACATGGACGAGTTTGCCATGGGCTCCTCTACGGAGTACTCCGCCTTTTTCCCGACGAAAAACCCTTGGGACTTGGAAAGGGTACCGGGTGGCTCCTCTGGTGGTTCTGCGGTAGCGGTTGCGGTAAGGTCTGCACCCCTCTCTCTTGGTTCGGACACGGGCGGTTCTATTCGTCAACC
>JANXBA010000001.1 GCA_025062075.1 Aquificaceae bacterium
TCCAGCTGGTTAGGGTTAGGCTCTCCCACAAAGTGCTTGTCTCCGTTCTTGCCCCTCCAACCCGCTAAAGCTCCCACTCCCGGTCTTATCTGCCAGTTTATTAGAAAGTCCTTAAAGTCTTTGTATTTCCTTGAGCCGTCGGGGTTTAGGAAGGCTGGGAGTTTTAACCTCCAGCCCAGCTCCACCATCACATCGCCCCAGCCCTTCACATCGTAGCCGTTAGCTACTGGGTCTATTATGGGATGTCTGAGAGCGTCCACAGGACCGTCTACTGCAGAAGGTGGTCTGTCAAGCAAAGAAAGGGCAAACCACTGCTCAAGGTAGGTAGCATCAGGAAAGACCAAGTCTGAGTAGGCTACCTGCTCGCTGTAGAAGGCATCTATGGTTATAACCTTCGGGATTACGTAGTTACCCGCAGGGTCTGTGGCGGTAAGGGCTTGTATTATGTAAGGAATGTTTTGAGAAGAGTTCCAAGCCATGTTAGCCATGTAAATCATCAAAACCTCAATACCGTAAGGGTTCTGCTCGTAAGCGGCGGGTATGACGTTGTGTATAAGACCGTGGGCGGTAAGGGGAAACCACCAGCTGTATGCGTGGTCTATTCTCACAGGATTGCCCTTCTCATCCACCAAAAGGTCGTCGGGGTTTTGAGGATAGCCCAAGTGTGGTCCCGGATAGACTTCGCCGTATTTTATGGCATCTGGTCTTGTTATCTTGTAAGGCTTTGGAAGGTCTTCTATGTGTTTAGGATAGGGTGGTTTGTTCAAAAAGCCTCCGGGCACATCCACTACGCCCAGCATCATCATAAGAAGAAAGACCGTCCTCGCACTCTGAAAGCCGTTGGTGTGAGAAGCTACCCCTCGCATCATGTGAAAAGACACAGGTCTTCCTATAACCTTTCTGTGCTTTCTTCCCCAAACGTCGGTCCACTCTATGGGTAGCTCTATGGGATGATACAGAGCGATAGTGCCCATCTCTTTAGCTATCCTCTCTATATCCTTTGCGGGTATGCCGGTTATCTTTTCTACTTTCTCTGGGCTGTAGTCTTTTACCAGCCTCTCTGCGAATATGTCACAGGCGGGTCTTACTCTGTAGCCCTCTGGTGTGGTAAACTCACCTATAAATGCTGGTTCAAGACCATCCGGCACTATTCTGTCTGCGGGCTTGAAAGACTGAGACTTTTTGTCATAGACCGTGGGTTTTCCTTCTTCGTTTCTGTAAAACAGACCATCCTTTGAGGTACCGGGTGCTTGAATTACCAACCAAGGTGCGTTCGTGTATTCTTTCAAAAAGTCCCAGTTTACAAGGTTGTATTTAAACAGCGCGTGCATTATGCCCATAAAGAAGGCGCCGTCCGTGCCCGGCTTTATAGGCACCCACTCGTCCGCTACCGCACCGTAGCCCCAACGCACTGGGTTTACCACCACAAACTTACCGCCTTTTCTTTTCATTTCCTGAATGCCCAGCTTGAAGGGGTTGGAAGAGTGGTCCTCCGCCACGCCTATGAGCATAAAGTACTTGGTGTTTTCAAAGTCCGCCTCACCAAACTCCCAGAAGGAACCACCTATGGAATAAAGCCCTGACGCAGCTATGTTTACGGAGCAAAATCCTCCGTGCGCCGCCCAGTTTACGGTGCCGAGCTGAGAGGCAAACCAGCTGTTTATCTGCTGCATCTGGTCTCTACCGGTGAAGAAGGCTATCTTCTGGGGTCCCTTTTTTCTGGCCTCTTCCAGCCACTGAGCAGCAATCTGAAAGGCTTCTTCCCACTCTATTTCCTTGAACTGGCCTGAACCTCTTGGTCCAACTCTCAGAAGGGGCTTTCTGAGCCTTGCAGGGCTATACTCTTTCATTATTCCGGAAGAGCCCTTAGCACACAGGACGCCTCTGTTGGTGGGATGGTCGTCGTTGCCCTTGATGTAGGTAACCTTGTTGTTTCTAACATATACTTCTATACCGCACCTGCAGGCACACATGTAGCAGGTGCTGTATGCCTTGCGGTCATAAAAGCTACCACCTATCTCCATGTTAGGCCTCCTACCGCATATAAGATATGGCTCAGCCTGTGAGGCGGACTTTCAATTTTATTATAAGTTTATAAGCAACACTCATTGATGTCATAAAGGTGGCTTATACCCACTACGCAGGTACTCGCCCACGGTGAGGGCGAAGTAGGTCAGAAGCCAAGCAAGTATCGCCAGGGCAACGGGGATGAACACTATGGTAACGAAGGCCAGAACCGCTAAGGTAACTCCAACTGTGAGCACGAGCCACAGATACATGGCAAGCTTAAAGTACTTGTTGCTAAAGGCATCTTGGAAGCCCTTTGGTGTAAAGGGAAAGAAGGCGGCCATAAAGCCAGCCTTGAAGTCAAGACCCTCCAGTACGGTTCTTGCGTAAACAAGTGGTAGCGTATAAAGGTAGTACAGGAACACGAGCACCAAGACCAGCACAAGCGCAAGCATAGAAGAAACCACGCCGGACCACTCCCCGTATTCTTGATGGTCTTTCATGGCGAAGTCGCTGATAAGGCCGAGCCCACCGAAAAGAAGGGCAAGAGCGACTAAGATTATAAGGCCCACCAAAAGCAGAACGACCCCACCCACGTAAATGCCCAAGGCAGGGACGAAGTAGTCCCACAGCTTGGAAAACTGCAAAGGATTTCTTCTGCTTTGTCCGCTTGCGTAGTGAACCGCCATATACAAGATGCCCAAGTACGAGTAAAGACCAGAAAGAATGCTAAAGAAAAAACCAAGAATTGGAACTGCGGACAGAACTGCGATAAACAACCACAGGAACATGTATGCAGAGAAAAAGCCCACGTTTTTCTTCAAAAGTTGCCAGCTGTTGGAAAAAAGCTGTGCGTCGTCCTCAGAACTGCCAACGGAAGGCACCCCTTCGTAAACCACCCTAAAGCTGAAAAAGGGGTAGGTTTGTTGGTGTTTTAGTATGGTCTTTGCCTTCTCTTCATCGACTTCTACTAACACTTCCTCGCCTTTCATAAACTGCTCTTTGCAATTTTCTAATCCAAAACCTATCAGGCCTGAGAGTATGCTACAAGCAAGGTTTGGAGAAACGTCTTTACCGACCAAGGCTACGACTAACCGCACCTTGCCTACATTTTCAACCAAGTCAACAGACATAAAACCGTACCTTTTAGTAGCCTGCTTTAGCTTTTCATAACTTTCTGCGTCAAGCTCCAACTCAAGAAATCCCTTTTCTTTTAAGACGCTTTCGCAGTTTTCTGGAAGAAAACCAAGAATACCAAAGACTAACTTACACAGAAAATCCAAAGGAACATCCTCTGAAGTAGGCTTTAGTTTCACCTTCACGTCCGCCCCCCTGTCTAATTTTAGCCTATCCCGATTACAGGGTCAAGGAGGTTGCTCGTGTGATATACTTTTGTTGCAGGAGGTTTGCGGTGGCTAATGTGGTCATCACCCCTATAACCTTCAAACCCACCTACGAGCTGGAAGCGGAGATAGTGGAGCGAAAAGGGATTGGACATCCTGATACGATTTGCGACTATTTGTCGGAGAACCTGTCTCGGGAGCTCTGCACTTGGTACTTGAAAGAGTACGGTGCAGTGATGCACCACAACGTAGACAAGGCACTGTTGGTAGGTGGCGTGGCCAGGGCGGAGTTCGGAGGTGGTCAGGTGATAGAGCCCATAGAAATCTATCTGGTAGGCAGAGCCACCCTAGAAAAGGGGAGCAAAAGGCTGGATGCCCACGAGCTGGCGGTAGAGACCACCAAAAAGTGGTTGAGAGAAAACCTACGGAACCTTGACGTGGAAAACCATGTAAGAATTCACACGAAGATAAAGCCGGGAAGCAAAGACTTGGTGGAGCTCTTTGAGAGGTTTAAAGACGGAGAGGTGCCTCTGGCGAACGACACCTCCTTTGGAGTGGGTTACGCCCCTCTGGACTCCCTCGAGAGGGCAGTCTTCGAGGCGGAGAGGTTTCTCAACTCAGAGGACATGAAAAGAGAGCATCCTGAAGTGGGTGAAGACGTAAAGGTCATGGGCGTTCGCATAGGAGACAAGTTCAGGCTCACCATAGCCCTTGCCTTCGTAGGCAAGTACGTAAAAGACTTGGAGGACTACTTCCACAAAAAGCAGGAGATTCACCACAAAGTAAAGCAGAGAATAGAAGGCCTCATAGGTCAGCAGGTGGAGGTTTTCATAAACACCGCAGACAGCAGGGAGCGAGCCTCCGTCTACCTCACTGTTACTGGCACCTCCGCAGAGCAGGGCGACGACGGGCAAGTAGGCAGAGGCAACAGGGTAAACGGCCTCATCACACCCTACAGACCCATGAGTCTTGAGGCTGCGGCGGGCAAAAACCCCATATCTCACATAGGCAAGATATACAACCGCGTGGCTAACCTCATAGCCCAACGGGTGGTCCAAGAGGTAGAGGAGGTGGAAGAGGCCTACTGCTACATCGTCTCTCAGATAGGTAAGCCCATAAACGAGCCACAGGTGCTGGATGTTAGCGTAAGAAGCAGAAAGAGCTTAGAGCTCCTCCGGGAACCTCTCAAGAAGATAGCGGAGGAGGAGCTGGAGAAGATGCCCGAAGTTTGGAAGGGCTTTGTGAGCGGTCTCTACTCGGTAGCCTAAGGGTGGTAGAATAAGAACATGGAGTACTTGGGCATTTTGCTCTTCTTTTTTGTAGCAGTCTTTGTAGGGCTGGCTTTTAGCTTTCTCAACGACCTTCTGGGGCCCAGAACTCGAGAAAAGTTGGAGGGCTACCCCTACGAGTGCGGAGTTCCCCTTTATGACCCGGAGGCCAGAGGCGTCTTCAAGCAGGGCTATTACCTCTTGGGCATATCCCTGATACTCTTTGACGTGGAGGTGGCCTTTCTCTTTCCCTGGGTGGTGGTCTTTGAAGAGGTAGGTCTTTACGGTTTGGTGGGTGCTTTGCTGTTTATATTCATACTTACGCTGGGGCTTGCCTACGAGTGGAAGAAGGGAGCTCTCAGGTGGCAGATGTGAGAGCTACTTGACCCCTGCCAGCCACTTGCTTACCAGCTCTATCTCCAGCTCAGACAGGCCTTGTCCCCAAGGGCATCTCTTTGCCAACTCTGCCACCGCTTGCGGTTTGCCCTTGTACTTCTCTTTCAAGTACTTAAGAGGTTTTCTATCTTTCTCCGTGTGGCATCCCATACAGGAGTTTTTAAAGATTATCTCACCCTCAGAGGAAAGGGCAAAGCCCGTGAGCAGGAGTAAAGTTGCGAGCTTTCTCATGTCCGTCCTCCTGTAAAATTTCTCTCAGTGTTAAAGATAGCCCTAACTGGGAATTTGGGCTCAGGAAAGTCAACCGTCGGCACCTTTCTACGGGAGGCGGGCTTTCGGGTGCTGGACGCAGACAAGATAATAAGGAGTTTTTACCAGGAGCGGGGAGAAGTCTACCAAAAGGTGGTGCAAGTCTTCGGCGGAGAAGTTCTGGACGAGGAGGGAAACATCGACAGAAAAAAACTCGCTCGCATAGTCTTTGAGCATCAGGACAAGCTCAAGCTGTTGGAGGAAATAACCCACGGAGCTCTGTATCGCAGACTGGCGGAGGAATTCGCCAAAGACTCAGAGAGCTCCGTAGTGGTAGTGGAGGCAAGCCTCTTTATCGAAAAGGGAACTCACAGGGACTATCATGCCACCTTGCTCGTGTATGCTCCGTACGAGCTGTGCAGGGAGAGGGCTCTGGCCTCTGGTTACGACCCACAGGACTTTGAAAGACGCTGGAGAAGACAGATGCCCCCCGAGGAGAAGCTCAAGCACGCCACCTTCGTAGTCAGCAACACCGACAGTGTGGAGAGGTTGCGGGAAAAAGTCCGCCACCTGGCCCGGGTCCTTAGGAACTGGGTAGAGTTTCAAAACATAGCCCCACGCAGGTCTTAGGTCCGAGACCCCCTTGACAGGGAAGGAGGAGTTATTTAAAATTGCAATCTAATTTCAATTTTTAAAAAGGAGGTACCCATGAAACTCCTCGTCTTAGGGGGTCATGATAGGATGAAGGCAAGAGTGAAAGAGCTCTCAAAGCGTTACGGTGTGAACATAAGTTTCATAAATCAGGAAACACAGCAAAACATCGACAATGCCCTTGCCTGCGCAGACTGGGTCATTGTTTTTACCAGCTTGGTGGGACACAACATGGTAAAGCTGGCAAAGAGCTACGCCAAAGAAAAGTGCATCTTCTGTCACTCCCACGGCGTCTGCTCCTTGGAGAGGGAGATAAAAAGGCTCTTGAAGCACTACGATAGCCCTACAGGAGAAGACTGAAAATTTTAAAATCTAACGGTATGCTGGCGGTGCTGGTCCTACTTCTGATGGTCGTGGGAGCAGGCCTGAACGCTCCCAGGGGTTTGCTTCTTGCTTCCACCTACCCCGTGTACTACCCCCTTAAGTACCTGGCAGAGGGCAGGTTTGAGGTAGACCTTCTGGTAAAGACGCCCGCAGACCCACACCACTACGAGTTAAAGCCAGAAGACCTCAGAAAGCTCCGGCATGCCAGTGCCTTTGTGTACTTGGGAGTGGAGGGTTGGGAAAGGCAGTTGGCAAGCAGGGCAACGAAGGCTTTACCTTTGCACAGAGGAATAAACTTTTTGAAGGTTGGCAGGCACCAGGACCCTCACGTGTGGCTCTCGCCCAAAGCCTACCAAGCCCTTGTAGAGAACCTAACACAGACTCTGATAGACCTTGACCGGGCAGGTGAGGGGCACTACAGGAAAAAGGGCGAGGAGTTTCTAAAAGGTCTCAGGCTCTTGGAAGAGGACTATAGAAAAGTGCTCTCCACCTGTCAGGACAGAGTGCTTGTGACCACTCATCTGTCTACTGCCTATCTGGGCAGGGACTACGGGCTTGAAGTGGTGGGCCTGAGGGGGGTCCACGCGGAGGAAGAGCCCAGACCCTCAGAGGTGAAGAAGATGGCGGAGAAGATAAAACAGGCCAGAGTGAAGACTCTCTTCCACGAAAAGGGCCACGAGGAGAAGCTGGCCAGAAGGCTTGCGGAGGAGGTAGGAGCAAAGGTTTTGCCCCTGAACACCTCTCTCTTTCCTGAGGAGAAAGGAGACGACTACTTTTCCATCATGAGAAGAAACCTAAAGAGGCTGGCGGAGGGGCTCCATTGCCAGACAAAGTGATAGAAGTGAAGGACTTACGCTTTCGCTACAGGGAGGAAGAGCCCCTTATAGAGGGGCTCAGCTTTGAGGTCTTCAGAGGTGAGTTTTTTGGCATTATGGGACCTAACGGTGCAGGCAAAAGCACCCTTCTTAAGCTCTTGCTTGGCTTCCTAAAGCCGAGAGAAGGTCAGGTAAAGCTCTTTGGAAAAAGCGTAGGTTATGTGCCACAACGCTTCTCTGTGGAGAGGGCCTTCACGGGGAGCGTGCAGGAGCTCCTGCGGGCGGTCGCACCTAAGGAAAAGGTAGGCTGGGTCATCGCCTTCTTGCACCTGGAAAACCTCCTCAAGAGACCTTTCATAAAGCTCTCAGGTGGCGAACAGCAGAAGGTCCTCCTGGCCATGGCCCTTGCCACGAACCCAGAGCTCTTGCTTCTGGACGAGCCCACCGCAGGGCTTGACATTCACGCTCAGACGCACATAGAAGAGGTACTCAAAGAGTTGGCCAAAGACCGCACGGTAGTAGTGGTCTCCCACGACCTTGGGTTTATTCTAAGAAACGCAGACCGCATCCTATGTTTAGGTGCGCCCTTCTGCCGAGTCATAAGGCCTTCAGAGTTCAACAGCGTGATGAGAGAGCTCTACCGCCTGCACTAAAGAGTCTTGGAGACTACCCTTATGCCCAGCTCTTCCAGAGCTCTAAGAAACTCCCTGAACTTGTATATCCTCCTGTCGCACAGAATGATGGTACCTGCATCTTCTTTGCTTCTCATGAGCCTACCTACGCCCTGCCGGAACTTGATTAGGGCCTTTCTCTTCTGGTACTCAAAGGGGTCAAGACCGAGGGAACGCAGAAACCTGATGCGGTGGAAGGTGATAGGCTCTTCAGGGTTTTCAAAGGGTAGCTTGGACATGAGTATTCCCTTTTCTCCCTTTATGTCCACGCCAAACCAAAGGCTGTCAAGCCCTATAAGGGCCTTTAGCTTGCCCTCAGAAAGGGCCTTTACCAGGACGGAAAGGTTGTCTTCACCTTGGAAGGCAACTCCCTCTTCCTTCTCAAAGAGCTCCATGTGTTCTTTGTTGGTCAGCAGGACGAGAACCTTGGGGTAAAGACTTCTCAGGTATGCGTAGGCATGCTTTAGACACTCCTTCCAACTGTCCTTCTCTTGAGGGTTTGCTCTGTAGACCAGAAAGTTTACCCTGTGGTAAGGGAAGGTGTGCTCTAAGCTGTAGTACTCCCCTTCAAGACCTAAGGTCTGCCTTATGTCCTCCTGGTCCACGGTGGCGGAGGTAATTATGACCGCCTTGTAGTCTTTGAAGTCCACGTGCCCTGCGGGAAACACGGGGAAAAGGTGAATCCAGTAATTAAAAGTGCCCATTCTCTTGCTGAACTTCCTGCCTACCAGATAGCCAAATCCCTGTTGCTCCTCCTTCATGTGTCTGTGAAACTCTTTCAACTTCTGGAGCTTCTTCTTTAGGAGCTCGTAACTTTTGATTTTTTTAATCCACCTTTCCTCTTCTGGGGACGGCTCTTCGTAGCTTGCCTTCAGCTCCGAGTATCTGTGCCAATCTACGAGCCCGTTCTTGAGCACGTACTCCTTGAACTTGGTGCTCACGAAGAGGTTACCCTCCAAAAAGTCGCGCAACTCCGACAGAAGAGTCTCCCTTATACTTTCGTAGTAAGAAAGCAGGGGGGAGAGTATGCTCCTTTCAAAGTCTTCCGCATAGGGCCTGAGGCTATTCACTGGAAGCTCCTCCTGACCATTGCTGAAGAGGCCCTCAAAGTTTCTCCTGAAGAACTCCTCTGCCTCCAGGTTGGCTTCCTTGAGAAATTCCAACACCTTACCCATGACTTCCACTCTTACGAAGTAGAGAGAGATGCCTGCGGTAAGACTGCTGGTGATGTACTTGTCCAGCTCATGGGCCTCGTCGATGACCAGCACTCTCTCCTGAGGGTCCTCAAAGTCCTTTAGGCTAAGCAGGGCGTGGTTGACTACGAGTATGTCCGCAGATTTTTCAAGCCTTTTGAGCCTACCCCAGTAGTAGCACTCCTGTCTGTATCTGCACATGTTCCTGTACTGGGGGGTGCAGTAGTCCTCCTCCACGCGAAGCTTTTCTTTGAGCTCGGGCTCTACGTTTACGAACTCAAAGTCCCCGTCCCAAGTGCCTTCTACCGCCATCTGGAGCTCTGCGGGCAACTTCTCCACGGGCGTGTCGTAGTACCTGTCAAGACACAGGTAGTTGCTCTTGCCCTTTAGGACCAAGTAGCTCAACTCCTTGCCGTAGAGGTAAGAGTAGTAAGACCTTAGGGTCTCTATGTCCTTTCTCAGTTGCTCCTGCAGGAGCTTGGTGCCCGTGGATACTATGGCCTTCTGTCTGGTCTCCATCAGGGGGATAAGGTAGCCGTAGGTCTTGCCCGTGCCCGTAGGTGCTTGAACTATCTTTACTGTGTTGTCGCCCTCTTCTATGGCGGAAAGGACTATCTGGAAGAACTCCTCCTGAGCTTTTCTCCTCTCCAGACCTTTCTTAAGCAGAAACTGGTATATCTGCACTCTTAGAAGTTTAACATCAAAGGTGGCGGAGCCGACGGGACTTGAACCCGCGCCCTCCGGCTTGACAGGCCGGCGTTCTGACCGGGCTGAACTACGGCTCCTAACAGGTTTATGTATTATACCACCTTTTGGCCAGGAGGGAGAGGACTTTTTCTATCTCCCGGGCCAGCTCCACATCTCTGTGGGTAACTCCTCCCGCCTCGTGGGTGGTGAGCTTTATCAGAAGCCTTTTGTAGCCTACTTCCACTTCTGGGTGGTGCCAGTGGACCTCCGCCAAGCCTGCCAAGGTGTTGAAGACAAAAACGGTCTCTCTCCAGCTTTTGGTGCGGTATTCTCTGAAAAGATAGTTTTCTCCAAATCCCCACTCAGGCAGGTCTTTGAGGGCCTCTTGAATCTCTTCCCTTGAGTAAACTCTCAGTTCTCTTTCGCCTGACATACTGGACACACTCCGTAGATGTGTAAGGAGTACTTGTGAACGCGATAGCCCTGTATGTTGGTAGGCGGAGTCCAATCCAGGCAGAACTCCACGTCCCTTATTGCTCCGCACTGGACGCAGATAAGGTGGTGGTGGTCGCTGGTGTTGGCATCGTAGCGCACAGAACTACCCCAGTAAGCAACCTTTCTGATAAGGCCCAACTCTTCAAGGGTCTCTACCGTCCTATAGACGGTGGCCAGGGAAACGAAGGGGTATTTTTTCTTCACCTCGTTGTATATGTCCTCTACGGTAGGGTGATCTTCTCTGGTTAGAAGCACCTCGTAGACCGCCACTCTCTGGGGCGTTATCTTCAGCCCCGAGTGCCTGCACGCCTCTATAAACTGGCCTAACTTTTTCTTTCGGTCCATAGACACATAATATAACCAATCTGCTAATGATTTTCAATATAGATTACAACCTGAAAGGAGCCCAGTGAGTAAAATAACTTTCCATGCTTCCGGTCTTGGTGACCCTTTTCAGACTTCTCTTAGTGCTACCCACTCTGTACCTTCTCTCAGAAGGCGAAGACCTGCTTGCGGGTCTTCTGGTCCTACTGGCGGGAGTCTCCGACTGGCTGGACGGAGAGATTGCGAGAAGAAACCGGTGGGAGAGCAGAGTGGGCTCCCTTCTTGACCCGTTCGTGGACAAAGTTTTTGTCCTTTCGGTGCTCTCCTACTTCTTGTATACGCAGAGAGTAGGGCTTGCACCCTTCGTGCTACTTCTTTTCAGGGAGCTCTCCGTGTCCTTTCTTAGAAGCCTGTCCGTGGAGAGGGGCTACCACATGCCCGCCTCTTACCTGGGCAAGACTAAGGCTTTTTTCGAGTTCCTGACTATCCTTTCTCTGTGCTTTGACTACGGTCCTGCGAACCTTCTTCTGTGGACGTCCGTGCTTTTGGCCTACGTCTCCATGTACGACTACCTGATACGCTACCTCTCCCACAGGTAGAGCTCCAGGCGTTAAAGACCTTTACCTTTCTCTCTCTTCGTAGCCCAGCTCCTCTTCTGGAATGGCCTCAAGGGACTCCTCCAAGCGCTCCTCTTCTTCCAAAGTTCCCAGGTTTATGGTTTCCCCCGTCTCCTCTTTTATCACTTCCACTAAAAGTTGGGCGTAGTCCTCTGCGGGCATTAGGTCTTCTACTTCCATAGGGTCTGAGAGTTCTATTACCGCCAGCCAGCCCTCCTCGTAAGGGGACTCGTTGAGAAGATGGGGCTCGTCTTCCAAGGCTTCGTTGACTTCCACCACCGTGCCGGAGAGAGGAGCGTATACGGGGGAGACATTCTTGACGGACTCTACGCTTGCCAGCACATCCCCGCTCTCGTACTGCTCACCCACCTGAGGAAGGTCCACATAGACCACATCTCCCAGCTCCTTCTGAGCGTAGTCGGTTATGCCTATCCATGCCCTGTTGCCCCTTACCAGAGCCCACTCGTGGTCTTTGGTGTAGTACCTGTCTCTTTTTACCAAGTAACTACCTACCACAAGGTCTTCCATAAGCCAACCTCCTTAGAGGGTTTCGTACTGTATGCCGTAGTCTCTTTTGACCTGCTCCGCCACCGAGGAGAGGTCCCTTTCCTCCGGAAGAAGCGCTTCCATCGTCCTTATAAAGTAGTCAAGGTCTATGAGTCTGAGAAGGGCCAAACCCTCCCACTTGCCGTTGAGAGTGTAAAGAAGGTTTTTTCTCCTTTTGCTGACGAACTCTTTGAGCTTTTCCAAGCTTATTATCTTGGAAGGGTCAAGAACTAGCACGTCGTTGCCCCTGAGCTTTCTCAGGCCCTTGTAAAGCCCGTAGAGAAAGGTCCCCTTGTCGTTTCTTATGAATATCAGGTCAGGAAAGCGGTCTATAAAGTCCTTCATCTCCGTGGTTATGACCGCGTAGAGACTGTCCGGACCTATGAGTTTTTTCAGGTAGTTGACTTTTTCGCTGACCTTCTGCAAAAGGTCGTTGTCCTCCAAAAGCTTAGAATAGAGGATTATCAAGACCTTCATCCTGCTATAATATTATAGCTTTTTGCGGAGGTCAGAATGTCAAAAATAAGAATAGCGATAGCAGGCGTTGGCAACTGTGCCAGCAGTCTCGTTCAGGGTATTCACTACTACGCCAAGCGCAGGGAAGGTGTAAGCGGGCTCATGTTTGAAGACATAGGTGGTTACAAGCCTTGGGACATTCAGGTGGTAGCTGCTTGGGACATTGACGCCAGAAAGGTAGGCAAAGACCTCTCGGAGGCCATCTTCTCCCCACCTAACTGCACCGCGGTTTTTGAGCCGGAGGTGCCGACCACCGGCGTGGTGGTAAGGAAGGGCAAGGTGCTGGACGGTTACGCAAGCCACATGGCCAACTACCCTCCTGAGAGGAGCTTCGTCCTGTCGGAGGAGAAAGAAGACGAGCTGGAGGACGTGGTGAGCGTTCTGAAAGAGACAGGTGCGGACGTGCTGGTCAACTACGTGCCGGTGGGCTCGGAGGAGGCGGCCCGCTTTTACGCCACCGCCTGCCTCAAGGCGGGGGTGTCCTTCGTAAACGGCATGCCTACCTTTATCGTCTCAGACCCCAGCTGGGCGGAGAAGTTTGAGAAAGAGGGCATACCGGTAGTGGGAGACGACATAAAGTCTCAGTTAGGTGCCACCATACTCCACAGGACGCTGGTGCAACTCTTCAACGACAGGGGCGTCAAGATTGACAGGACTTACCAGCTTAACTTCGGGGGCAACACGGACTTCCTGAACATGTTGGAAAGAAGCAGGCTCAAAACCAAGAAGGTTTCTAAGACGGAGGCGGTCTCCTCTTTAGTGCCCTACTCCATGGACCAATTTGACATTCACATAGGGCCTTCCGACTGGGTGCCTTGGCTAAAGGACAGGAAGGTGGCCTACATACGCCTGGAGGGTAGGCTGTTCGGAGACGTGCCCATGTACGTGGAGGCAAAGCTGGAAGTTGAAGACTCTCCCAACAGTGCAGGCTCTATGATTGACGCCATAAGGTGCTGTAAGCTTGCTCGGGACAGGGGTATAGGCGGACCGCTCTACTCTATAAGTGCCTACACCATGAAGCACCCTCCCATCCAGTACCCTGACTGGCAAGCAAGAAAGATGGTGGAAGAGTTCCTGCGTGGAGAAAGAGAGAGGTAAGGTCTGGGTTCACTTAGCCAGCGTGGGGGAGTTCAACACCGCAAGACCTATACTCAGAGAGCTCTACTCACGCCACCATGTGGTGCTTACCTACTTTTCCTTCAGAGCTAAGGAGTACTTAAAGTCTCAGCAGGGCAAGGGCTACTTTCACGAGCTTTACCGCCTGCCACCAGATGTGCCCCTTCTGATGAAGTTCTTTGAAAAGAAGGTAGAGCCAGAGGCTATACTTATCTTTGAAAGAGAGCTCTGGCCTTCTCTCCTGCTCTTTACCAGAGCTCCAAAGGTCTGGCTAAACGCCTACGCCAAGGGCAGGTTTTTGGAGAGTTTTCTCTCGCGACGCTTTTGCCTGATAGTGGCCAGAAGGGAAGAGGACGCAGAGACATTCAGGAGGTACTCCTGCAGGAAGGTCCTGACCTGCGGAAACCTGAAGTTCGCTCTGGAAGAGCCGTCCCCTACGCACCTGAAGGTGGAAGGCTCTAAGCTCGTGGTGGCGGGAAGTACCCACCCCGGAGAGGAGGAACTCCTTTTAGAGGCCTTCCGCAAGCTCAGAGTAGAGTTTCCTGACCTCAGGCTGATAGTCGCCCCAAGACACGTAAGCAGGGCCACGCAGGTAGCAGAGCTCTTCAAAGCCTTTCGGGTGTCCCTGAGAAGCAAGGAAGAGGAGGACTGGGATGTGCTGGTGGTGGACACGCTGGGAGAGCTCTTTTCTCTGTACGCTCACGCCCGTGTTGCGGTGGTGGGAGGAACCTTCGTGCCCGTAGGAGGGCACAACCTGCTTGAACCTGCCTACTTTGGCAAGCCCGTGCTCTACGGCCCTTACACCCACAAGGTAGAAGACCTGAGAAGCTTTGTGGAGAGCAGGAGCATGGGCTTCTGCGTCAGAGACCCTTCTGAGCTCTACGAGAGACTGCACGGGCTTCTTGCGGAGGAGTTTCTCACGGAGTTCTCTCTCAAAGAGCACTCCCAGGAGGTGCTAAGGTGCTACCTTCGGGCTTTGGAGGAGTTTTGGTCTGACTGCGTTAAAATAGTGTGACCTATGAAAGACCTAAGGTTAAACCTCCTGCTCCTTTTGGTTCTCATCCTGCTGTCCGTAGGAGTAGTGCTCTTCAGACCTGTAAACTTAGGCCTTGACCTGCGGGGCGGTATATCCATGGTAGTCCAGCCCGACATAAACTACAGCTTAGAGCAGGAGTACGACCGATACGCCAAGGACATAGAGACCAAGCTAAGACAGGAGGGCATAAAACTCCTTGAAGTCATGCCCTCCAAAGAGGGCATAAAAGTGGAACTGGTGGAAGAGGAAGACTACGAGAAGCTCACCAAGTTATTGGAGAGGGACTTTCCCAGGTTCACCCCTCTACGGAGGGAAAAGGGAGAGGTGCTTTTAAGGCTCAAGGAGACGGAGGTGGACCAGCTCAGGAGCGGTGTACTCAGCCAGACCATGGAGGTGCTAAGAAAGAGAATAGATGAGCTGGGCATAGTCCAGCCGGTCATTACGCGCATAGGCACTGACCGCATACTGGTGGAGTTGCCCGGCGTGTTGGACCTCCAGAGGGCAAAGTCCATCGTGGGAAGGACCGCACTGCTGGAGCTCAAGCTAGTGGTGGAGAGCGGACCCAAGGAGGTCCTTCAGGAGAAGTTAGGAAGGGACTACGAGCTCCTCTCCGACCAGAGAGGGGAAGAGTGGTTTCTCTTGGAGAAGGTGCCCGTCATCACCGGAGCGGACCTGAAGACCGCCTACACTACCACCGACGAGTTTGGCATGCCTGCGGTGGGCTTTGAGCTTACCGACAGAGGTTCAAGGCTTTTTGCTCAGTCCACGGAGCAGAACGTAGGAAGGAGGTTGGCCATAGTCTTGGACAAGAAGGTGGTCTCCGCCCCCGTCATAAGAAGCAGGATAAGCGACAGGGGACAGATATCTGGAAACTTCACGCCGGAGGAGGCCAAAGAGCTCGCCATCGTGCTAAGGGCAGGTGCCTTGCCAACGCGCGTGGACTTTCTCCAGGAGACGGTGGTGGGGCCCTCCTTGGGCAGGGACGCCATAGAGCAAGGCATGAAGGCGGGCATTGCAGGCTTCGCCCTTCTGGTGTTTTTGCTCCTCCTGCGCTACAAGACCGCAGGGCTGTCCGCCACCTTCTGCATCCTTTTGAACGCTCTCATGCTCTGGGCAGGCCTGGCACTTCTGGGAGGCACTCTCACCTTGCCGGGTATTGCGGGCATCATTCTCAACATGGGCATTGCGGTGGACTCCAACGTGCTGATTTTTGAAAGGGTCAGGGAGGAGCTCCAACTCGGCAACAGCCTCCGGAAGGCCATAGAGCTGGGCTACAGGAGGACCCTGAGTGCGGTCTGGGACACCCACATAACCCTTCTGGTGGCAGCCCTTATTCTCTTTCAGTTTGGCTCCGGGCCAGTCAAGGGCTTTGCCACCACTCTAACCGTGGGCACCATAGCCTCCTTTGTCTCAAACGTGTACTTTGCCAAGGTGCTTCTTGAGCTCCTGAGTAAGCTAAGGCTCTTCAGGGTACTTCATAAGGAAACTTTCCGATAAGGGGGATGCAAGTAAAGGCCTTTCGCTGGATGGGGGACAGGCTTCTGCTTTTGGACCAAAGAGAGCTCCCTGCGAGAGAGGTTTGGCTTGAACTCAAAGACTACAGACAGGTGGCCTCCGCCATAAAGGGCATGGCGGTGAGGGGTGCGCCCGCCATAGGTTGTGTGGCCGCCTACGGCTTCCTTCTCGGAGTAAGGGCAGGAGAGCCCCCCTCTCTGGTCTTTGAAACCCTGAAAAACACCAGACCCACCGCCTACAATCTGTTCTGGGCTCTAAACAGGCTCTGGAGAGCTCTGGAGGAGGGCAGGGACATAGAGAAAGAGGCCCTGTCCATAGAGGAGGAGGACTACAGGGCAAACAGAAGGATGGGAGAGATAGGTCAAGAGCTCATACCAAAGGGGGCTCGGGTGCTGACCCACTGCAACACCGGCGCACTGGCTACCGCAGGGTGGGGCACAGCCTTGGGGGTGATAAGGTCCGCCCACCTCTCGGGCAAAGAGGTGTTCGTCTGGGTGGACGAGACCAGGCCCTACCTACAAGGGTCCAGGCTTACCGCCTGGGAGCTTCTAAAGGAAGGCATACCTCACAAGGTAATCACCGACTCCACCGCAGGTTTTCTCATGAGAAAGGGTCTGGTGGACTGCGTAGTGGTAGGAGCGGACAGGATAACCAGAGACTACTTCGTGGCCAACAAGATAGGCACTTACGCTCTTTCTGTGCTTGCCAAGGCCCACCGCATACCTTTCTACGTGGTGGCACCAAGCTCTACCTTTGACCCCAACTCCTACGGGGAGGAGAGCATAAGCATAGAAGAGAGAAGTCAGGAGGAGGTCAAACGGGTAAAGGACACGCCCGTAGCCCCAGAAGGGTCGCCCGCCCTCCACCTTGCCTTTGACATCACTCCTCCTGAAAACATAACCGCCATCATAAGCGAGAAAGGTATAATATGGCCGAGCCGCCAAGGCGGTTAGAAACCCCATGAGACCTCTCCTAAAGCTGTCCCTGCGATACCTCTTTTCAGGTAGAGGGTCCACCAAGGTGGTCTCGCTGATTGCTCTGATGAGCGTCTCTCTAAGCGTGAGCGCTCTTCTTCTCACTATGGGGGTCTTTGCAGGCTTCCAGCAGGCCCTGAAGGAAAAAATCCTCTCCGCCTCGCCTCACCTGATAGTCAGCACTCTCAACCCAGAGCTGTCCCAGAAAGAGGAGGCTCTCGAAGGTCTCAAACAGGTAGACAGAGCTTACAGGGTGGTTATCTACCAGGGGTTTATTTCCAAAGAGGGGAGAATCTCCAGCGTCAGCGTGAAGGCTCTTGAGCAGGAGGACATAAAAGGTCTCTACGGCTTGGAGCTGAGAGAGGGAATAGCCATGGGTAGGGGTCTCTCTGAAGTGTTGGGTCTGAGGGAGGGTGAGGAAGTGCTTCTTGTGTCCCCAATGGGAAGCAGGACGCCCTTTGGCTTTCTGCCCAGAGCTCGCCCCTTTTTGCTGGAGGGCACCTTTGAAAAGGGCGTCTTTGACCAGGACTACGCTACCGTGGTCATGAGCTTGGAAAAGGCGCAGGAGTTCTTCGGGGAGAGCTACAGCTTGGCGGGCTACGAGGTCTACCTCAAGGAGCCCTACAAAGCCCAAGAAGTGAGGAAAGAGGTAGAAGCCCTCCTGGGCGAGGGGGCGCTGGTACGCTCTTGGATAGACCTAAACAAGCCCCTCTTTAACGCCTTGGAGCTGGAAAAGGTGGGGATATTCTTCGTCCTCTTGCTCATGGTGCTGGTCGCCTCCTTCAACATAACCAGCCTTCTTTTCATGAAGGCAAGGGACAAGCTCAGGGACGTTGCGGTGCTCAGGACCTTCGGGCTAAGAAGGGGACAGGTAGTTCTAGTGTTTGTTCTTCAGGGGTTCATTCTGGGTCTGGCTGGCACCGTTCTTGGACTTTTGCTCTCCGGCGTGGGGGGCTACCTGATAAACAGGTTCAAGCTCGTAAGGGTCCCTGCGGACGTCTACCTCATGGACCACGTGCCCGTGCACTTTGAGGCGGGCGACCTGCTCCTTACCGTGATTGGAGCTCTTGTGCTGTCCTTGCTGGCGAGCCTGCTACCCGCCTACAGGGCAAGCACAGAGAGCGTAGTCTCCGTCCTGAGAAATGAGTAGCATCCTAAGAGCGGTAAACCTGAGAAAGGTCTACCCCAACGGCGTAGAGGCTCTCAAGGGCGTAAGCGTTGAGGTCGCCGAGGGCGAGGTGGTAGGGCTCATGGGACCCTCCGGCTCCGGCAAGAGCTCTCTACTGCACCTCGTGGCGGGCCTTGAAAAGCCCACCGAGGGAGAGATATACCTGCTGGGAAAGAGCCTGACCCAGATGAGTGAGAAAGAGCTGGCAGAGCTCCGCCAGAAGCACATCGGCTTTGTCTTCCAGTTTTACTACCTTCTGGAGGACTTCAGCGTGCTTGAAAACCTGACCATCGTCGGTGAGTTGGCGGGCATAAGAGGGTCAAGGGAGAGGGCCCTGGAGATTTTGGAGTATCTTAGGCTCACCCACAGGCTCAAGCACAGGCCCAGTCAGCTCTCTGGCGGGGAACAGCAGAGGGTAGCCATAGGCAGGGCCCTTATGCTCCAGCCTAGCCTTCTGCTGGCGGACGAGCCCACGGGAAACCTTGACCTGGCGGAGGCCCACCGAATTTTTGAGCTCTTCCTCCAGCTGAGAGAAGAGAGAGGCCTTAGCCTTTTGGTGGCTACCCACAACGAGGAGCTGAAAGTCTACTTTGACCGCCTGTACAGGCTAAAGGATGGGGAGCTAGTATAATTTTATGTCAGCATGGCTGTAAGGGTGGGTATAAACGGATTTGGTAGGATAGGCAGGTCCTTTCTCAGAGCCTGCGTGGGATACGAAGACATACAGATAGTGGCCGTCAACGACCTGACGGACACAAAAGCGCTGGCGCACCTTCTCAAGTACGACTCCGTGCACGGGCCCTTCAGGGGCACGGTGGAGGCCAACGGCGATAGCATGGTGGTAAACGGACAAGAGATAAAGGTCTTCTCCGCAAAAGACCCTGCGGAGATACCTTGGGGTGAGCTGGGCGTGGAGGTGGTGGTAGAGTCCACGGGGGTGTTCACCAGCAGGGAGAAGGCGGAGCTCCACCTGAGAGACACGGTGAGAAGGGTCATCATCTCCGCACCTGCCAAAAACCCAGACATAACCCTGGTGCTGGGCGTGAACGAGCACCTCTACGACCCAGAAAGGCACAGGATAATCTCCAACGCCTCCTGCACCACCAACTGTCTTGCGCCCGTGCTCAAGGTCTTGCAGGGTAAGTTTGGCGTAAAAAGGGGCTACATGGTCACCGTGCACGCCTACACCAACGACCAGAGGGTTTTGGACCTGCCCCACAGGGACCTGAGGCGGGCAAGGGCCGCAGGAACCAACATCATACCCACCACCACAGGTGCCGCAAAGGCCATAGGCGAGGTCATTCCTGAACTAAAGGGCAAGCTTGACGGCACCGCCAGAAGAGTCCCCGTGCCGGATGGTTCTCTCATCGACCTGACCGTGTTGGTAGAGCGCCCTCCTTCCTCCCCCCAAGAGGTAAACCAGGCCTTCAAGGAGGCCTCCGAGACCTACCTGAAGGGCATCCTCCAGTACACAGAAGACCCAATTGTTTCTCAGGACATCATAGGCAACCCCCACTCTTCAATCTTTGACGCAGGTCTTACGCAGGTGCTGGAAGACATGGTGCACGTGGGGGCGTGGTACGACAACGAGTGGGGCTACTCCTGCAGGCTAAGGGACTTGGTGCTACACGTGTCAGGTAAGAAAGTTCCGGCTTGAAAGCTCGGGCTCTATCTTATATAATTACGGGGTGTAGCTCAGGTGGCAGAGCGTTGGCTTTGGGAGCCAAAGGTCGCAGGTTCAAGTCCTGCCACCCCGAGGGTCCGTAGCTCAGCTGGACAGAGCAAGGGATTTCTAATCCCTAGGTCGGGGGTTCGAGTCCCTCCGGACCCGCTCCTGTTCCTACACGGCTGGGGCTTCAGCTCCAAGGTCTTCAAAGCTAGCCACCCGATAGACCTTCCCTTTCACGGCAGGAGCTCCCTCTCTTACAGAGGCCTGTGGTGGTTGGCCAGAGAGCTCTCCCTAAGAGCTCTTCCCGGCAGTCTTCTCCTTGGCTGGTCTATGGGGGCAAGCCTCGCCCTCATGATGGCCTATCTGCACCCCAAGAGGTTCAAGGGGCTGGTGCTGGTGGGGGCTTCCGCGTGCTTTGGCTGTTTTTGGCCGGAGAAAAACCTGCGTGGCTTTCTTCTGAGACTGGAAAAAGAGGGCGAGGGCTTTGTAAAGAGGTTCAGAAGCCTTGCCTACCCAAAGCCCTTTGAGGACAGGCTTGAACTAAAGGGAGCCAAGCTCCTTCTCAAGGACTACATGAGGTTAGACCTTAGGCCAGTCGTGCCCTACATAAAGCAAAGGGTAGCACTCCTGCACGGAAGCAAAGACCCCGTGGTGCCCTTCTCCTCCGCCCTGGCCCTTTACAACTTGCTGAAGGACGCTAAATTAATAGTCTTTCCGGGAGGACACTTTCCAGAGGATGAGAGTCTTGTCCTTGAGGTTCTCCAGAGCCTGTAGGAGCTACGAGGACTGGGCCGTTCCCCAGCGGTTCACAGGCGAGAAGCTAAAGAGCTTAGAAAAGGTAGAAGGGTTGGTCTTAGACCTGGGCTGTGGCACGGGCCTTGTCAGCGAAGGTCTGGAAAAGGTAGTCGGACTGGACATAGCCTACGGGATGGCAAGAGCCTACAGAGAAAAGTTCCGCAGGGCGGTCCTCGGCGACGCCCACAGCCTACCTTTTAAGAGCAAGAGCTTTGATTTTGTGCTGAGCAACTTCGCCCTGCACTGGACTCAGTTAGACAGGAGCATACCGGAGGCTCTCCGCGTCTGCAGGGGTCTTTTTCTGTGTGCCATGCCCGTGGAAGGTAGCCTCCCAGAGCTGGGCTTTCCCTTCCCCCGAGTGGAAAAAATAGGAGCTCTGCTGGAAAAGATGGCAAAGCTCAGGGCCTTCTTTTTAGAAGAGGTGCCCATACCTTTTGAAGGCTGGGACCTTCTGAGGTTTTTCCACTACACGGGCACCTCCTACAACCCCCTGCTCGGAGATGGTATAATCTCAAGAAAGAGGATTGAAAATATGATTAAGCGGATTGACAAGCCTGCCTTCAGAGTCCTATTCTTTTCCTGTGAGGCAAAAGGATGAGGAGGCTGAAGATGGCAATCCCTTTCCTGAGCTTTCTTCTTATCCTTTCGCTTTTCCTCGGCTGTAAAGCCCAGTCGGTTCAGGGGTCTGTCTCCTCATCCTCGGTTGCCCAGAGACCCGTCCTGTCCTCCAACGCCCTTTCGCAGTTTGAGCAGGAGCTGACCCGTCTGGTGGAGATGGTCTCGCCCTCCGTGGTTACTATCTTTGCCAGCCAGGAGATGTGGGGCACGGAGATACCCTTCTTTCAGCTACCTCCTCAGGAGAGAAGGTCTTTAGGCTCTGGCGTGATTATCGACCACAAGAGGGGCAAGTTTTACATCCTCACTAACAGCCATGTGGTGCAGAACGCAAGGGCAATCAGGGTGAGGTTTGACAAGCAAACGGAGAAACGGGCCAAGCTAGTGGGAACCGACCCAAAGACAGACGTGGCGGTCATAGAGGTGGACGACAAGGACATACCCAACCCCCAGAACAGAGTAGCAAAGCTGGGGGACTCAGACAACCTTAAGGTAGGTCAGCTGGTTATAGCCATAGGCAATCCCTACGGGCTTGAAAGGACGGTCACCGTGGGCGTCATATCCGCCCTGCGCCGAGCCATAGGCATTACCCAGTACGAGAGCTTTATACAGACGGACGCAGCCATAAACCCAGGCAACTCCGGTGGACCTCTAGTGAACATAAAGGGTGAGGTCATAGGCGTGAACACAGCCATACTGGCGGAGGGTCAAGGTCTGGGCTTTGCCATACCTATAAACTTGGCCCGTTGGGTGGCAGACCAGCTCATAGAAAAGGGTAGAGTGGTCAGAGGCTGGCTTGGCGTGGTCATACAGGATGTCACTCCAGATATGGCGGAGAGCGTAGGCGTAAGGGAAGGCGTAATCATATCCCAGATAATGCAGGGAAGCCCTGCGGAGAAGGGAGGTCTCAGAGTAGGAGACATCGTAGTAGAGCTAGACGGGCAGAAGGTCTCAGAGGTCAGGGACTTGCAGTTCAGAATAATGAGGACAGAGCCGGGCAAAGAAGTCAACCTAAAGGTCGTCAGGGAAGGTAAGGAGGTCAGCCTACGCATAAGGGTGGGCGAGATGCCCGAAGACAGACGCGTAGGTGAGCTAGAGCAGGGGCAGGCTGAGCTCGGCCTCGTTCTAAGAGACCTGAGCCCAGAAGAGGAGAGGAGGGTAGGACAGAAGGGTGTGCTGGTGGTCAGGGTAGTTCCTAACAGCTTAGGCATGCAAAGTGGCCTCCTTCCGGGAGACGTGATTCTTCAGGTGGGCAACCGACCTGTGTCCAGCGTGAAGGAGTTTCAGGAGAGCATAGAGCTCCTCAGACAGGCAAACAGGGAGAGCGCCCTTCTGCTGGTGATGAGGAGAGGAAGCAACCTCTTTCTGGTGCTGAAACTGAGGTGAGCGGATGATACCCGACACGGAGCAGGAGATAATAAACCAGTATCTCAAGAAGGTCTCCAAAATTCCCCTCCTTACGCCCGAAGAGGAGAAGGAGGTGGCCAGGAGGGCCAAGGAGGGAGACCCGCAGGCCTTCAGGAGGTTGGTGGAGTCCAACCTCCGTTTCGTGATAAGCATCGCCAAGCAGTACTTAGGTTACGGGCTTCCTCTGTCGGAGCTCATAGCGGCGGGCAACCACGGTCTGATAGAGGCGGCAAAGAGGTTTGACCCAGACCGAGGGGTCAAGTTCATATCCTACGCGGTCTGGTGGATTCGCCAGGCCATTATGCAGACTCTGTCCCAGCAAACAGGTGCGGTGCGCATACCCATAAAGCAGTCTCACCTGATAAACCGTATAAGCAGTATATACAGCAGGCTTTACAAGGAGTTAGAGAGAGAGCCAAGCCCGGAGGAGATAGCCTACGAGTACAGCCGTGAGGTGCTCCACAAGGAGCTGGAAAAAGAGCTCGGCAGAGAACCCAAAGAAGAGGAGGTGAAAAAAAGGATAAAAAAGGAGGGCTACAGAATAAGCCCCGAAGAGGTGGAAAAGTGCCTACAGCTCTGCAGAATTCCACTGTCTCTGGATGCACCGGTGGGAGAGAACGAAGACACCCACTTCGTGGACTTTCTGAGCCAGCACGGCACCGCGGACGTGGAGGAGAGAATCATCAGCGAAGTATTGGAAAAAGAGATACGAGAACTCTTAGACCGGCTACCTGAGAAAGAAAGAAGGGTCATTGAGCTTCGCTTCGGTCTGAGGGGTGAAGAGCCAAGAACTCTGAGGGAGATAGGCGACATCCTGCAGATATCCCGAGAGAGGGTGCGCCAGCTGGAGACCAGGGCTTTGAGAAAGCTCAGAAACATGGCCATGAAAAGGCACCTAAAAGACTTTCTGAGCTGATGCTTACGGGGCTTCTGCTGGTGGACAAGCCCTCGGGCATAAGCTCCATGGAGGTGGTGGAGGGCATAAAAAGAAAGTTCGGTCTAAAGGCGGGGCACGCAGGCACCCTTGACCCCATAGCCACAGGGCTCTTGCTCGTGCTCGTGGGGGAGGCCACCAAGTTCTCCCAGTTTTTCTTGGGGCTGGACAAGGCCTACACCACCAGGGCCAAGCTGGGCGAGACCACCGACACCTACGATGCGGAGGGTAAAGTACTGGAAACTAAAGCGGTGGATGTCTCCTGTCAGGAGGTGGAAAGGGCCCTAGAAAAGTTCAGGGGCAGAATCCTGCAGACTCCTCCCCCCTTCTCCGCAAAGCGCGTAGGAGGAAAAAGGGCCTACCAGCTTGCCAGGAAGGGGCTAAAGGTGGAGGTAAAACCCGTGCAAGTGGAGGTTTACAGGGCTCAGATGCTCTCCTGTCAGCTCCCCTACGTGGAGCTCCTTTTTGAGGTATCTTCGGGGACTTACGTGAGGAGTCTGGTGCACGAGCTTGGTCAGGAGCTCTCCTGCGGTGCCCACGTGGTGGAGCTCAGAAGGGTAAGGGTGGGCAAGTTCACCCTTTCCATGGCGGTGGAGTACGAGCGACTGCTATCTTTGCAAGACCTAAGAGGTCTCCTCCTGTCTCTGGGAGAGGCCTTAGACTTTCTGCCTGCGGTGAGCCTGAGCTCGGAGTTGGCTTCAAGAGTAAGACACGGAGCCTTCGTAAAGTTGAAAAAGCCTGCGGAGAAGACCTTCGTCAGGCTTTACTGCGACGGAGTTTTCATGGGCGTGGGGCTCTTGGAGCAGGACAAGCTAAAGCCCTACCGGCTCATGCAAGGGCTTTGAGTTTTTCCTCTATGTGATGCTCCATGAGGGCTTGCAGGAGCTCCTCCAACTTGCCCTGGAGCACCTCTTGGAGCTTGTAGAGGGTGAGGTTTATGCGATGGTCGGTGACCCTGTTCTGCGGAAAGTTGTAGGTCCTTATCTTCTCGCTCCTTTCTCCGGCCCCCACCTGCTGTCTTCTCTCGCGGGCTATCTCCTCCTCTTTCTGCCTTTCGTAGTAGTCTCTGAGCCTGGCGTAGAGAATCTTCAGAGCTTTTTGCCGGTTTTGGAACTGTGACCTCTCGTCCTGACAGGAGACGCTTATGCCCGTGGGTAGGTGGGTTATGCGCACCGCAGTCTCGGTGGTGTTCACGTACTGACCTCCCGCACCGCTTGCCCTGAAGGTCTCCACCTTTAGGTCTTTTGGGTCTATGTGCACCTCCGTCTCGTCGCTCTCCGGAAGGACGGCCACCGTGGCCGTGGAGGTGTGGATTCTTCCGCTTGCTTCAGTTATGGGCACCCTCTGAACCCTGTGGACACCGCTCTCAAACTTAAGCCAGGAGTAGACTCCCGCTCCTTCTATCAGGACTATAACTTCCTTGTAACCGCCGAGCCCCGTCCTGTTGGCGGAGAGCAGGTTAAAGCGCCAGCCCTTTTCCTCTGCGTACTTCTGGTACATGTGCAGGAGGTCCGCCACGAAGAGGGCCGCCTCCTCGCCACCCACTCCCGCCCTTATCTCTAATATCACGTTCCTGTCGTCTCTTGGGTCTTTAGGCAGGAGTAAAAACCTCAGGTTTTTCTCCGCTCTTTGAAGTTCTTTGGTAAGCCGATCAACCTCCTCGGAGGCGAGCTCCCTGAGCTCTTCGCTTTTCAGGAGTTCTCTTGCCTGCTGGAGCTCTGAAAGGAGGCTTTTGTACTCCTCGTAGCCCTTGTAGAGCTCTTCTATCTCTTTTAGCTCCTTGCCCAGCTGGGTGAGCTTTGCCCTGTCGGAGACCACCTCCGAACTGCTCAGCTTGTACTGGAGTTCTAAGTACCTCTGCTCTACCTGCTTTAGCTTTTCTTCCAGCTCGGGGCTTAGCATCAGCCCTTGCCCGTGAGCTCCAAGAAGGCGGGCTTTATTCTGAGCTTGCCCGTGTAGAAGGGGTGGCAGGCGTTGCAGGTCTCAAGGTAGACCGTCCCACCCTTGGTGGACAGGAGGGTAAACTGGTTGCCACAACCGCACACGAAAAGGGTAGGCTTTAGCTCCGGATGTATCCCCTTTTTCATGTCCTTACCTCCGCAATTCTGTCTATTATAGCAGATTTTAGGCTTTCTAAGGCTCCCTGCAGTCCCTCCAAGGTGTTTACCCCGCCCTGCACCAGGTCGTCCCTTCCGCCACCACCCCCTCCCAGATGGCTGGAGACCACCTTGATGAGCTCTCTGGCGGAGAGCCTATCCGTTAAGGCCTTAGAAAGGGCAAGAAGGGAGGAGACCTTGTCGCCCCTTTTGCTGAGCAGGAAGACCACAGCCCTGTCGCTCCTGTTTCTTATGCTGTCCGCGAGGGTGAGCATCTCCTTTGGCTCTACCTCCTCCAGCAGTCCGAAGTAGAAGTCCACCTCCCCCAAGTTTTCTGACTTTACGTTTGGAGCCCCTCCCGTAAGGAGCCTGTCCCTGAGCCTGCCTATTTCCCTTTCCTTCTCCCTGAGCTCCTCCAAGAGCTTGCTCACCGCCTGCGGTAGGTCCTCCAAAGAAACGCCCAGAAGACGGGCGGTCTGCAACACCGCTCTTCTCTCGCTAAAGGCCTGCTCTACCGCCCACCTGCCCGTGTGGGCCACTATCCGTCGCACCCCGGCCCCCACCGAGGACTCGGAGACTATCCTAAAGTAGCCTATGTCGCCGGTTCTCTCCACGTGCGTGCCCCCGCAGAGCTCCTTTGAGAACTCCCCCACGCTCAGGACCCTGACCCTGTCGCTGTATTTTTCCTCAAAAATCGCCAGAGCTCCGCTCTTCACTGCGGACTGGTAGTCCATCTCCTCCGCCACCACTGGCTGGTTTTTCAGTATCTGCTGGTTGACCAGCTCCTCTACCCTCTTGAGCTCTTCCTCGCTCAGGGGCTGAAAGTGGGTAAAGTCAAAGCGCAGGTACTGGTCAGTCACCAAAGAGCCCGCCTGCCTTACGTGCTCGCCCAGCACTTCTCTGAGCGCGGCGTGAAGAAGATGAGTGGCGGTGTGGTTCCTCTTTATGTCTTCCCGCCTCTCCCGCTCTACGGAGGCGTAGACCATCTCGCCCGCTTTCAAACTTCCTTTAGTCACGTAGCCTATGTGGGCTATCACCCCTTCCACCGGCGACTGAGTGTCTTCTACAGTAAAGAGCCCCTGAGCCCACTGCAGGAGACCGCGGTCTCCCACCTGACCTCCCCTCTCCGCGTAGAAGGGCGTCTCCTTGAGAAAGACCTCGCCCCTTTCCCCTTCTCTGAGCTCAGAGACCAGCTCTCCGTCCCTCAATAGCGCCAGCACCTGCGTGTGGGTGCTCAGCTCCTGATACCCCACGAAGACAGAGGTGTGGCCAAGCTCTTTAAGGTGGTGGTAGACGGGCTTGGTCTCCTCCTTGTCTATCTTAGAGTGTTTTCTTGCCCTTTCGCGCTGGCTTTCCATCTCCCTCTGGAAGCCTTCCATGTCCAGCCTGAGCCCCCTCTCCCTTGCCATGTCCTCCAAAAGGTCCAAAGGAAAGCCGTAGGTGTCGTAGAGAGCAAAGACGAGCTCGCCCGCAAGTGTGCCCTCTGCCTTCTGGAGGAGCTCCTCCGCGTAGGGCATCCCCCTTCTGAGGGTGTTTATAAACCTCTCCTCCTCACCTTTGATGACAGAGCTGATAAAGGACTTTGCCTGAAAGAGCTCAGGGTAGGGCTCTTTCATCAGCTCCACCACCAGCTCCACCCCCCTATGGAGGAAGGGCTCGTGTATGCCCAGCTTGTAGCCGTACCTCATGGCTCTTCTGAGTATTCTCTTTACCACGTAGCCCCTTCCTGCGTTGGAGGGGAGCACGCCGTCTCCCACCGCAAAGGTGAGGGCTCTCAGGTGGTCCGCCACCACCCTCAGGGCACTGTCCGTCTCGTAGTCCTTCCCGTAAGCCTTGCCAGAGAGCTCCTCCCCAAAGGCCACGAGCGGTCTTATGAGGTCTATCTCAAAGTTCGTCCGCACACCCTGAAGCAAGCTTGCCACTCTCTCTAGGCCCATGCCCGTGTCTATGTTGGGCTTTGGCAGGGGTGTGAGCTTCCCGTTCTCCTCCCTGTAGTACTGCATGAAGACCAGGTTCCATATCTCCAGGTATCGCTCCGGCTGATGCTCTTCTCCTCTGTCTACGTATATCTCGGAGCAGGGTCCGCAAGGACCTGTGTCCCCCATCTGCCAGAAGTTGTCCTCCTCCCCCATCTTCCATATGCGCTCCTCGGGAAGCCCTATGCGGTCTCTCCATATGCGGTAGGCCTCCTCGTCCTCTACAAAAACGCTCACGTAGAGCTTCTCCTGAGGTATCTTCAGGTGTTGGGTGACGAACTCCCAAGCCAGCTCTATGGCTTTTTCTTTAAAGTAGTCTCCGAAGGAGAAGTTTCCCAGCATCTCAAAAAGGTGTGATGTCTGGAGGTAAAGCCTACGCTCTCTAAGTCGTTGTGCTTGCCCGAGACGCGCAGGCACTTCTGACAGGATACCGCCCGGGTGTAGGGTCTTTTCTCCAGACCTAAGAACACCTCCTTGAAGGGCACCATGCCCGCGTTTACGAAGAGAAGGGTAGGGTCTCTCTCAGGCACCAAACTTGCGGACTTTATCCTGGTGTGTCCCCTTTTTTCAAAAAAGCTCAGGAAGAGCTCTCTCAGCTCGTGCCCCGTCATGGTTATAGATTATAGTTTTAGCCCATAAGCTTTTCAATTTCCCGCCTAAGCTCTTGGAGCAGCTCCTCAGAGTTCTTGCCTTCGGGGCTGATGGGCTTTCCAAAAGCCACTCTGATTTTATAGGGCTTTGGCAGGCGGTCTCTGAAGGACAAGGAGCGGTAAGTGCCCTGCAGGGCTACGGGCACGACGGGCACGGAGAGCTCTTTGCTCAGCACGGCCACACCCTTACGGAAGGGCAAAAGCCTGCCGTCTCTGGTCCTTGCCCCCTCTGGGAAGATGACTACTGCCTTACCCAGCCTGAGCGCACCGGCGGTCTTCTGCAGGGACTCCAGTAGCCTGCGGTTCAGGTTTACCGTGATAACGTGGGCAAGCCTTGCGAAGAGAGAGGTAACCGGGTTGCGAAAGTACTCCTCCGCACCCAGAAAGTAGGTCTTCCCGGCCAGAGAAGAGGGCAGGGCGGAGGCCAGCACAAACCCATCCAAGTAGCTGGCGTGGTTGGGGGCCAAGATAAAGGGCGGTTCGGGAAGGTTTTCCACCCCCACCACCTCCAGGCGGTTGTAGAGCTTAAAAAGAAGCCTCAGAAAGAGCCTGCCCGCCTGAAAAACAGAAGGGTGCTCCTCCAGCCCATAGGGCTGGGCCTTTAGGAGAATGTCCTTCCAGCTACTTTCGGAGAGCTCTACCTTCTCCCTTCTTTCCACGACAAGGCCTACGAGCTCCTTCAGCGTGGGGTGGGCGATAAGGTCCTCCTCGCTGAGAGCCAAGCCAAAGGTTGTTTCCACAAAGCTCAGAAATTCCACCTTGCCTAGGGAGTCCAAGCCTAAGTCCAGCTCCAAGTGGTGACTGCCCTTCGGCCTTTTGCCTGTGAGCCTCTGAAGGTAAGAGACTATCAGCTGACCCTCTTGGGTCTCCAAAAGAGGCTCTGACTCCTCTTCCTCTGTGGCGGTCTGGGTAGAGCGGTAGAGCTCGGGCAGTAAAAACCTTTTAACCTTGCCAAGGCGCGTCTTTGGGAGCTCCTCCTTCAGGAGCTTAAAGCCCGTTATCCTCTTCCAGTCGGGCAGGCGCTGGTTTACCCTGTCCACCACCTGCCAGCGCAGGAACTCCTCCACGTTCAGCACGCCCCTCTGCTGGAGCGCCTCCATGTCTGGCAGGAGCAGAGCCCTGACAGAGCCCTCCACCTCCAGAACCGCGGCCTCTTTCAGGTAAGGACCTTCTCTGAGAAGGAGCGCCTCTATCTCCTCCGGGTTTACCTTTTTGCCGTCTGCAAGAACCAGCACCTCTTTTTTTCTGCCCGTGATATATAGGTAGCCCTCCGAGTCTACGTATCCCAAGTCCCCGGTCATGAACCAGCCCTCGGAGAAGGCCTTCTGCGTCTCCTGGGGCTTTTTGTAGTAGCCCTGCATCACGTTGACGCCCCTGACCAGCACCTCCCCGTCTGGGGCTATCTTCACATAGACCTCCTCTATGGGCAGGCCTACCGAGCCCAGCTTGGGCTTTTGGGGTGGGTTGAAGGAGACTATGGGTGAGGTCTCTGTAAGCCCGTAGCCCTCCAAAAAAATAAAGCCCAGCCTGCTCATGTCGGAGGCCACCTCCAGGGGCAGTTTAGCACCACCGCTCACCAGAAACCTGAGCCTTCCCCCAAAGGCCTCGTGAACCCTTCTGAAGAGTAGTCTCCGCAGGGCGGGGCTGATATAGGGCGAGAGGTGGAAAAGAGCTCTGCCTACGGGGTTTGCCATCACCTTTTCCATGACCCGCTGGTGCAGGAGCTGGTAAAGCCTTGGCACTCCCACCAGTATGGTGACCCGGTGCTCCCTGAGCGCCCTCAGGAGCTCTTCTGAGCTCAACCTCTCAAGAAAGACCACGGTGGCCCCCAAGTAGAGAGGCACCAAAAGGGTGACCATGAGGGGGTAAGAGTGGTGGAAGGGCAGGAGGGCAACGGTTATGTCCTCCCTGCTTGCCACGCCCACCTTCTCTATGGCCCTTATGTTGGAGAGCAGGTTTTTAAAGCTCAGCATGACGCCCTTTGGAGCTCCCGTGGTGCCAGAGGTGTAGAGAATGAGGGCGGTCTCCTTGAGGTCTCTGGTCATCGCCTTGCCGTAGGGCCTTGGTAGCTCAAGCCGGTCAAAGTTGTAAAAGAGCACGCTCTGGTCTGACTTTTCTACCGCCTCCCTGCAGGCTTGCTCTGTCTGGTCGGAGCAGAACAGGACCGCCGGCTCGGTCTCCTTGATGACGTAAAGGAGCTCCTGCGCTGAGGACATAAAGTCCACGGGCACTACTACCGCGCCCCTGTGCCAAGAGCCGTAGAGGGCGTAGACCCACTCGGGCCTGTTCTCCGCGCACAGCAAAACCCTCTCCCCGGGCAGGACCTCCACTAAGCTGGCAAAGCGGGATACTTTCTCTATGAGCTCACCGTAGCTTATGCGTTGGTCGCCCTTTATGAGGGCGGTCTTGCGGTGGTCTTTCAGCTCAGGTAGGACTGCCCCTTCCTCCGCCAATATTTTAATCTTTTTTCTCCTCCTCTTTCTGGCTTGGCTGGTAGTGGGATATGGCCTCTTTGGTGAAGGTGATGCGAGTGTTGGCGTCCACTTTGAGGGTTACCGTCTGGTCTCCTATCTCCACCACCGTGCCCCACACTCCGCCTGCAGTTACCACCTTGTCTCCTTTTTTGAGGTTGGCAAGAAACTGCTGGTGCCTTTTTCTGGCTTTGCTCTGGGGTCTTATGAGCAGGAAGTAAAAGAGGGCGAAAAGGGCTACGAAGAAGATAAGCTGAAAGAGAAGAGCTCCCGCCGGGCTTGCCCCGTGCCCCGTCTGCTGAGCGAAGGCTAAGTCTATCATAGGCTCTATTATAGCACGAGCTCAAAGTTGACGGGCCTGCCCTCTGGGTCTCTCACCTCAAAGAGAAGTCCGCAGCCCTCGGGCTGACTGCCCACTTTGCCCAGCACCTGCCCTTTCACTACCCTTTCGCCCACCTTTACCATCAAGCGCTCCGCCTTGCCGTAGACAAAAACGAGGTCTTCCTCCCCTCGCACCATGACCACCCACCCGTAGCCCTTTATGTCGTCACCTGCGTAGAGCACCTTACCCTCACCCACCGAGCGGAAAAACTCCCCGCAGGCGGTCGTTATGTGATAGCCCCTCTCCGTGCGAACCGCCCTGCCTCTGACCGGCGAAGGAACGCGCAAGCTCCCCTCCCTTTTCTGAACCTGCTTGGGAGGACTTTCCTGTTTCTGGACCTGAGGAGGCGGCTTTTGGACCTTCTGCGCGGGAGCCCTGTCCCTTATCTCTATGTGCACTATACCGCAGGAGCTAATAAAGATAAACAAAAGGAGGCTCAAAGGCTTCATTCTCCATAAGATTATAGGCCTGCGGTATTGCCTCTACAAGGTCAAGGGCTCTGAGGCTCTCCTTGTGCTTTTCCTTCTGGGCTACTTCGCCCGCAAGCCCGTGGAGAAAGACCCCCAGCTTGAGGGCCTCCTCTATGGGCAGGCCCCTGCCTAAGAGGGCCAGGAGCACCCCCGCCAGCACGTCCCCCACACCACCCTTTGCCATGGCAGGCGTTCCTCTCACCGACAGGAAGGCCTTTCCCTCCGGCGTGGCAACCACGGTCCTTGAGGACTTGAGCACCAGATAGCACCTGTATTTGAGCGCAAACTCAACCGCCACCTCCGTGAGGTTTTCCCTTATGTAGTCCTTGTCTGCCCCGGTCAACCTCTGAAACTCGCCCACGTGGGGCGTGAGCACCGTAGGGTGTTCCCTGCCTTTCAGGAGCTCCACCCCCAAGTCCGCCAGATTGTTCAGGGCGTCCGCATCCAGAAGGAGCGGTCTATTTAGCCCTCTCAAGAGCTCCTTTACGACCTGCTGGCCCTCCTCGTAGCGGTCCATGCCCATGCCCACCGCCACCGCGGAGAACTTCTCCTGCAGGAGGAGCACCTCTCTGGCACCTTCTCGGGAGAGCCTTTCTCCACCCCGCAGGGGTATTTTCATCTCCTCCACGAGAGAGGCCTCCACCGCAGGGAGCAGGAGCTCCGGCACGCCCACGCTTACGAGCCCAGCCCCAGTCCGAGTGCAGGCCCTTGCGCTCATGATTACCGCGCCCGTCTTTCCCCTGCTGGCACCCACCACCAGCACGTGCCCCATGGTCCCCTTGTGGGCGTCCGGAGGTCTGTGGGGAGGAAAAACCCTCAGGAGGAGCTCTCTCTTTACCCCTTGGGCAAGCCACGTGGGTATGCCCACGTTTGCCACGTAGAGCTTACCGCACTTTAGACTGGCAGGGTGCAGCAGGTGACAGAGCTTGGGAAACTGAAAGCTTACCGTCAGGCTTGCCCTCACCGAGGGCTCAAAGCTTTTGCCCGAGTCCGCGGAAAGGCCCGAAGGCAGGTCCACCGACACCACTGGAAGCCCGCTGTTGTTGACAAACTCTATCCACCTTCTTGCCTCCCCCGTGGCAGGGGGTCTAAAGCCAGTGCCCAAAAGGGCGTCCACCACGAGCTCGTACTGGCTTGGGTCTGCCTCCCTGAGAGCCCTCAGACCGAGTCTTTCCAAGATTTTCAGCTGCACCAGCGCATCTCCCTTGAGCTCCTCTCCCATAGCCAGCAGGTAGTCCACCTTGTAACCCAAAAGGTGCAGGTGCCTTGCCACCACGAGGCCGTCCCCCCCGTTGTTGCCCCTGCCTGCTACCACCAGCACGCGCCTGACCTTTGGAAACTCCCTTCTTATGGCCTCCACCACCGAAAGTCCTGCCTTCTCCATGAGAAGAAGGGAAGGGATGCACAGCTCCTCGGTTGTCTTCCTGTCTATCTCCTGCATTTCTCGGGACTTGAGCACCTTCATTGGGTTTAGTATACTTAAGCCTGAGTGACGCAGGAAGAGCCCCTCCACAAAAGTCTGACCGCCTCAGAACAGGTTCTTGTCACCGTGTCCCTCATGCTTGGGGTTTTCATGGCCATACTGGACACCACCATCGTGGACATAGTGGTGCCAAAGATGATGGCGCCTCTTAGCACGGACCTTTATGGCGTCCAGTGGGTGATAACCTCCTACATGACCTCCGCCGCAACAGCCATCCTGCTGGTGGAGTGGCTGGAGAGCAAGGTAGGACTAAAGCGCGTCTTTCTGGCCGGGCTGTTCTTGTTTACCGTGGCTTCTTTCTTCTGCGGGCAGGCCCAGTCCTTGGAGTGGATGATAACCGCCCGCACCGTGCAGGGCTTTGGTGAGTCCCTTATAGTGGTGAGCGCGGAGGCCATGCTCTTCTCCGCCTACGCGCCCGAGAAGAGAGGCCTTGCCATGGGCATCTACGGGCTCGGGGTGAGCTTTGCACCCGCCTTGGGTCCCACCTTGGGGGGCTGGATAACCGAGCACATAGACTGGCGATGGATTTTCTACATAAACCTGCCAGTAGGGCTTTTCAACTTCACCCTCGCCCTTTTCTTTCTCAAGGACTACAGACCCCCTCACAAGGTAAGGCTGAACTTCGTCTCCTACTTTTTTATCTCGATGGCTACCGTGAGCCTTCTGGTCGTCCTGTCTCGGGGTCAGAAGGAGGGCTGGTTTGCCAGCGACTTTATCCTCCGCCTGAGCCTGCTCTCCGCCTTTTCTTTTATGCTCTTCTTGCTATCAGAACTCCTCTCCAAGGAAAAGCTCATAGACCCTGCGATTCTGAAGGTAAAGGAGTTCCTGCTTGCCTTCTGGGTATACTGCTTCGTGCTTGGCTTTTCCATGTATCAGGTCTTCTACCTTATACCCCTCTACTTTGAAAGGTTAAAGGGTTATACCACGCTTCAGACGGGGCTGGCCATCTTGCCCATGGCCCTTGCCATAGGTCTTCTCTCCCCGGTGGCAGGCATCCTGTCTGACAAGAGGTCTCCCAAGATTGCCCTGTACATAGCCACCTTCCTGTATCTGAGCGTAAACTTACTGCTTTTGCCCGAGCTTAACTACTTTACGCCGAAGCACACCGCAGTGCTTTACTTGACGCTCATGGGGGCGGGCATGGGCTTTTTCTTTGCACCCGTTACCCAGCTGGCGCTGAAAAAGTTAGGCGATAAAACCACGCTGGGCGTGAGCCTTATGCACTACATAAGGTTCGTAGGCGGGTCCTTTGGGACTGCCTTGGCCACCAACGACCTGCAGAGGTTCACCGCAGAGAACCTTCAAAGGACGACGGAAATACAGAACCGGCCTTGGCTTGAGTGGCAACTTCAGGAGTTTTCTCTTTATCTCCATCAGGCTCAGGAGAAGGCTACCGTGCTCCTTTACCAACTGCAAAACCTCTATGCACTCTCCGACGCCTTTGGTCTGACCTTATTCGTGGCAGGCATGTGGGCACTGCTAGGTAGCGTGCCAGTGCTCTTTTTGCTACTCAAAGACGCAATCTGTTACATTAAACGGAGGTAGAGGTCAGAGTAGGCTTTAGGTCTCTCAGCTTTATAATCTTTCTCCGTGTTCTGGCTGTTGCTTGTGATGCTTTTCTCCTATACTCTTGCTCTTGATTGCTCTCTCCTGAAGGTTCGTTATGGAGCTCTAAAACAGGACATGCTCTACGAAGACCTACTGAGAGAGGCGGAGGTTCTCATGGGCCGAGCTTGTGAGGCAGGGGACCAGAAGGCCCTAAGGTCTGCGGACAGGGTTCTTCTGGCTTTAGAGAACATCAGGTCTCCTGAGAGTTTTGGGAGAGACAGGTTGGTTGCCAGCAAAAGACTTAAAAGAGCTTCTCTTCTGCTTAACGAGACGCGCAAGCACTCAAGGAGCTATCCCCAGCTTTTTGCTTACCAGCTCCTCTTTTATCAAGTGGCCCGCGAAAACTACCGCGTAGGCGACTACGAGTACGCCCTAAAGTACTCCGCCGCCTCCTACTACTTGGGCAGGGCCATCGTGGAGCTAAGATGAGCTTTCAGGAAGGCGACTTTGTGCTGATTGTGGCCGGGGATAGAAAGTATCTCAGACGTCTGACGAAGGACTTTAGCCTCAACTTTAAAGACAAGCTCCTAAAGTTAGAGCACGTGCTGGGCAAGAGTGCGGGTCAAGAGGTGAACGGCTTTTGCCTTCTTAAGCCCACGCTGGAAGACTTAATCCTGCTCGGCTTTGAAAGAAAGACCCAAATAGTCTACCCAAAGGACAGCTTTTACGTAGCTTTCAAGTTGGGGCTCTCTTCGCAGAGTAGGCTCTTGGAGTTTGGCGTGGGGAGCGGGGCTTCCACTGCGGTCTTTTCCAGCTTGGCGGGCGAGGTGTGGGCCTACGAGGTGCGTCAAGACTTTTGCAAGTTAGCCAAAAAGAACTGGGACAAATTCGGCCTTTGCCAAAACGTGCGTCTTGAGAACGTAGACTTTAAAGAGGCCCAAGTGGAGGAGGACTTTTTTGACTGCGCCTTCGTGGACGTGAAGGACCCAGCACCTTACATGGAGAAGGTCTGGCGAGCTCTAAAGTCCGGGGCAACCTTTGCCAGCCTTATGCCTACTGCCAACCAAGTGGCCCAGCTCCTGAAGGTGATGGAGCCCCTCTTCTGCGCGGTGGAGGTGCTGGAGGTGCTCCACAGGGGCTACAAGGCAAACCCGGAGCGACTGAGACCTCAAGACACCATGGTGGCCCATACGGGCTATCTGGTCTTTGCCAGAAAGAGAACATAACTCTGTATGTCGGGTAAGTCTATCTTGCAGTAGTCGTAGTCTCCTTCTGGCTCCCTGCCCTTCATCACCAGCAGGTACTTCTCTGAGAGCCCCTCCATCAGAGGAATAACCTCTTCCAGTCTGCCCAGAGCTCTGGACACTACCACCGTGAACTTCTCCTGCACCTTCTGTGCCTCTTTGCACAGGACTCGGTAGGGTATGCCCAACCTTACGCGTAGGTACTCCAGAAAAGAGCACTTCTTGGCCACCGCCTCTATCAAAGTTAGCTCTAAGCGCTCTCCGTAGTATATCTTCAGTGGCACGCCAGGAAAGCCTGCGCCGGTGCCCACGTCGCACAGAGAGAGCCCTTCTACCTTCACGCCCTTCTCTCTAAGGCACAGGCTCAGGGAGACCGAGTCCAAAAAGTGCCTGACCACTATGTCCTTGTCCTCTCTTACTCCAGTTAGGTTGTGCACCCTGTTCCACCGCTTCAATTCCTGCAGGTAAAGGGCAAAAAGACGGACCTGCTCCTCCGAGAGCTCTATGCGGTTTCTAAGAAAGGTTTCTCTTATGAGCGTTTCAGGAGAAATCTTATGTCCTCTGCTATTTTTTCTGGGTCCTGCTTAGACTGGGTGTAGAGCACCTTTATGCGGTTGTCGGGAGTTATGAGGTAGATGGTGGCGGTGTGGTCCACCAAGTAGCCGGCCGCCGACCCTCCTTCAACTTTTCTGTAGTAAGCTTTATACTCCTGGGCAGTCTTTTTTATCTCCTCCTTAGAGCCCGTCAGCCCTACGAAGGTGGGGTGGAAGTAGGGCACGTAACCCCTTAGCACCTCAAGAGTGTCCCTCTCAGGGTCCACGCTGACGAAGAGCACTTGCACCCTGCTTGCCTCCTCCTTGAGGCTTTTCATGACCTTGGCCATGGTGTCTAAGGCTGCAGGGCACACGTCTGGGCAGTTAGTGTAGCCAAAGAAGAGAAGCACTATCTTACCTTGGGCGGTGTACTGAGAGAGCTCAACCTTTCTGCCCGTGTGGTCCGTC
>JANXBA010000024.1 GCA_025062075.1 Aquificaceae bacterium
TATGAAGATGGACAAGTCCGGAGCTTGTGCGGTCATAGGCATCATGAAGGCTTTAGCTCAGCTCAAGCCTATGGTGGAAGTCCACGGCATCTTTGGCGCTGCGGAGAACATGCCCGGAGGAACTGCCTACAGACCTGACGATATCATAAGGGCAATGAACGGTAAGACCATAGAAATAGACAACACGGATGCGGAGGGAAGGGTCACACTTGCGGACGCCCTCTCTTACGCCTCTAACCTTGGCGTTTCTACCATCATAGACATGGCCACGCTCACCGGTGCCTGCATGGTGGCCTTGGGCGAGTACACCGCCGGGCTTTTCACCAACGACGAGGAGCTGGGAGAGGAGCTCCTGAGAATCTCCAAGCTCACGGGCGAGAGGCTATGGAGACTGCCCTTGGACGACAAGAGGCTCAGAGAAAAGATAAAAAAGGGCGAAGGCGACGTGCTCAACTCAGGCGGTCGCTACGGCGGTGCGATAACCGCCGCCATGTTTTTAGAGGAGTTCGTGGGTGAAGGCATAAAGTGGGCCCACTTGGACATAGCTGGCCCTGCCCATCTTCGGGAGGAGTTCTCCTACTACGCAAAGGGTGGCACGGGCTTCGGAGTTAGGACCTGCGTGGAGTACATCTTGCGGATGGACAAGTCAGGGTCTTAGTCTCCGAAGACCTCTTTCTTTATCTCCTCTTCCCTTCCGAAGACACCCATGATGTGGTAGCCGTTGTCCACGTGCACCACCTCGCCCGTTATTGCCCTTGCCCAGTGGCTACAGAGGAAGACCGCAACATCACCTACCTCCTCTATGGTGATGGCCCTGCCAAAAGGGTTTACCTTGGTGGTGTGTTCCATGAGGAGGTGAAAACCTGTTATGCTGTAGGCGGCCAGGGTCTTCACGGGCCCTGCGGATATGGCGTTGATGCGGTGGCCGTGTTTGGCTATGTCGTAGGCCAAGTATCTGACCGTGCACTCAAGAGCCGCCTTGGCGATGCCCATCACGTTGTAGTGGGGTACCACCTTCTCCGCCCCGTAGTAGGAAAGAGTTATCACAGAGCCCTCCCGTCCTTCCATCAGAGGTAGGAGTTCTCTGGTCAAGACGATTAAAGAGTATACGGACACGTCCATGGCCACCTTAAAGCCCTCTCTTGAGGTGTCAATCACGCCCCCCCTAAACTCCTCCTTGGGGGCAAAGGCCACGGAGTGAACCAGCACGTCCACACTTCCCCAAACCTCCGAAAGCCACTCTCTGAGAGCTCTCACGTGGTCGTCCCTTGACAGGTCGCACTCAAAAAGTAGCTCTGAGCCAAGCTCCTGAGCTATCTCTTGGACCCTTTTTCTGAGCCTCTCGTTGGCATAGGTAATAGCGAGCTCTGCCCCTTCTCGGCGAAAGGCCTGAGCAATACCGTAGGCAATACTCCTCTCGTTAGCTATACCCGTTATGAGAGCCCTCTTACCTGCGAGAAGTCCCATAGATTCCTCCTAATCCAACAGCTTTATGGCTTCTTCTACGCTTTTGCCTTCGTGGACTATCAGGCTCAGGGCCCTCACCATGGCCACCCTGTCCTTTGCTTGGAAGATGTTCCTACCCACCGACAGACCCTTCGCACCCGCCTGCACCGCCCCGTAGACCATCTCCAAGACTTCTCTCTCTGACTTCATCTTAGGACCGCCTGCTATGACCACCGGTATAGGACAGCCCTCCACCACCTTGGAAAAGCTCTCAGGCTCTCCCGTGTAGGGCACTTTTACTATGTCCGCACCGAGCTCCGCACCCAGCCTGGCACAGTGTGCCACCACCTTGGGGTCGTACTGGTCCATGTCCTTACCCCTGCCGTAGACCATGGCCAGCAGGGGCATACCCCACTCCTCGCAGACCTTGGAGACGTAGCCAAAGTCCCTGAGCATTTCTCTTTCTAACTCCGCCCCTACGTTGATGTGGATGGAGACACCGTCCGCCCCCAGCTTGATGGCCTCTTCCACGGTGCAAACCAGCACTTTGTCGTTTCTGGTGGGAGCCCAGTCGGTGGAAGCAGACAGGTGCACTATGAGCCCTATGTCCCTACCCTTACCTCTGTGCCCTGCCCTCACCATACCCTTGTGAAGAACCACCGCGTTGGCACCCCCCTCCGCCACCTCTTGCACCGTCCGCTTTATGTCCACTATACCCTCCATCGGACCGGAGCTCACCCCATGGTCCATGGGGACTATGATTGTTCTTGCGGTTTCTCTGTTTATCAGCCTCTCCAGACGGAGCCGTTTGCCTATGCTCATGTCAACCTCCTCTGAACTTGAAGGTTATCACTCCCGTTTGAACAGTGTTTTCCTCTATGGCTTCAAACCTTATGCCCTTGACGAACTCCACCATCTTCTGGTCCACCTCAGGGGAACCACTCCTCTGAACTACTTGAACCCGCAAGACAGCTCCAGAAGGTTCTACCCAGACTTTTACCTTCAAAGGACTCAGTGGCTCTTCGGAGGCTATCCGCGGAAGAGGTGGAATGTAGACCGTCCCTCTACCTGCACTGGACAGGCCCACACCGCTGGGAGAAACCACTGCCAGAATGTCGCCCAGCTCCGGACTTTTGATGCCCTGCCTTTCTGACTCCCTCTCTTTGCCCCTAATCCTCTGCTCTATGTCCCTGAGCAGGGACGGCTCTTCTTTTGCAGGCACGGGCAGGTTTTCTCTTTGCCTGCCTGCCGGCGTAGGTGAGGCTTCTACCCTCTCTTTACCCTTTTTTTCAGTTTGAACGGACCTCTCTCTTCCCCCTGCAAACTTGACCTCTTCCAGGCTTTCCACATATACCTGTATCGGAGTGGGCCTGACCGTTTCCAACCTCACGAGCAAGTACGCAGACAGAAGAGTAAACAGGACGAGGTTTAAAAGGAGAGAGACGCCCAGGTTCAGCACAAATTCTAACTTTTCACCACTGGCCATTTCATAATAGTATAGCACGGCCACAATCAGTTTTCCTCTGGCCGTTCGCCCATACAAAAGAGAAAAAAACCCTGATAAACAGCAAGAGAGTGAAGCTATAACTTAACACCATAATCCCTAAAGGAGGTGGGACCATGCAAAACTTAGCCGCTTGGAGGACCTTCTCCAGGAAGTGCCAGGTGCTGTAGGGGTAGGAGAGTTTACCGACGACGGTAAGCTCGTCTTCTACACCAACAACCTTAAGCGTCAGGCTGCGGACTACTCCGCCATGATATGCGCCTCAATCAAACAGCTGGCCAACACGATGGCTATGGGCTGGGACATCTACTCTGGGCAGGAGGGCTTTTATCCCATCGTAAGTTTTGCGGTAGGAGGTGGAAAATACGTAGCTCTGGTAATGGGGAATGTGGCGGTTTTTGCGGAGATGGACAAGGTGGACTTAGACAAGGCCTTTGAAGTTTTGTCCAACTACGCATAAGGGAGGTGTAGCCATGGCTAACCTTGAACGTCTTCTCAACATCAAAGGTGTGTGGGCAGCAGGTCAGTTCAACCCAGATGGCACCTTGGTAGACTGCAAGGGCGAACTTTCTCAGGAGTTTGCCCTCATGGCGGCCCGCATGTGCTCTGCTAACAACCATCTGGCCTCCTTGATGTGCGATACCTTTAGCGGGATATCCGAACAGGAGTGGACCCCTGCGCGCTGTTGGTCAGTGTCCGGTCCGAAGTACGGCATATTCGTGGTAGGTAATGTGGGCGTGATGTTTAACACCAAGGAGGTGTCCTTGAACGAGATATTCAGGGCCCTTTCGGAAGAGGCCAAGGTCTGAGACTCCGCCCCTACGGGGGCCCTTCCTATGCACCCTTTTATGTCCCAAGATTGGGTACGGGCCTGCATCGAAGCCTTCATCTCCAACAAAGATTCTCTAAAAAAGCCCCTTGACCTTACCGCAACCGTAAAGTTTTATGTGGAAGACCAAGAAGGCCGGGTAACAAGGGCCATAGAGTTGAGACTTCAAGAGGGAGAGCTCGTGTACGCAGGAGACGTGCGCTCCGAACACTTTGACTACGAGGTAGGGGCAAAGGCGGAGGTGTGGAGGGACATAGCTACAGGTAAGGTAGGTCCTCGCTTTGCCCTGATAACCAAAAGGCTCAAGTTTAAGGGCGACCTTGTAAACCTAATCAAGCACGAAGAGTCCCTTCAGGAGCTCTTCAAAATCTTTTCCCAAGTCCCCACTCAGTGGGAAGAGTAGCTGATGCAACAACAGTTGCAACACGCAACGCAAGTCCTATAAGCGGTGTCTTTTAGAGCCCTGTCTCTCAAGGCCATCACTCTGGGAGCCCATTGGCATCTTTTTTGCATATAGCAAAGTTAGAAAACCGTAAGGAGGTGCGACCATGGCAACGCTCAGCAAGCTCAAGGAGCTCATGGCCATACCTGGTGCCATAGCGGCCGGGGAGTTCAGCGATGACGGCAAGCTCCTGGCCTACTACGGCAACATTGACGAGAAGTCCGCCGAGATTGCCGCCATGATGTGTGCCGCCAACAAGCTCATGGGCAACATGCAGGCCAAGGGCTGGAGTGCCTACACAGGTCAGGGAGGCTTTTACCCCGTTTACGGCTTTGCGGTCGCAGGTGGAAAGTACGCCGCCTGCATAATGGGCAATGTGGGTGTTTTTGTGGAGCTTGACAAGGCGGACTTTGACAAAACCTTTGAAGTCCTTTCAAAGTACATCTAAGAGGAGGTGTCAGCCATGGCAAACCTTGACAGGCTTATGAGCATCAGAGGAGTTTGGGCTGCGGGTGAGTTCACCGACGACGGCAAGCTGGTTGCCTACAAGGGCAACATATCCGAAGAGCATGCGGCTATGGCCGCCATGATGTGCGCCGCCAACAACATGATGGCCAAGATGCAGTGCGACGGATACACCGCCTTCTCCGGTCAGGAGTGGACACCCCTGCTCGGCTGGGCACTTACCGGCCCCAAATACTCTGTGTGCGTTATGGGCAACGTGGGCGTCTTCGTCAACAACGACGAAGTCTCCTTCAACGAAGTCTTCAAAGTTCTGAAAGAAGAGGCAGGAAAGTAGGAGCTCTGGGGGAGGCCCCGGCCCTCCCTCCATTACAAGAATTGCCTACAGGGGGAGCAGTCATGCACAGGTTTCTCTCGGAGGATTGGATAAAGGCCTACATGGAGGAGTGGAACAAAAACGAAAAGCTCATAGCAGACCTTAAGGACTTCTCCGCTAGCATAAAGTACTACGTAGAAGGCAGGGAAGACCAGGCGGTGAAGCTGTTGGTGGAAAAGGGCGTAGCCAAGTCCGCCAGCAAGGCAAACTCCCACAAATACGACTTTGAACTCTGGGCGAGCCAAGAAAACTGGAAAAAGCTGGCCACAGGCGAGATAGGTCCCAAAGCGGCTATGCTCACCAAAAGGCTCAAGTTCAAGGGCTCCATGATAACTGCCATGAGATACATGTCTGCCTTTGAGGAGAGCCTACGCATGATGTCTAAAGTGCCCACCAGCTGGGACTTATAATTTCCTTATGGACTTTTCCTCCTTTGAGGGGCTCTTTGACGGCGTGCTCTTTATAGACAGAGACCGCCGTATAGTCTACGCCAACAGGTCTGCCAAAAGACTGCTGGGCAGGGAGGATTTAGAGGGCAAAAGGTGCAAAGGTCTTTTTTCCATATGTCAGTCTTGCCCCCTTGAATACGTGCGGGAGGAAGGGGAAGGATTGCAGGTTTACGACGTAAAAGCCCAGAGCCTAAAGCACGTGTGCTGGAGCATGTCCCCCTTTTATAGGGAAGGTGAGCTGGTGGGCGTAGTGGAAGTTTTCAGAGACGTGAGCAACGTAGTCCACTGCATCGTGGAGGCAGAGCGTCAGAAAACCTACAAAGAGACCATTCTCAACTCCATCGTAGAGGCCATTCTGGTCTTGGACAGAGAGGGAAAAGTGTTAGAGCACAACCACATAGCTCGCAAAATGCTCTGCAGGGAGGGAGAAAGAGAACTCTCCGGCAGGGACATAAAAGAGCTCATCAACCTCTCCCTAGAGGAACTCCCGCCAGAAGGGCAGAGGGCGGACATATACATACAGACGCCCTGCGGAAGACAGAAGGCTTCCCTGCTGGTCTCCCCTATGAACTCAGGCCTTGGCTACGTGGTCTCTTTGTATGTGATTAACGAAGTCTCAACCTACGAGCTGGGAGAGGAGGAGACCATCATCACGAAGAGTCCTAACTTGCGTAGACTTTTGGACACCGCCCGAGTGGCGGCAGAGTACGACGTAAATGTGCTCATTGAAGGCGAGACGGGCACCGGCAAGAGCCTTTTGGCCAAATACATCCACTACCTGTCTCCCAGAAGGGATGGGCCCTTCGTAAAAGTCAACTGCGCCGCCATACCTGAAGCCCTGCTGGAGGCAGAGCTCTTCGGCTACATGAAAGGCGCCTTTACGGGAGCGGTGAGGGACAAACCCGGTAAGGTGGAGCTGGCGGAGGGCGGGACGCTCTTTTTAGACGAGATAGGGGACATGCCCCTCTCCCTTCAGGCCAAGATACTCCATCTGGTCCAAGGGAAGGAGTTTGAAAGGCTCGGAGACACCAAGACCAGAAGGGTCAACGTGCGAATCATTTGCTCTACCAACAGAAACCTAAGAGAGCTCATGAAACACGGGCAGTTCAGAGAAGACCTCTACTACAGAATAGGAGTGGTAAAGCTCTACCTGCCCCCTCTGAGAGAAAGAAAGGAGGACATTCCTCTTCTCGTGAACCACTTCGTAGAGAAGTACGCCAGAAAATACGCCAGAAGGGTAAGGGGAGTCTCTTCGGAGGCCATGAAGGTTCTCCTCTCTCACAGCTTTCCCGGTAATGTGCGGGAGCTGGAGAACATAATAGAGAGGGCGGTCATCACCTGCATGGGAAGCCTGATAAAACCTGAGGACTTGCAGGTGGATGCCGAGAGAGAACCCGTCCCTCAGGAGGAGAAGGAGAGAATACTCAAGGCTTTAGAGCAGGCAGGTGGCAACAAAACCTTGGCTGCAAAAATGTTGGGCATGCATCGCACCACCCTTTGGAGGAAGTTGCGGGAGTTGGGCGTAAGCTAAAATATAGCTTATGAAAATTATAGCCAGGAGCGTAAGCATACAGGTGGTGGGTGAGATAAAAAGGTGTCACGACGGAGAGAACGCCAAGTTTTACTGCCTTCCGGTGAGAATACACTTTGACAACGGAGAGGTAAGGGACTACCTTCTAAAAGCCCATGGCGAGCCAAAGACTCTCAAGGACTTTTTAGAGAACAAGAAGGGTCTAAAAGACAGGATGGAGAAGTCCTTCGGCCTGTCCGAAGAGGGTAGGGTGCTCTACGTAAGCTACTTAGCGGAAGAGACTTCGCAGGACTGATATGTCCTCCTCTATCTGCCGTGCCAGCTCCTGAGGGCTGGAGAACTTCCTCTCCTCCCTTATGAACTTGAGAAACTCCACCCTGAGCCTCTTACCCTTGAGCTCTCCCCGGTAGTCCAGAAGGTGCACCTCCAGCACTTTCTTCTGCCCTCCAAAGGTAGGTCTTCTGCCGTAGTTGGCAATACCCAAGAGCTCCCCTTCCACCTTTACGCCGTAGACCCCCTCCTTCAGGCAGAGGTCCTCCGTGTGCTCTAAGTTGGCGGTGGGAAAACCCAAAGAAGAGCCCCTCCCCTCACCGCTGACTACTTTCCTCCGGACTGCGTAGTCTCTCCCAAGGTAGTTGCGGGCTTCTTCTATCCTACCCATGTGGAGAAGCCTTCTTACCAGGGTGCTACTGACGACGTGCCCGTTGATGCGGAAGGGCTCTATCTCCTCCACTTCAAAGCCGAGCTCTTTACCTATCTCCTTTGCCAGCTCTATCTCTCCCTCCCTTCGGTAGCCAAACCTCCAGTCATGACCCACTACCAGGTGTTTGCAGTTTAGTCTTCTGTGTAGCACCTCTCTTATGAAGTCTTCTGCCCCCATCTGGGCAAAGGACCTACCAAACTTGACGAAAACTACCCCGTCTACTCCTTCCTGCAAAAGGAGCTCTGACCTCTCCGCTATGTCTGTGAGCTCGCAGGGCTTCTGAGCTGGGCTCAAAACTTTCAGAGGGTGAGGGTAGAAGGAAAGGACCAGACTCTTCAGTCCTCTCTCCCTTGCCCTCTCCTTTACTCTTTGAAGGAGGAAGCGGTGGCCTAAGTGCACACCGTCAAAGTTGCCCACCGTGACTACGGTGGCTTTGGTCTCCTCCTGTATGCAGGCAAAGCCTTTTGGACATGGGCTCTTGCTGGTCTTGAGAAAAACTACGCCTTCCATAGCCTCCTTATCTTCTCCCAAAAGCTCACCTCTTGAGTCACTTCCAACTTTTCCTCCACCACGAACCTGTCCATGTAGTCGTCCAAAAGAATAAACCTGTCGCAGACTTTGCGCAGGTGGTAAGAACTGGTCTTTTTGAAGGTGGCGTTCTCCACTCTTTTGCCTATTCTCTGCACCTCCTCCACCGTGTAGGAAAAGTCGCTGTCTCCGCTCACCAAAATCGCCGTGTCAAACACGTTCATGTAGGCCAGGCTCAGCATGTCCGTGGCAAGCATTATGTCCACTTCTTTTTCTATGTACTCCCCTGAGGGAAGCCTGCGAAGGTTGGCTAGCTTTACCTTTATACCCTGCAGTGAGAGCTCCTCCAGAAAGCGTCGCTGTCTTAGGTAGCTCTCCCACTCTGGACTGTTTTTTTTCAAGCTCTTTTCCTGGGGCACCGCACCGTAGAAGTAGGCCCTTATGAGCCTTCTGTCTTCTTTTAGAAAGCCCAAAAGTTTCTGGTAGTCTATGCGTATGTTCATCTGCCTTATGGCATGAAACAGGTTAGAGCCGTCGATGAGTATGACTACCCTTTCATTGTTCATAGAGTGGTCAAGGCTTATATTTTACCAGTAGCTCCTTTGCGTACCTGTCTTTGAGCTTGTCGTCCTCACCCCAGAGAAGACCTATCACACGCCACCGTCTGTCTTCTCCGAAGGTGAAGTATATCCTACCGCCCGCAGGCTTAAGCTTGAACACGTTTCTGTAACCTTTCATGGTTTCAAACCGCTCCTCTACGCCCTTCATGTTGAGCAGAAAGAGCTCTTTGAGAAACTCTCTCTTTGCCTGAGGACTGAGCTCTATAAAATCCCTCAGGGCTCTGTCTTCTATCTCCAGGTTTTCTAAGAGGCCTTCCAGCACCTCCCGGTAAGTTTCCTTCCGCCCTTCCCACTTGACTTTCAGGTTGTCCACCTGCAGCTTCAGGAGCTCCTTTTCTCTCCTCTCCTTTTCTAAGGCTTGAATGAGCTCTTCCTGCTCTTTGCTCAGTTTTAGGTTTTCTCTGGATAGGTCTTCCAAAAGCTCCTGGAGCTGTAGAAGTTCTTTGGACAGTCTTTTTCTCTCTTGCCTGAGTCTGGCGAGCTCTTCTTTACCTCCCTTCGGTTCTCTCTCCTGTAGAGCTTCCAGCATGCGGAAGAGCTCCCTGTTTATGCTCGTGAGCTTTTCAAGCCTTTCCATGTAATCTTGGAGCCTTTTCTGGCTTTCCTGCAGTTTTCTGCTGAGCTCTTCCTTTTCCCTCTCCAAGGCCTCTTTTTCGCCGTGCTCCTCCTCTTTCAACCTTGCGTACTCCCTCTCTACGAACTCTTTTTCTTTGTTGAGTCTGTCTGTGATTTCTTTGAGTAGGTTTATCTGCTGGCAAAGTCCGGAGATTTCCTGCTCGTTTTTGGCAAGCTCCTGCTCAAGCTTCTTACGCTCCTCCTCTAGGGCCTTCGTGCGTCTCTCCACGGGAGACTCAAAGAGCCATATGAGAAAAAGGTTCAGCAGTAGCGAAGGGAAAAACTCGCTTACCGTGTAGTAGTCTTGTCTTATCAGGGCAAGCCCCAGGACTTGAAAAAGGTACACGTAGGCGAGCAAGACCACCGTCCGCTCTCTGTAGCCAAAAAGCCAGCTAAGGTAGAGGGCAGAGCTGTAGGACAGAAGCAGGAGTATGTCTTCCTCCGACAAAGGGAAGAGCGGGACGGAGGACAGCTCGGAGACATAGATAAGCACAAAGTTGTAAGAAACTATCAGAAAAAGAAGCTTTAGAGGCTCTCGGACCATTGAATATAATATAGGCCATGGACCCTTTCCACAGGCTTCTGGGCATAATGGAGGAGCTCCGACTGAAGTGCCCTTGGGACAGAAGCCAAACCCATCAGAGCCTGAAAAAGTACCTTCTTGAAGAGACCTACGAGCTCTTAGAGGCCATAGAGTTAGAGGAGGAGGAGAAGCTAAAGGAGGAGCTGGGAGACCTGCTACTTCAGGTGGTTTTTCACTCCCAGATAGCCAAGGAAAGAGGGCTTTTTGACGTGTGGGACGTCATAAAGGCTCTCAACCAGAAGCTGGTTGACCGGCATCCCCACGTGTTCGGAGACCAGAACCCTGAAGAGGCACTCAGAGACTGGGAGAATAGAAAGCTCAAAGACCGGGGGAGTGTTCTTGACGGCGTTCCCAAGAGCATGCCTGCCCTCATGAGGTCTCAAAAGTTGCAGGACAGAGCCAGTCTCGTAGGCTTTGATTTTGAAAGGCCCGAGCAGGTCTTGGAGAAGATAGAGGAAGAGCTCAGCGAGCTGAAGGAGGCCATAGCCACAGGCCACAGAAGGCACATAGAGCACGAGCTGGGAGACCTTCTCACCGCAGTGGTAGAGCTGGGCAGGCTCTTGGGGCTGGAGGCAGAGCTCTGCCTGCAGAAGGCAAACGACCGCTTTGAGAGAAGGTTTCGCCACATGGAGAGGAGGGCAAAGGAGCTCGGTAAAGAGTTAAAGGACATGAGCCTTCAGGAGATGGAAGAGCTCTGGCTTGAGGCTAAGAGCTTTGACTACCCAGAAGAGGCTTAGCCCTTCTGCCCGTCCTTTCCTGAAAGTATCTCAGCCCCGCCTTGCCCAGAGTGTAGGCACCCACTACTAAGTAGGCCCTCTCTTCGGAGACAATAGCCTTGCGCTCTTCGGATAAGACCTCTTGCACCCACGGGAGGTCCAAGCCCCTGCCGTCCTGAGAGGTGTCCGCAGGCAGGTAGAGTATCTCCCTTGCCTCAATGCTCCCTATCAGTAGCAGGGAGGACTTGTCGGGTGTTATCTCCGTCTGCAAGGTGGCTACCGCTCTACTCTTCAGTAGTAGGTCCTCAAAGCTCCGCGGCACCAAGAAGGTGGGGTCGCACAGGCCTTCAAAGGTCTCGGGCGGGTCTTCTCGCAGGTCTTCTACCAGCACCACCTTGAGACCGCCCTTGCTGTAGTATATGATATCTCCTACTCTCTCCACGGGGTCCGCCTTTAGGACTCCCCTTATGGAGGAGGAGTAGGGCTTGACCAGCGAAGGCAGGGTTTGACCCCCCACCTCAATCTTACCGCTTAGGAGCTTCCAGTTTATGAAGCCAAACTCCCACTCCTTGCAGGGCAGGAAGAGCTCCCGCTGGGCAAAAAGTCTCAGCTCCTTTATAAAGAGGATCTCCTCCTTACTGCCGGGTCTCCTACCGAAGGAAACCAGGTCCCACTGGACCTCTCCTTTCTTCTGCTTGAAAAGGCCGTAGATGCAACCGCAGTAGTCCTGGTGGTAAAGCTCCATCTCTCGGGAAAGCCTAAACATCTCCTGAGTGCCACCCCCCTTCCTGTAGTCCAAGGGCAAGAACTCCACCCCGGACCCCTGACAGACCTTGTGCCCGCTCTCCTTTAGCATGAGGAACTCTTTCTTTGGGCTCATAAGGAGTGTGGTGGTCAGGTGCGTGGCCCCTACCTCCTTGGCAAACTGGACGCTACGTAGGAGCCTGTGGTCAAAGCACAGAGCACACCTTTTGCCCCTCTCGGGCTCTTCCTCGTAGCCCCTGACCTGCTCCAGCCAGCTCTCCATGTCGTACTCGCCCTCGTGGAGTTCTACCCCGAGCTCTGCGCAGGCGCGCTGGGTCTCTACCAGCCTGAGCTTGTACTCCTCGTAAGGGTGTATGTTGGGGTCGTAGAAAAAGCCCACTATCTGCGCCTCTGAGTAGTCTTCCCTGAGCCTTTTGAGAAAGTACACCGCGTCCGGGGCACAGCAGATGTGGACCAGTATCTTCATTTTTTGCCCTTCACATACTGCTCCCAGTTCTGTGGGTTAAAGGGCGAGAGCTCTCTCAGAAGTTTTACCGTCTTTGGAAACTCCTCGAGCACGTAGTCCACGTCCTCCTCCGTGTTGTCCCTTCCAAAGCTAAAGACGATAGAGCCGTTTGCCACCTCTTTGGGCACACCTATCGCAAATAGCACGTGAGACTGCTTGAGAGCCAAAGAGACGCAGGCAGAGCCCGAGGCGGTCTCTATGCCCATAAGGTCCAACCTCAGAAGCATGGCCTCTCCCTCTATAAGGTGCACGATAAGGGACAGGTGGTGAGGCAGTCTCTGGGTGGGGTGCCCCGTAAATTCTATCATCTCTAACCTCTCCTCCAGCCCAGCCCTGAGCCTGTCCCTGTAGCGGGAGAGCCTTTGCATCCTGTCTGGGAGCTCTCTCATGGCAAGCTCGCAGGCAACGCCAAAGCCCACTATGCCGGGCACGTTCTCCGTGCCTGCCCTTACTCCTCTCTCTTGTGTGCCTCCCTCTATGAGAGGCCTTATCTTTACGCCCTTTTTAGTCCACAGGGCTCCCACGCCCTTGGGTCCGTACATGAGGTGTGCGGTAAAGGAGGCTGCATCCACGCCCCACTCCTTGAGGTCCACTGGGTAGTGTCCTAGCGTAGGACAGGCGTCCGTATGGAACAGCACCTTGGGGTTTTTACTCTTGGCGGTCTGGACGAGCTCCTTTATGTTCTGCAGTGTGCCTATCTCCCGGTTGGAGTGGCCGATGCTTACCAGCACTGTGTCAGGTCTTACGACCTGAGCCAGCTGGTCCGGGTGTATGAGACCGTGCTTGTCGGGCTTTAGGTAGGTCACCTCCCAGCCCTTTCTTTCCAAGCTCTTAAGGGGATGGAGCACCGAGTGGTGCTCTATCTCCGTGGTGACTATGTGCCTGCCCTTCTTCTCGTAGGCCTCCGCCAGACCCTTTATCGCTAAATTGTTGGCCTCTATGCCTCCAGAGGTGAAAATGATTTCCTCTGGGGAGTTGGCGTTTGTGAGCTCTGCAAGTCTCTCCCTAGCTTGCTTTATGGCCTTTTTGGCCTCCTGCCCGAAGCTGTGCAAAGAGGTAGGGTTGCCAAAGTGCTCCCTAAGGTAGGGAAGCATGGCCTCAACCACCTCCTGAGCTACGGGCGTGGTGGCTATGTGGTCTAAGTAAACTACTCTTCTGCCCGCCTTTTTGGCAAACATCCTTTACCTCCTTTCAACCATGTCGCTTACAAGCTTGGCTATGCTAACAAAGGCCCGCGCAGTGTCCGAGTCTGGGCTCTTTTCCACTACGGGCTTTCCTAAGTCTGAGGTCTCCGCCAGCTCAGGGTCTATGGGTATGGAGCCCAGCACTTTCAGCCTGTAGGTCGTGGCAAACTCCATCACCCTACCCTTTCCGAAGATGTAGAACTTCTCCCCACTGCCGGGACACACGAAGTAGGCCATGTTCTCTATAAGGCCCAGCACGGGAATCTGCACCTCTCTGAACATGGCCACCGCCTTCTTCACGTCCGCCAAAGCCACGTCCTGCGGAGTGGTAACCACCACCGCACCGGTTATGTGCACGTTCTGAGCCAGCGTAAGCTGTACGTCCCCCGTGCCCGGCGGTAGGTCCATCACCAAGTAGTCCAACTCCCCCCAGTTTGCGTCAAAGAGAAACTGGGTTAGGGCTCTCATGAGCATGGGACCTCTCCATATTACGGGCGTGTCCTCCGACGGGAGCAGGAAGCCCATGGAGAGGAGCTTCAGGCCGTACTTTTCTATGGGAATCATCCTGTTTGTTGAGTCCACGCTGACTCTCTCGCCCTTGATGCCCATGAGGGTAGGTATGCTGGGGCCGTACATGTCCGCATCCAAAAGCCCCACCCTGTAGCCTAACTTTGAGAGCGCCAGGGCAAGGTTTGCGGAGACCGTGGACTTCCCCACGCCACCCTTGCCGCTTCCCACGCAGATAAGGTGTCTGATGCCCGGCACCCTTCTTCTGGTGAACATGGGAGCTCCCATAACAGGCTGGGCCGGAGCCTCTTCCACGAACCTCACCCTGACCTCGTCCACCTCGGGCACTCTTTCTAAGGCTTCCTTGGTTTTTTCCACCATGTGCTCCTCCACCCCCTTTCTGGGTAGCCTGTAGACTATCTCCAAGGTCTTGCCTACGAGCCTTATGTCCTTTACGAGCTCTGAAAGCCTTGAGTTTTCTATAACTACATCTCTCAGGGCTTCCATCACATCCTTTACCGCCATAATTTCCTCCTTCAGTTGGGTTTAAAATATAAATTTCTGGGAGTATAAGAGTTATGAGAATGGTCAAAGATGGGGTCTAAGATGAACTACACGCCACAGATTATTAACTACTTAGGTTCGAGGGAAGGAATAAACGAGCTGTACATGGTGCCGGGTGCGTTCATAATGGAGAAGAGAGTTAACAAGCTCGTGAAGGTCTCTAACGCAGTGCTAACTCAGGAAGACATCAGGGACACGCTGGTAGCCCTGAGGAGCTACGCATCTCCGGCTTTCGGACCCTTGGGTAGGGAAGGGATGTTTTCTTTTGGGGTCAAGGGCATAGGCAGGTTCAGGGTAAAGTACGCCACCCAGAGGGGGAGTTACATGGTCCACATTGTTAGGACTCCTTACCAAATTCCCTTCCTGGAGAGACTCTGCCAGGACAGGAGCCTCATAAGCAAACTGGAGGAGATAGTCAGACTTCAAAACTCAGGCCTGATAGTTTTTTACGGTAGGCGTCAGATAGTGGTCAGTACCTTTATATACTCCCTTCTTCAAGATGTGTCCCAAAAGTACAGCAAGGTCATTTTTATACTGGAGTCTCCTCTGAACTTTCTGCTCAAGCACAGCAGGTCCTTGGTCATACAGCGGGAAGTGGGGGTAGATACGGAGACCTTTGAAGAGGCGCTCAGAGATGCACTCCACATGAACCCAGACATCCTGTACATGGGTCAGCGGGATGCCATACCTGCCAAAGAGCAGGAGCAGATTCTTAATCTGGTAGATTCTAACACTTTGGTCTTCTTAAGCATGCCCCACAAGCACCTCACCGAAGACTTTCGGGAGTACTTGAGGGCTTGGGTGGAGGTGGACATCACGGAGGAAGGAATCATTCACTCCACCATCAAACACACAGAACCTCAGGCTGAGGGAAGCCGTTGAAGCTGGCTGCGTAGACGGTGGTGTAGGCCCCTGCGGAGAGAATGTACAGGTAGTCACCCACCTCTGGCTCTGGCAGTGCCACCTTTCGGGCAACCACGTCCATGCTGTCGCAGGACACACCTCCTATGGTCCACTCCTTGAGCTCGCCCTCTCTTTCCAAGTAAAAGGGGTATCTTATACCGCCCAGCGCCTCTGCAAGCCCGTTGAAGACCCCCGTGTCTACGTAGAGCCAGTTTTCCTCGCCCCTTTTCGCCTTTCCTATCACTCGGCTAACCAAAAGCCCCTGGTCTCCCACTATGCCCCTACCCGGCTCCATCTGAAGCTCGTGGGGCAAAGAGGGCATAAACTTCTGCAGGAGACCTTTCACGTAGTAGGCTATATCCTCTATCCTGAGGGCCTCGTAGGTGTCCTTGACAGGTAGCCCACCCCCTCTGTTGAGCACCTGGAGCTTCAAGCCCCTAGCCTTTGCCTTTTGCCACAGCTCGCTGGCCTTTTTTATGCCTATGAGCCAGTTTCTGAAGTTGTTGCACTGAGAGCCTACATGAAAGGTAAGCCCGTAGGGAACCAGGCCCTTGTCCTGGGCCAGCAGGAGCACCTCCAAGGCTGTGTCCACGTCCACCCCGAACTTCTTGGAAAGAGGCCAGTCGCTACCCTCGTTGGGAACCACGAGCCTGACGTAAACCCTGGACCTGGGTGCGACCTTGGAGACCTTCTCCACCTCTGCAAAGGAGTCCACCACGAAGCGGTTAACCCCCTGCCTGTAGGCGTACTCCACAAACTCAGGGGGCTTTACGGGGTTGCTGGATATGACCCTCTCTGGCTTTACCCCCAGACTGAGGACCCGCCGGAGCTCCTCGGTGGAGGCTACCTCAAAGCCCGAGCCCAGCTCCGCCAAGACCCGAAGCACCTCTGGGTGGTCGTTGGCCTTGACCGCGTAGTAGACTTTAAACTGAGGAAAGTGATACTTGACCTCCAAGTACCTGCTCTTTATGCCCTGCAGGTCCATCAGAAGCGTGGGCGTCTTGGAGGGTCTAAGGTGAGGGGTCAGGGCATCTCTGGAGAGGAACTCCTGAAAGTACCTTTTTGCGAACTCGTACTGGAGACTCAGTGGGTTTATGGCCTCTTTCACCATAACGGCTTATAATATAACCAAGACGGCCCGTAGCTCAACTGGACAGAGCGTGGGACTACGGATCCCAAGGTTGCGGGTTCGACTCCCGCCGGGCTGGTTTCTTGTTATAATATAAAGAGAATTTCACATAGAGGTAATACATGAGGAAACTTCTGTCTGCGGTGGTGCTTTTCGCCGGCGTAGCGGTCGCACAGCCAAGAATTGAGGTGAGAGACGCTTGGGTAAGGGAAGTGCCTCCTGCCTCCAAGATGTCTGCCGCCTACATGGTAATCGAGAACAAAGGCAATCAGCCAGACAAGCTAATTGACGCCAAGAACAACGCCTCCGAAGTGACAGAGCTCCACGAGACGGTGGAAGGTAAGATGAGAAAGGTAAAGGCCATAGAGGTCCCAGCCAACGGCAGGACGGAGCTAAAGCCGGGGGGCCTGCACATCATGCTCATAAACCTGAAAAGACCCCTAAAGGAAGGAGAGACAGTGGAGCTGGTGCTCAAGTTTGAGAAGGCGGGCGAGGTCAAGGTAAACGCTCCCGTGAGGAAAGGTGCGGGCGGACACAGGCACTCACACTGAGCTTTCTCATAATGGTAGCCCCGAGGAGGGGCTTATAATTATCCTAAAACTCACACAGGAGGTAGACTATGCCAGTGCACAAGCTTGAGCCCAAAAACCACCTAAAGCCCTCCAACCTCAACGGCATATCCAACGAGCAGATAGAGCCGCACTTTGAGGCTCACTACAAGGGCTACGTGACCAAGTACAACGAAATTCAGGAAAAGCTGGCGGACACGTGCTTCTCCGAAAGGGACAAGGCCAACCAGAACTACTCCGAGTACAGGGAGCTCAAGGTGGAAGAGACCTTCAACTACATGGGCGTGGTGCTACACGAGCTCTACTTCGGACACTTGGGTGCGAAGGGAGAGCCCTCCGAAGGCTTCAAGAAAAAGGTGGAGGAGGACTTCGGCTCCTGGGATGCCTGTGTGCAAGAGCTGAAAGCGGCGGGCATAGCCTTCAGAGGATGGGCGGTGTTAGGTCTTGATGTGTTCTCTGGCAGGCTTGTGGTGAACGGCTTGGACGCCCACAACCTCTACAACTACACGGGCCTCATACCCCTTATCGTCCTTGACACCTACGAGCACGCCTACTATGTAGACCAGAAGAACAAAAGAGCTCCCTACATAGAGGCCTTCCTGCAAAACCTCAACTGGGAGGTTATAAACGAGAGGTTTGAAAAGGCGCTGAAGGCTTACGAGGCTCTCAGGGACTTCGTAAAGTGAAAGCTGGGGGCCTTGCCCCCCTTAAAAAACGTAGACCAACACCGCGGTCAAGACCAAGTTGGCAATAGCTGTAGGTAGCATCACCTTCCAGCCTATCTCCGTTATGTCCCTTGCCTGAAAGCGGGGCAAAGTCCAGTGTAGCCAGAGGACAAAGAAGACAAGCCCGAACATCTTGAGGATAAACCACACATAAGGGGAGACAGGTCCGAAGATGTGCGGACCGGACCATCCACCCAGAAAGAGCACCACCGCTATGGCGGACAGCGCCATCACGTTTAGGTACCACTCCGCCAGAGGGAAGACCCCAAAGCGCATTCCTCCGTATTCCACGTTGTAGCCCGTGACCAACTCTGCCTCTGCCTCCTGCACATCAAAGGGAACCCTGCCAGACTCCGCCAACATGCAGAAAAGGTAAAGAACGAAGGCAACCGGCTGGTAGACTATGAACCACACGCCCCTCTCTATCTGGGCCTGCACTATGCCCGTGGTGCTCATGGTGCCCGCAAGCAAGATGACCCCTAACACGGAAAAGCCTAACACCACCTCGTAGCTTATGATGACCGCAGACTTCCTCAGAGAGCCTATGAAGGCGTACTTGGAGTTGGAGGCCCAGCCGGAGAAGATGGTGCCGTAGACCACCAAGGACCCGAAGGCGAAGACCAAAAGCAGAGCTATGTTCACATCGGATACGATGGGCTTTATCTCGTAACGAAAGAGGGTAAAGCTGGGGCCAAAGGGTATGACCGAAAAAAGGAGAAGGGCGGGAGCAACCGCCATAACCACCGCCAGGTAGTAGACGGGCTTGTCCGCGTTCTGCGGAACGACGGACTCTTTAGTAAGGAGCTTTATGCCGTCCGCAAGGGGCTGAAGCAGTCCAAAAGGACCCACCAGCTTGGGGCCTAGGCGCCCTTGAATGTGGCCTGCAAGCTTTCTCTCAAACCAAGTAAGATAGGTGCTTATGCCCAAAAAGACGCCCAGCGTGAGCAAAACCTTTACGAAAGTTATCAGAACTGAGAGCCACAGCTCCATTGCATGCCCTCCAGCGCTTTCAAATCTGCACTCATCTGTCTGTCTCTCCCACTACGGGGTCAAGGCTTCCTAGCAAGGCTATGGCGTCCGCTATGGTGCCGTCCTTTATAAGCTTGGGAAAGATGGAAAGGTTGTACAGAGCCCCAGACCTTATTCTGAGCCTGTAAGGCTTAGAACCGCCTACCGAGTATATGTAAAAGCCCAGCTCGCCCCGGGGGTTTTCCCCGCTGGCGTAGACCTCGCCGGGTGGTGCGGACTCGCCGTGAACCACTATGCGGAAGTTCTTTACCATGTCCTCCAGAGCCATGAAGACCTCCTCTTTTGGTGCCATCACCGCAGGGTGCTCTTTGTTGACAAAGGGTGCGGACTTGGGAAGCTTCTCCAGCTTAGAAAGGCACTGCTCTACGATTCTCAGGCTCTGCACCATCTCCTCCATGCGCACCAGGTACCTGTCGTAAACGTCTCCCACCTCACCTACTGGGACGTCAAAGTCCACCTCCCCGTAGGCGGCGTAGGGCTCTAACTTCCTTATGTCGTAGGGCACTCCCGAGCCCCGAGCCACTGGACCCGTGAGCCCGTAGTCGTAGACGTCTTCTCTGGTTATCACGCCCACCTCCTTGGTTCTTCTGAGCCATATGCGATTTCTGGTGAGCAGGTTGTGGTACTCCTTGAGCCTATTGGGGAAGTCCTTCAAAAAGGCTCTAACCACGTCCAGCGTACCCTCAGCCAGGTCGTAGTGCAGACCGCCAATCCTGAGGAAGGCGGAGGTGAGCCTAAAGCCCGCGTTGCCCTCTATGATGTCCATTATCTTCTCGCGCTCTCTGAAGGCGTAGAGGAACACGGTAAGGGCTCCAAGGTCAAGAGCTCCCGTGCCAAGCCAGAGAAGGTGGGAGTTTATCCTCTGGAGCTCCGCAAACATGGTCCTGACGTATCTTGCCTTCTCTGGCACTTCCACCTCTAAGAGCTTTTCCACCGCGGTCACGTAGGAGAGCTCGTTGCATATGGCGGATATGTAGTCCATCCTGTCCGTGTAGGGTAGAAACTGAAAGTAATAGACGTTCTCCGCTATCTTTTCCATACCCCTATGGAGCTGTCCGAGAATCACGTCCGACTGGACTACCCTCTCACCGTCCAGGTCAAAGAGAAACCAGATGGTGCCGTGGGTTCCTGGGTGCAGGGGTCCCCAGTTGAGCACCAGCTGAGCCTTTTTCTGGAGCCTTGACTTTTCGGTTCTTTCCAAGTCTTCGAGGGTGGGCACTCTGGTGTGGACCAGCTCGTAGTCGTGGCTGGGAGGGTCAGTCCTGCCTGCGTAGAGCTCCGTCAGCGAGGGGAGCTCCACCTCAGGAATACCTTCCAGCGGAAAGTCCTTCCGCAGGGGAAAGTGAGAATACCCCTCCCACATGAACATCCTTCTGAGGTTCTCGTGGCCCCTGTAGACCACGCCGAACATATCGTAAGCCTCGCGCTCCGCCCAGCGGGCGCAGGGCCAGACCTTTTCCAAAGAGGGGAGCTCTCCGCCCACCGCCCAGGTCTTTACCAGCACCCTCTCGTTGGCGTCAGGATTGTAGAGCAGGTATATACCCTGAAACCGCTCCTTCTTTTCGGGAAAGTCTATGCAGGTGTGGTCTACGAAGAGCTTGTAGCCCTCCTTCTCCTTCAGGTGAAGCATCAGGTCTACGAGTTTCTCCTGTCTTACGTGGAGGTTGGTGGTGTGCTTGGTGCGCTCTACCTCTACCTCCTTGAACTCCCGCTTTACTCTGTCCGCAGTGACTTGGTTCATCCAGGGCATCGCCTACCTCACACCACCACCTCTCTGGGAAGGAGTCCCTGACGCTCCATGTCCTTTCTGAACTCCTCAAAGGCTTTGTCGTACTTGTTTACGCCTTTCTCCTTTATCTTCTTCTGGAGCTGTAGAATGCCGTAGAGGAGCCCCTGTGGGTGGGGTGGACAGCCGGGGATGTAGACATCCACCGGAATTATCCTGTCTATACCTTGAAGGGTAGAGTAGGTGGGGAAAGGTCCGCCTGCGGAGGCACAACCGCCCATGGTAATGCACCACTTAGGGTCAGGCATCTGCTCCCAGAGTAGTTTCAGCATGGGTGCCACCTTGTTGACCACCGTGCCCGCCACTATAAGAAGGTCCGCCTGACGGGGAGAGGCCCTGAATATCACCCCAAGCCTGTCTAAGTCAAACCTCGAGGCGGCTGCGTGCATCATCTCTATGGCACAGCAGGCAAGCCCTATGGTAAGGGGCCAGAGAGCATTGCGCCTGCCCCAACTTAAAAGCTCATCCACCGTCGTAAGAACAAAGCCGTTAGAGTTTAACGTAGCCATAGCAAACCTCCTAAAGTAACAATTTAATGAGCTCTAAAAGCCATCCAAGGGTTTCTTTGTTTAAAAAGACCACAAGAAAGGTAAGCACGAGAAGCATGTATTTAACAAACCTCAGTTCAGCTCTTAGCTCTGCCAGCCCTCCTCTCAGCTCTCCTATCTCTCCCTTCAGCTCAGCTCTAACTTTTTCCACTTCAGCCCTAACCTTCTCCACTTCCGCTTTAACTTTTTCCACTTCAGCTCTAACTTTCTCCACCTCTGCCTTAACCTCAGCTACATCCC
>JANXBA010000038.1 GCA_025062075.1 Aquificaceae bacterium
TTGGGACTTCCTAACGTAGAAGATGTCAAGCAGGGAGTTATAGCCTACAAGATTGCTGCACACGCCGCGGATGTTGCCAAAAACTGGCCCGGTGCCAGGGAGTGGGACTTGGAGATGTCAAGGGCTCGCTTTGCCTTTGACTGGAACAGGCAGTTTGAGCTTGCCATAGACCCAGAAACCGCAAGGGCTTACCACGACGAGACCCTACCCCAAGAGGGCTACAAAACCGCCAAATTCTGCTCTATGTGCGGGCCCGAGTTTTGCGCCTACAAGATATCCCAGAACGTCTCCTCCAAGATGGAGGAGGTGCTTCAGCTGGAGAACTGGCTCTCCCCATAAAACCTTCGGGGCCCTCGGCCCCTTAACCAAACCTTAACATAAACTTAAAAGAAACTTAACTTTTCTTCGCTAATATTTAGTTATGTCCTTTGCCCTTTTGGAGCTACACGATGTAAGTCCCTACTACAAGACAGAATTCTTGGACGCTCTTGAACTTTTGGAGGAGGTGGGTTGCCATAAATTCTCTCTTCTGGTGGTGCCTTACTTCTGGCATAGGGCACCGCTGGGAGAGAACAGAGAGTTTGTCTCCTTAGTAAAAAGCACGGAGGCGGAGATAGTTCTGCACGGCTATACTCACAAAGGAAAGAAAAGGCTTCAGGACTTTCTTTGGACGGATGGGGAGGGAGAGTTTGGGGGGGTTGGCTTGCAGGAGACCTACGAGAAGGTGCGAGCAGGTCTTGAGCTCTTTGAGTATCTGGGCTTTAGGACCGAGTTTTTTGTCCCGCCCGCCTGGATAGGCAACCCTTACCTGGAGGAGGTGCTCCGCTCCTTAGGCTTTAGAGCAGTTGCCTACCGCTGGCACGTAAAGGACCTCGTGTATAATACCTTCATCAGGTCGCCCGTTCTCACCTTCAGCAGTAGAAGTGGGCTCTCTTGGCTTAGCATAAAGCTTATGCCGGAGCTGGGGCGACTTTACCAAAGGCATCGGGTGATTAGGCTCGCTCTGCACATGACGGACTTCAGAGACCCGAGAAAGACAAGTCTCTGGAGGTCTTTGCTTGGAGAAATCAAAAACTCAAGGAGGTGGACCAGCTATGGGGAGCTTTTTGGCAAAGGCGGACCTTCACCTTCACTCAAAGGCCTCCAACCTGCCGGGTGGATGGTTCAGTAGGCTCATAGGTTGTCCCGAGAGCTTGACCGAGCCCATGGAGATATACAGAAGGCTCAAAGAGAGGGGCATGAGCTTTGTCACCATAACGGACCACAACACCATAAACGGGGTTTTAGAGATAGCCCACCTGCCGGAGGTGTTCATAAGCTGTGAATACACGGTGGAGGTGCCGGAGGAAAAGGCCAAGGTGCACGTACTCGCCTACGGGCTCAACGAGGAGCACCACAAAAACCTGCTCTCTCTCAGGGGCAACCTGCAGGAGTTTGTGAGGTATCTCAAGCTACATCGCATAGCCCATTCTTTGGCTCACCCTTTTTATTCGGTGCAGGGCACAAAGGTGAGCAAAAACTTGGTGGAAAAGCTTGTCCTACTCTTTGACAACTGGGAGGTCATAAACGGCACCCGTGGCGACGGAGTGAGATACATAGAGGAGTCCATCGCCCGCCTGTACGATGGGTGGGACAAGATACACCAGCTTGCGGAGAAGCACCGCATGGAGCATCAGCGCACGAGGGAGAGAATCACCTTCACCGCGGGCTCCGACGACCACGGGGGTATGGACGTGGGAAGGACCTGGACCGGGGTGGAGGGCGCCAGAAGTAAAGAGGAATTTCTCAAGGGGCTGTGGGAAGGTAGAACGCAGGTGGGGACGGAGGAGCTGGGCGACAACAGACTTCTCAACATGGTCTGCAGGGTGGGCTACGACTTTCTGAGGAGCAAAGGCAGGATACCTTCAGAAATCCGTCCTGTAACCGACTACCTGTTTATGCACTCCGACAACGGTATGGTGGGCATGCTTCTCAGAAACTTTCTAAACGTAAGAGCGGAGAGACAGTACCTTCTGAGGGAGCTGGCAAAAGCTCTGCCTTCCATAGCTCTGGAGAGGTTTTTCAAAAGCCCCTCGCCGCAGACCATTGGGGAGCTGTGCCTGTCCCTCTTGGCTCATGGCTTCCCCGCCTTTTTAAAATACGCCCAGAAAAGAGAGGAGAAGAAAATAAAGCTCCTCGGCAAGGCCTTTGGCATCCAAAACGGCGGAGCTCCGAAGGTGGCCTACCTCACAGATACCTACCACCACATAAACGGCGTTGCCAGAAGTGCCCGGCTCATCAGACAGATAGCTTTAGAAGAGGAGCTCCCCTTTACCGTGGTGGTCTGCAACTCTAAGGTAGCCCCGGAGGAGAATCTGGTAAACCTAAAACCCGTGGTGGAGATTCCCACGCCCTTCTACGAGGAGCTCCGCATGGGCCTGCCAAACCTGATAGAGCTGATGGACTTTATAGAGTCGGAGGGCTTTACGCAGGTGCACGTTGCCACGCCTGGACCCTTGGGTCTGATGGGCGTCTTGGTGAGCAAGATACTGGACCTTAGGCTCACCTTTGCCTTCCACACTGATATACCCTCCTACGCCTACACCTACACGGGCGACCCGGTGGTGGAAGAGCTCATGTGGAAGGCCTTCCTTCTGCTGGCAAACCTCTCGGACCGCTTCTTCGTCCCCTCCGAGCACTACAGAAACCTCTTCGTAAGCAAGGGCTTGGACCACGGTAAGGTGAGCCTCTTCAGACGGGGCGTGGACACGGAGCTCTTCTCCCCCCACAAGAGAGAAGAGGACTTCTGGGCAAGGAGGTTAAACGTAAAGAAGCATCAGAGGGTGGTGCTCTACGTGGGGCGCGTCTCCAAGGAGAAAGGGCTGGACACTTTCCTCCACACCGCCAAGTGCTTCCCGGAGGATGTCTTCGTGATAGTGGGGGACGGTCCCTACAGGGCGCAGGTGGAAGCCCAAAAGCCGAAGAACGTCCACACGGTGGGCTACATGGTGGGCGAGGAGCTGGCCAAGGCTTACGCAAGCTCGGACGTTTTCCTATTCCCCTCCGAGACGGAGACCTACGGTCAGGTGGTTCTGGAGGCCATGGCGAGCGGTCTGCCCGTGGTGGTAAGCTCAAGGGGTGCCTCCCACGAGCACGTGGAGGAAGGGCTGAACGGCTTTATCGCCACGAAGGCGGAGGAGTTCGTGGAAAAACTCTCCCTGCTCCTGTCCAACGAACAGCTCCGCAGGAGCATGTCCCAGGAAGCTCTCCAGAGGGCAAGAAGCCTAGACATGAGAAAGAGCTACGTAGACTACATGCTCTCCATCGCAGGTTTGGGAAGGCTTGTGCATGAAGCTGGTTGACATAACCCCCTACTTTCACAGAAAGAGCGGAGGCATCAAGCGCTACCTGACGGAGAAGTCCAAGTTCCTGAAAGGTAAGGGCGTAGAGCACGTGCTCCTCATACCGGGCAAGGAGAGAAAAACCTACTGGCTTGAGGAGACAAAGGTTTACGAGCTTCCCTCCTTTCCCCTGCCTTTGACCGGGGGCTACCGTTTCTTCTCCTCCCTGTCGGAGATAAAGGAAATTCTCCAAAAAGAAGAGCCCGACATAGTGGAGCTGGGTGGGACCTACCAGCCTATACCCATGCTCAAGTCTGACCGCTACCTGCTCAGCGTCTTCTACCACTCGGACATAAGGACGGACCTCTCCCTCCTGCCCGCACCCGAAAGACTGAAAAGAACCTTCGTAGAGCGCACCGTAAGGAAAAAGCTCTCCAAGGCGGACCTTATCTTGGTGCCTTCGAGAAGACAGCAGGAATTTTTAGAGTCTTACGGGCTGGAGAGGGTCGTAACCGTAAACCTCGGAGTGGACACGGAGGTGTTCAACCCCTCCAAGAGAAACCCCTACTTCGAGAAAATCATGCGCATAGGGGAACGCAAGTTTAAACTGCTCTACGTGGGCAGGCTGTCGCCCGAAAAGAACGTAGGCTTTCTCTTGGACTTTTTCCAGCACTTGGACCCCGCCCTCTTTCACCTGATAGTGGTGGGGGACGGTCCCGTCAGAAGGAAGGTGGAAAGGCTCGCCCAGAAGCTCCCCAACTTGAGCTACTTGGACTACGTCTATCGGAAAGAGGAGCTGGCGGAGATATACGCCAGCTGTGACATTTTCCTAAGTGCCTCCACGGGTGAGACCTACGGGCTCTGTTTCTTAGAGGCCCAGGCCTGCGGCTGTCTGCTGGTAGCTCCCAACATGGGTTTAGAGACTCAGCCCTTTGAGGAGTTCCTGCCAAAGGAGCTAACCGTAGATGCCTTCTACGAGGCCACGCTTAGAGCCTGCAACGCCCTGAGCGTGTCCACGAGAGAAAAGGTGAGTAGCTACGTGGCCACTCATTTCTCTTGGGAGGCCACCTTTGAAAAGCTCTTGGAGACCTACCGTAGCGCTCTGTCCACCCTTTAACAGAATCTTAAAAATTTAGCCCTATACTACTTCCACATGAAGGAGAGGATAGAGAGTCTGATGGAAGAGCTTGAAAGGGAAAAAAGAGCCTGTCACAAACTCCTGAAAAAAGGAGAAAAACTGAGAAAGAGAGAAAGGGACACCTTCCTGACGGAGAAGGACAGAACCATACTCATTGAGTCCTTTGTGGTCGGAGGCCTTCTGGAGAAACTCATCACCAGAGCTCTAAACAAGGTCTTTTAGAGCAGTTTCTGTAGCGTGGAGAGGACCCTCTGGTAGTTGCCCGACACCTTGAGACGACCTTCAAAGAGGTATCTCACCGCCTTGGAGGGTTTTTCCAACAGCCTCATAAGGTCTCTGTAGCTCACCGCCACCTTGTCCTTGGCTCCCTCTGGGTTCTCCGTGTATGTTATCCTCCCCGAGCCTATCAGAAAGTGGGCCCTCTGCATGTTCGGCAGTTCCACCACCAGAAGGAGGGGTTCTTGAATTTGTGAGAGCACCTCCCCGTGCTTTTCCTGTAGGTGATGGGCAATCAGTTTTAGTTCCCTTATGTAGTCCTCAGTACTCACTTTCAATGTGGATGACCCTTTCGTCCTTGGAGAGCCTCCCTATGATTTCTTCTAACACGGACGTGGCCTTCTCCTCCGTGGAGTATATGCCAAGAACAGCAGGCAGGAGCGGTTGGCTCATGTAGGCGACCACCTTGTAAACCACCCTTTTTCTACCCTCCACCTCTATCTTGGCCTCCTCCACGGACAGAGATATCACATGGAGGGTGTTGAGATACCTACCGCTCCTGGTCTTCAGGAAGTTCATCCTTCTTGCTTATTTTCCTCTTCTTTTAGGGCCTTTTTGGCACCTTCCACCGCACCCTCCACCGAGTACTTGACCACTTTGAGAGCTCTCTCACCTATGTCGGCGGCGGTCTTGACTATCTCCTTGCTGACTTCCATCACCTTGGAAAGGGCTTCCGCGGGTAAGTCTTTGAGGCTTTTTTCCTCCGTCATGCCCATCTTTCTTCTCAGCTCCTCCAGCTCCGCCTTGATTTTTTCCAGCTCCTGAGCCAAGTCCTTCTTCTCTTCCATGGCCACTACCTCCTGCTTATTTTTTTAACGAGTATAACCCCAACAGCACGGTTGTGCCGTTGTTAATAAGCGTTGACACGGAAGGTCCAAAAAGACCGAGGACAGAGCCTAAGAGCCCGAGGGTGTTGGCAAGGGAGTTAATCCTGTAGGAGGTCTTGAGCTTTTTCATGGTGCGCTCCGCTATGTCTACCGCGTCCACAAGGTGCCAGAGGCTGTCCCCGATTACCACGTCCGCCACCTCTATGGCTATGTCCGTGCCACTCCTCAGGGATATGCCCACGTCCGCAGAGGACAGGGCAGGCGAGTCGTTAACGCCGTCTCCCACAAAGGCAACCACCCTCCCCTGCCTTTTCAACTCCTCTACCACCTTGGCCTTCTCCGCAGGAAAGACGCGGGCGTAGAACTCCTCTATGCTTAACTCCTTCGCTATGTACCGAGCTATGCCCTCGTTGTCTCCGGTGCAGAGCACCACCTTTTTGCCTCTTCTCCTGAGCTCCGCTACCACGTCCTTTGCCTCTTCCCTGAGTGGGTCTCTGAAGGTAAGAAGCCCTACTATCTTCTTATCCTTCACTAGGTAAAGCACGGACTTTGCCTCTCGGTGGAATTTGTCCACCAGCTCCCTCACCTCGTCCCCTATCTTTATGCGCTTTTTCTGCATAAAGCGGGTGCTACCCAGCATGAACTTGACCCCTTCCAGCTCGCCCTCTATGCCCAGACCTATGTGATACTGGGAGTTCTCTCTGGGAACAGGAGACAGACCCCTGTCCTCCGCCAGCTTTACGATGGCCCTTGCCACTGGGTGGGTGATTCTCTGCTCCAGAGAGGCGGCATATTTGAGGACCTCCTCCTGAGAGATTTCCAGCCCCACTATGTCCTCCACCACGGGATGTCCTACGGTCAAGGTGCCCGTCTTGTCCATCACGAAGGTGTCCACCCTCGAGAGGGCCTCCAGCTTGCCACCGCTCTTTATGAGAATCCCGTAGGTGGAGGCCTGAGCTACGCTGGAGAGCACCGTCAGGGGAGTGCTAAGGTGTATGCCCGTATGGTAGTCTATGATGAGGGTGGAGGTGAGCCTGTTTACTTGCCCACTCAGGGCGTAGGACAGAAGACCGAGCCACAAGGTAGGCTTGACCAAGCGGTTCGCCCTCTCCTCCGCCAGACGCTGGACATTTATGGGCTCTTTAATACTCTCTTCCACAATACGGGCTATCTTCGCCACCACCGTGTCCTCGCCCACCTCCTCCACGCGCACATAGAGCTTGCCGTCCTCCACAAAGGTCCCTGCAAAGACCTTGTCGCCGGGCTTTTTATGCACTGGGTTTGACTCGCCGGTAAGGGACGCCTGATTCACCAAAGCGTCCCCATCTTCCACCACGCCGTCCGCAGGTATCTTCTCGCCTGCGTAGACCGCAATCCTGCTCCCCTTTTTCAACTCTACAGCCTTGACCTTCACCGCTTGCCCGTTGCCCAGCAAGAGCCAAGCGCTGTCCTCCTTGTAGGAGAAGAGCTTCTCCACCTTCTCGTAGGCTTTTTTCTCTACCTTCTCCGACAGGTAGTCGCCAAGAGCCAGCAAAAAGACCATAGTATGGGCGGACAGGGGACTACCCGTCAGGCTTGCCAAGACGATGGCGGAGGAGTCAAGAAGGTGCACATCTAACTTCCTGTTCCTGAGGGAGTTAAGCGCCTTTTCAAGAATGGGCTTTGAAAGCAGGAGGGTCATACCCGCCAGCACCGGGTTGGGCAGGAGACCTCTGAAGAGGTAGGGCAGGAAGGCAAGGGAAGTAAGGGCAAACCAGCGGGAGGTGCTGTCCTGCTTCTTTGCGGGCTTGGGCTTTTCTTTGGAGAGGTCCTCCAAGAAGACTTCCCTTGGGGTAGATTCTATGTGGTCTAAAAAGGCTATGAGGTCAAAGCTCCGAGGGTCGTATTCAAGGGTGAGCCTGCCGGAGCTCTTGGAGTACCTGACCTTGCGCACGCCCCCAAACCTTGAAAAGTAGGAGAGCAAGGTCTCCTCTGGGTGATGTAAGTGCTGGAAAAGGTAAGAGCTCAGCCTTATCCTTCCGGGAGAAAGGGACTCTACTTTGTAGGTCATTCTCCTTTCGCTTCCTGCTGGAGCTTGAGCTCCAAGGCCTTTACCATGGCTTCTATCTCTTTCTGAGTCTCTTCAAGCCTTCTTCTGTCTTTTGCCCTGTCCAGTATGTAGAGGGCGAGAATGCCAAGACCAAAGCCTAGGGCAAAACTAAAGGGGCCCGAACACACAGCCCTTCCAAGAATTGAAGCTATCTGGTTCATCTTCTACCTCCTCACAGTTTTTCCTTTATCCTCTGGAGCATTTCTTGCTGTTTTTGGAGCACTTCCAGCTTTTTCTCCACCTCAAGCCTGTAGAGGTGTTTTGCCTCGGAGACCACGTCCTCCCAGAACTCCTTGCTCTCTTCTAAGTTGCCCGTGAGCCACTGCTGGAAGGCAATCACCTCCTTGGTGGTGGACACTAAAAAGGGCCTTGCGTCTCTGAGTAGCTTTCCTAGCACCACAAGACCCGCCAAGGCTCCAAAGCCATAGAGCATCATGTTTGTGGAAAAGCAACCACCAATAGTACTGGGAATATTCAAGTTAAACATAACTAACCTCCTTAGAGTTTCTGCTTCAAGTAAGGAACTAAAAATATACTACAAACTGCGAAGGATACCAGACCTACCTTCCAGCCCAGCAGGAGCACGCTAAAGCTCAGCTTCACCGCCGGGTGTTTCAGGAAAGGTTGCAGGTAGAAGTTGTAGTCTTCGCCGGCAAGCTTCTGAAGAGTCTTGCGACGGGAAAGGTTCTCCAAAAGGTAGTAGGCGAAGCTCCCCCGCCTAAACTTTATCAGGAGCGTTCGGGTGTTTTCCTTGTACTCTACCCCCTCAATCCCCTCCATGCCACTTATGCCACGCAGAAAGAGGTTCCTCTCCTCCACGCTGGAAAAGTAGAGCCTTGCCTCACTTTCTCTCAGGGACACATGTTCAATCATGCAGGTAAGATTATAACAGGACCCCTGTTAAGGTTGTGTTAAGAGGCTCGGGCTTTGAGGCTGGTAGCGGTGGCCAGCTTTTTCAAGCTCTGATTTGTGTTATACTATGTCAACCTTCATGAGCGGTAAAACTAGAAGAAACTTAATGCATAAAATGGCTGTAAAAGCACTCTGCTTCCGCAAAGCCCAGAGGATGCAGGCAGGCGTGGAGTAGCATGAAGATAGCTTTCGTATCTACTCGCAATGCGGTAAGAGGTATAATGGCGGAGGCGGTGGCAAGAAAGGTGGCCAGACTTGCCCTGCTGTCGCCGGAGATATACTCTGCGGGCGTGGAACCTGCGGAGAGCGTGCCCGAGCAGGTGCTTGCCCTCCTCCAGGAGAAGGGCTACTCCACCGACAACCTCTACCCCAAACCCCTATCCTCTATTCCCTACCGGGAGCTGAACCTGCTCATAACCCTGTCGCCTGAAGCCAGAGACCGCTGTCCCTACTGGGAGGCCCACATCAGGAGGGAGCACTGGGTGTTGGAAGAGGTCAAAACGGACAGAAGAGAAGAGCTAATCAGGCTTTTGGGGCAGGTGGAACAGCTCGTAAAGGGTCTTTTTAGATTGCAGTAGAAGGTCTTTATATTAAAATTTAGGCTCTAATGATAGACATAAGCAAGCTCAAGACCTTCGTGGCGGTTGCGGACTTGGGTAGCTTCTCTAGAGCTTCGGAGATACTATACATAACCCAGCCTGCGGTGACCCAGCAGATAAAGGCTCTGGAGCGCATCGTAGGTGCCAAGCTTTTTCAGCGACAGGGCGGCAGGATAGTGCTCACCGACGAGGGCAAAAGAATCTACCAGATAGCCAAAAGTTTGCTGAGCAACTACGAAAACCTGATGGAAGAGATGGCCAAGATAAAGAAGGACTTCAAAGACACCCTCTTGCTGGGCGTGAGCACTACTCTGAGCGAGTACAAAGTCCCCGAGCTTCTCGTGGAGTTTCACAGACAGCTCCCAAACATATCCATAAGAGTGCTGGTGGACAACTCTCAGCACATTGAAGAGGCTCTCTCCTCAGGCGTGCTAAACATAGGCATCATAGAGAGAGAGCCTTCTGACAGGTTCAACTCCATCAAGTGGTTCATGGACGAGGTGGTCTTCTTCACATACCCCGGTCACCCTCTTGCAAAAAGGGGAGAAATTGAGCCCGAGGAACTCTACGGGGTGGACATGATTTTCAGGGAGGTAAGCTCGGGCACTCGCAAGGTGGTAAAGGAGGAGTTGGAAAGGCTCGGGCTGATTTTTGAGAGGCTCAACATCAGAATAGAGGTCAACTGTGCCAGGTCAATACTGAACATGGTCAAAAGGGGCTACGGGTGCAGTTTTCTCTCTCAGGGCTTGGTGGAGGGTGCGATACAAGAAGGTAGCCTGGTTCCCGTCAAGATAAGGGGCTTTAGGGCGGTCAGATGGTACTACATTATTTATCCGGAGAACGAAAGGTTGACCTTTCTGGCGAGCAAGTTCATGAAGTTTATCCTGGCCAAGACTGGCTCCGAGCTGGTGGCCGGATGAAGAAGGGCGTTATCTTTGATGTGGACGGCGTCATCGTGGACGTGAGCCAGTCTTACCACTACGCCATAAAGCACACCGCAGAGCACTTTCTGGGCAAAGAAGTGGACATAAACTTGGTCAGACACCTTAAGTTCTCCAAAGGCATAAACAACGACTGGGTGGCCACCCTTGAGGTGATAAAAGAGTTGGGAGGTAAGGCTAGGCTGGAGGAGGTGGTTGAGGTCTTCAACAGAACCTACCGTGAACTGCGCGACCAGGAGGAGCTTCTGCTCAGACCTGAGTTTTTCAAAGAGCTCAGGGATGCGGGTTATCCCCTCGGCGTGGTGACCGGAAGACCGAGGGAGGACCTAAACTACCTCTTTGAGAAGCACGGGCTTTTCAGGTTCTTTGACTTTGTGGTGGACGAGGACACGATAGAGCAAAAGGAGCTGAGAAAACCCCACCCTTACGCCCTCCATCTGTGCGTGGAAGGGCTCCGCATAGAGGCAGGCATTTACGTGGGCGACACCTTGGCAGACTACTACATGGTCAGAGCCTATAGAGAGCTCTACCCAAAGCCCGTGGAGTACATCCACGTAGGTAAAAACTTCGTGCCAGAGGGTGTCAGGCACTGCCCTCCTGAGGAGCTCCCCCAAGTTCTTCCAGAGGTCTTGCGTAGTCTGTAAGCAGCAGGGGTATGTCCTCCTCCACAGGGTAGTAAACTCTGCAACTATAGCAGACGAGAAGGTTTCTCTTCTCGTCGTAGAGGAGCTCTCCCTTACAGATGGGGCAGGCAAGTATGTCCAAGAGCTCTCTGCTCAGCAAAGCAGTTCCTCCTTAGGGTTTTTAACCTCCTATTTTAAACATCTCCATCTTTTTTGGCAGGGTGCCCTCTTTTAGGAGTTCCAGTCTCCTCTCCGAGTAGCGGTCTTCTCTGACCTGCCAGAGATGGCGCACAAAGTCCCTTATCTCCTCCTCCCCGGCGCCCGACCTTATGAGGCTTTTCACGTCGTGCCCCTCTTGGGCAAAAAGGCAGGTAAGGAGCCTTCCGTCTGCGGTGAGCCTTAGCCTGTTGCAGTCCCCGCAGAAGGGTTGCGTCACCGAGGCTATAAAGCCCACCTCCACTCCGCAGTCCACATGGCGATACCTTTCCGCCACCTCGCCCCTGTAGGACTTCGCCACTGGCTCCAGGCGGAAGTGCTCGCTGAGAACTCTTAGCATCTCTTTTACGGAAAAGACCTTCTCCAGCGACCAGCGGTTTAGGTTGCCTACGTCCATAAACTCTATGAACCTTACCACCACACCCATCCTCTTGAAAAGGTGGGCCATGTCCACGATTTCTCCGTCGTTTACGCCCCTGATTACGCACACGTTGACCTTCACTGGCGTAAGGCCCACGCGCAGGGCCTCCTCTATGCCCTCCAAAATGTGAGAGACGCTCACCTCTCTGCCTACCAGCTTGGAGAGAACCTCGTCCTTAAGGGAGTGAAGGCTTACGGTCACTCTCCTGAGCCCAGCGGACTTGAGAGACTTGGCCTTTTCTTTCAGCAGAAAGCCGTTGGTGGTCAGGCTCAGGTCTTGCAGGGGGAGCTCTCCCAGCATGCTCACGAGCCTTTCCACGTTTCGGCGCAGGAGGGGTTCACCGCCGGTGAGTCTTACTTTCCTTACACCGAGGGGTATCAGGGCTTTAACAAAGTGCTTTATCTCCTCAAAGGAGAGTATCTCCTCCCGGTGGAAGAACTGGTAGTCCTCTCCGTCTGGCATGCAGAAGGCACAGCGAAAGTTGCACCTGTCGGTGATGGATATGCGAAGGTCGTGGAGCTCCCTACCAAGACGGTCAAGGGTCATGCCCCGGGCACCCATCGGGAAGCACCGTCTGTAAAGACCTCCTTCTTCCAGAGGGGGACTCTCCTTTTTACCTCCTCTACCGCATACCTGCAGGCCTGAAAGGTCTCTTCCCTGTGTCCTCCAAAGACCACCACCATGAAGGAGGGCTCGCCCACCTTTACCACGCCAAGCCTGTGATGTATGAAGACCTCCTTCACGGGAAACTTGCTCAGCGTCTCTTCTCTGATTCTCTCCATCTCCCTTATGGCCATCTCTGGGAAGGCCTCGTAGTGGAGCTCCTGCACATCTCCATCCTCCGGTGCGGACCTGGCTATTCCTAAGAAGGTCAGGCTGGCACCGCACTCCTTAGGGGGTCTATACTGGCTGAGAATTCTCTCCGCACCGAACCATTCCACGCCCAAGTAAACTCTGGGAAGCATAGTGTAAATATAGCACTCAGTGTCTGAAGTGCCGAGTGCCCGTAAAGACCAGGGCCATTCCATACTGGTTTGCCGCCTCGGTTACCTCCGCATCCCTTATGGAACCGCCGGGCTGGATGATGGCCCTTATGCCTGCCTGATGGGCCATGTCCACGCTGTCCCTGAAGGGCAAAAAGGCCTCCGAGGCCATCACCGCCCCCTCAAGGTCAAGGCCAAACCTCTGAGCTCTGGCTACGGCACACCTGAGACTGTCCACCCGGGACGCGTTACCCGACCCTATACCCAAGGTCCTTCCTTCTTTCGCTATTACGACCGCGTTGGACTTTACGTGCTTGCACACTTTCCAGGCAAAGACCAGGTCTTTGAGCTCCTCCTGAGTAGGGTGTCTTTGGGAGACGGTGCGGAGCTCCTGGTAGTCTAAGTTGTCCTCCTCCTGCAGGAGGTAGCCCCCGCTTATCTTTTTTAAGTCAAAGTAAAGGGAAAAGCCGAAGGTTTGCACCAGCCGGAGGTTTTTCCTCTTGGAGAGCACCTGCAAAGCCCCTTCGGAGAACTCCGGGGCCACCAGCACCTCAAAGAAGAGCTCTACCACCTTCTGGGCAAGCCTTTCCTCCACCGTGTCGTTGAAGGCTAAGATGCCTCCGAAGGCAGACTCTGGGTCGCTCCCGTAGGCTCTTTCAAAGGCTTCCAGAAGGCTCCCGCCTAAGGCTACGCCAGAGGGGTTGCCGTGCTTGACTATTGCGCAGGCGGGCTGGCTGAACTCGCTCACCAGACGAAGGGCTGAGTCCGCATCCAAGTAGTTGTTAAAGGACATCTCCTTGCCCTGCAAGACCCTTGAGTGCACCACTCCCAAGCTCTCCAAAGGGTTTAGGAAAAGCCAGCCTTTTTGGTGGGGGTTTTCGCCGTAGCGCAGTGCACCCTTCAGCTTTAGGGGCAGGGCAAGGTAGGGCAAGGGCTCTTCCACCTCAAAGAGCTCTGCCAAAGCTCTGGATACGAGGGCGTCGTAGTAGGCGGTCATGGAGAAGGCCTTTACCGCAAGCCTTTTCCTGTCTTCAAGAGTGAGGCTGTTTTGCTCTATCTTCTGGGCAACCCAGCGGTAGTCCGCCGGGTCCACCACCACCGCCACTCGGTAGAAGTTCTTTGCGGAGGCCCTGATAAGGGCCGGTCCTCCTATGTCCACAAACTCCATGAGCTCCCGCTCGGTAAGGTCTTCCCTGAGCTTTTCCTCAAAGGGGTAGAGGTTAACCACCACCAAGTCTATGGGTTCTATGCCCAGCTTCTGTATGTCTTCCCTGTCCTTCTCCACCCAGTCTCTGTAGAGTATTCCCCCGTGCACCGCCGGGTGCAGAGTCTTTACTCTTCCCTCCAGTATCTCGGGAAAGCGGGTAAGCTCTTCCACGAGCTTGACAGGGTAGCCTAGCTCCCTAACAAACTTGGCAGTCCCGCCCGTGGATACTATCTGGTAACCTCTTTTGTGGACCGCCTCCAGCAAAGGTTCTATCCCCTGCTTGTAGTAAACGGAGAAGAGAGCTCTCATGAGTTGGAGATTTTACCACGCAAAGAGGCGGTCGGCCCAGCTTCTTCAACGCAGTCTGCGACGAACCTCCCGTGGTGATGCTCTCGGTCAGCAAAAAGGAGGACAACATACTCCACGTGGGCGACTTTGTGGTGAACTTGGTCTCCGAGGAGCTCTCGGAAAAGCTCAATGGCGGGCGTAGAAGGAGACCTCAGTGGGCAGGTTGGGCACTGGCTTCTGCAAGGTGGTTGAGATAGGTCAGGAAAAGGAGGTCTTTCAGGACTAAAATATTGCCCATGGCAAAGGTGAAAGTAAACGGCAAAACCCTTGATGTCCCCGTAGGCGTCAAGTTTGGAGAGCTCCACCACGAGATTGAAAAGGCGGGGGTGGAGTTTGGGTGCACGGACGGTCAGTGTGGCGTGTGCGTCTGCACGGTGAAGAAGGGCTTAGAGTGTCTTGCAGAGCCCTCGGAGCAGGAAGAGGAGACCCTTTGGAGGATAGGGGAGTACGAGGAGACCCGCAGGCTGACCTGCCAGTTAGTCTTAGAGCGGGAGGGGTGCGAGGTAGAGCTGGAAACGGACTAAGGGCTTTTGCGTGCTATAATCTTTCCACATGGAATACGCCTTCTTTGAGGGTAGCTTTGTCCCCATAGAGCAGGCAAACATAAACATAAAGACCAACTCCCTCCACTACGGCACTGCGGTCTTTGAGGGTATAAGGGCCTACTGGAACGAAGCCCACCGCCAGCTTTACATACTCTTTGCCCGCGAGCACTACCAGAGGCTTTTAAACAACTGCAAAGCCATGTTCATGAACCTACCCTACAGCTCAGAAGACCTGGTACGCATAACCGTGGAGCTCCTGAGAAAAAACCAAGTGAGAGAAGACGTGTACATCAGGCCCATAGTCTACTTCAAGGACCTAAAACTGACGCCCAAGCTCATAGACTACACCCCCGAGATTGCCATATACACCTACAACTTCGGCAGGTATCTGGATACCTCGGAGGGCATAAGGGTCAAGGTGTCCTCTTGGCGCAGAAACGATGACAACTCCATACCTTCCCGCTGGAAGGTGGCAGGTGCTTACGTAAACAGCGCTCTGGCAAAGACGGAGGCCCTCCTCTCAGGCTACCACGAGGCCATCATGCTTAACCAGCACGGCTACGTGGCGGAGGGCTCTGGGGAGAACATCTTCCTCGTAAGAGAGGGCAAGGTCATAACACCCTCCTACTCGGAGCACATACTGGAAGGCATCACCAGAAACGCAGTGAAAAAGCTCCTAAAAAACGAGCTGGTGGTAGATATGGAAGAAAGGCCTATATCTCGCAGTGAGCTCTACGTGGCAGAGGAGATTTTCCTGACCGGGACGGCGGCGGAGATAACTCCGGTAGTGGAGGTGGACAACCGAAGGGTGGGGAGCGGTAAGGTTGGAGCTATAACTCGGGAGCTTCAGGAGCTCTACTTCCGTGCGGCAAGGGGGCTGTTAGACAGGTACATGGGATGGCTCACGCCCGTGTATGAAAGGTGACCAGCTGGACTTTTTCAAAGAGTTCTCCTACAAACTCCTTACCTACAACAGGCTGGTTGGTACACATGGCCACAGAAGGGCCTTGGAACTGGCAGAGTCTTTTTTAGAGTACTTGTCTGTTCTACCGCAGAAAGAGGTCTTTAGCTTAAAAGAATACCTGCCACAAGAGAGCTGGCTACAGGTGGCAGAGGAGAAGATAAAGGCGGTGGCCCACTTGGGCGTCAAAAGCGTGGAGCTGGAGGGTTACCTCAAGAGGGACTACCTGCAGGGCGACATAGCCCTCATACCGGACCTCAGCCGGGACAAGGCCCTCCGAGCGCAGGAAGGCGGTGCCTCGGCCATAGTAACCTACACGAGCACAGGGGAGTATCTCTACGGGGGCTATACGGGTCTGTCTATTCCCGTCTTGAGCGTGAGAGAGGCGGACCTGCCCAAGGTGGAGGACTTTAAGGTCAGCCTGCGCGTGAACTCCGTGGAGAAAAACCTCCAGGGCACGAACCTACTGTTGGAGCTGGGCAGAGGACCAGTTATATACATCACAGCCCACTTGGATACGGTGCACGGAGGGTACGGCGCACTATGTAGCGGCGTGGGGGTTGCACTCTTGCTCTTTCTTTACATGGAGCTCAAAGACAACTACAAGGTGCCTTACAGACTTAGGTTTCTGCTTACCGACGCACGGGAGATGGGCTCAAAAGGTGCAAAGTTTCACCTGCGGGGTAGCACAAAGCACATCTTCTACTGCATAAACCTTGAAGGCGTAGGCTGGCACAGCCCCTGCGTCGTGTACAAAGATGCAGGAGGATACAACGGCGAGAGGATAAACGAGCTCTTCTACAAGCACCTGCAGGACGTGGGCGTAAAGATGGACTTCTGCAGTGCGGAGGACAGGGACGGCGATCACATCCCTTTTAAGGAGAAGGGCGTCCAGACCCTTTTCCTGAGCTCCTGCCCCCTTACTGTTAGGCACACTACCTACGACAACTACGAAGCGGTCTGCTGGGATACGGTGGAGCTCTGGTATGAGGTTATACTATCCTTCCTGAGGAGGTTTCACAGGTTGTGAAGTTCGTGTTGGCCCTTCTCCTGCTTGACTGCGTCTTTGCCCAGACCTTAGAAGAATTTCAGAGAAAGCTTGAAGAGCTAAGGAGCATAAAAGTGGTCTTCAGCCAGAGCGTTCAGTATCCCTGGCAGTCAAGACCGGAGACCTCAAAGGGCGTCTTTTACGCCCAGAAGGGTGGCAAGTTTAGGATAGAGTACGAACAGCCAGAAAAAACTCTCATAGTCTCTGACGGCTTTCAGATAATGGTATACTCCCCTAAGGACAGGACCGCCTTCGTGGACCGCGTAGAGAGAAACAGCTCCCCGGTGGTGGAAGCTCTTTTCTTGCTCTCCCGCCCGCTCTCGGAGGTCTTTGACCTCGTAGGGGAAATAGAAGGTACGCGAGGAAAGGCCTTTATCCTGAAGCCCAAGGTCAAGGACGGGCACTTCTCCAAGGTCTTTGTAGAAGTCTCCCCCAAGGGGGATATAAGGAGCGTAAAAGTGGAAGAGAGAGAGGGTATCGTCACCACCGTAAAGTTTGCGAGCGTGGTCTACAACTTCAACCCTTCGGAGGGACTCTTCAGGGTGCGCGTGCCGGAGGGAGCAAAAATCTTAAGGCCATGAGGCTTCGCCCTGCGAAGAGAGAGGACATAAAAGAGATGGTGAAAGTCTACCTGGAGAGCTACAGGGGTCTTGAGGAGTACGCCTACAACCACCCAGACGACGTGCAGGCTTACCTTGACTGGCTCTTCAGAAGAGACGCGGAGGGCATATGGCTCGCTCAGGACTGTGGTCAGGTGGTGGGCTTTGTAGCAGGCGACCGCAGGTGGTTTAGCAAAAGGGAGGGTAAGGTGGTAGGTGCACTGCACGAGCTGGTGGTCCTGCCCGCCCACAGAAGAAAGGGGATAGGCAGGTCTCTGGTGGAGAGAGCTTTTGAACACTTCAGGGACAGGGCTCTGGACACGGTAGAGCTCTGGGTGGGCGACGAGAACAGGCCCGCCATGAGCTTTTACAAAAGGCTGGGCTTTCAGGAAAGAGACAGGTTCAACTACTGGCTCAGGATGACAAGGCCTTTGAAGTGAGCCTTTCCCTGAGCCTGCACACCCCACAGACCTCCCCTTGGGTGGGCTCTCCGCACACCTTGCAGGGTCTGAGGGCCGGACCCTTCTCCAGCATGGGACGCACCCTCCGGAGGAAGTCCAAGTAAAACCTGAGCTTGGTCCCTGGGCTTTCCTCCTCTATCTGGGACAGGAGCCTCTTATAGCGCAGGGAGCTGGCACCCTCCGCAAAGGGGCACTCTTCTTCTAAGTACTCAATGCCCGACAGAAAGGCGTAGAGGGCGTTTTCCTTCTCGGTAAACTTAAAGAGGGGTTTTACCTTGCGCACGAAGCCACTCTCTTCGGGAAGAAGGGGGGCCTGCCGTGCCATGTAGTCCACCTGCCAGCTCAGAGTGTTGGCAAAAAGCGTGGCCACCTCGTCGTCCAAGTTGTGTCCTGTGGCAACCACAGAAAAGCCTCCCTCTTTAGCGAACCTGTTCATGTAGTATCTCTTGAGCTGACCGCAGAAGGAGCAGGCAGGCCTACTCTCCAAACTCTTTATGGTGGGGACGCTGGCTATGACCTTTTCCAGCTCAAGCATGTGCAGGGTCAAGCCCCTTTCCTCGGCGAAGCGCTTGCAGACCGCCTTGGACCTCTCCGAGTACTCCCCTATGCCTAAGTGAATGTAAAGGCCCTCCGCGTGGTAGCCTAAGCTGTGTAGCACCTGCCACAGGGACAGGCTGTCCTTTCCCCCAGACACTGCCACCAACACCTTCTCCTCCCTGTCAAACATGCGAAACTCCCTTATGGTCTCCTCCACCCTCTTGGTGTACCACTCCAAGTAGTGTTCCTTGCAGAAGGCTATCCGGTGCTGGGGCAGATAAACCACCGCCCTCTTCCCGCACTTGCGACACTTTCTCATAGCCTAAAAAAGATAAACCCCTAGGGCTTTGAGAGAAAGACCTTAAGATAACCCTCTTCTATGCGAGCTCCCTTGGGCTCGCACTCCCTGAGCTTTCTGGGTAGTAGCACATGGCTTTTGAAGTTCTTCCACCTTATGACTATCTCGCCGTCGCTCTTTAGCACGGACAGGCCCTCCTTGGTCAGGAAGGGTGCCCTCAGCTTTACCACGTAACCCCCCTCCTGCTCCACAAACTCGTAGGGTTTTTCTTTGTGGAAGACCTCCATTGGGTCCCTGTCGCCGTAGATGAGCTCGGAAAGCACCCTCAGTCTTTCTTGACCTACCACCTCGTCCTCCATCAGGGGCACGAGAAACACGGGCACAGGGTAGAAAAGGGCGTGGATGTCCTCTATGTGCCTTTTCTGGGTGTGTATCCAGTGGGAGAAGTGCGGGCAGTCCTGCACCTGTGGAGGTAAAACCTTGTTCACTATAACCGAGTCCACGTTCACCCCAAACATGTTAAAGTAGAGTAAAGCTCTTTGGCTCTCTTTCAGCACCATCTTCTCCGGGTTTGCCACGATTCTCACCGAGGTAATCTCCGGGTTTACCAAGAGCTCGTCCACCCCCTTTAGCTTCTCGTAGAAGTTCTCCAGAGCTCTGAAGTACTCGTCGTCAGGTATGGGAATGTCGGTGAGCCTTCTGGCGACGGGCCTGGCCACTTTTAGGATGGTTCTTTCCACGTTAAAGACCTTTCTCATGTACCACTTGAGGACTGTGGGCATGGAGACAAAGCGCAGGGACTCGCCCGTGGGAGGAAGGTCCAACACCAAGACGTCAAACTCCTTCTCCTTGTAGTACTTATTTACATAAAGCAGGCTGGTTACCTCCTCCATGCCCGGCAATATGGCCAGCTCCTCCGAGACCACCTGGTCCAGTCCGGTGGTGTTAAACAGGAGCTCAAGAAAGCGGTACACCTCTCCCCAGTATCGGTCTATCTCCTCCTGTATGTATATCTCTTGAAGGTAGAGGGAATCCGAGAGGGCTATGGGTAGCCCGGCCGCTTTGGTCTTTTCCTCCTCGGGAAGGTCAAAGGCGTCTCCCAAGCTGTGGGCCGGGTCTAGAGAAACCACTATAGTCTTGTAGCCAAGCTCCGCCAGTCTGTAGGCAGTGGCCGCAGAAACAGTCGTCTTACCAACTCCACCCTTGCCGGAGAAGAGCAGAATTCTCATAGACTCCTAATATACTTCAAGCGTCTGCGCTTTTATAGTTACGATATTGGCCTTATGCTATGCTCTTAGTGTAGGTTAAAGGAGGAGGTGAGCCATGGAAATTATTCTGGCGTTGCTGGCTCTGCTTTTCTTAGTTTTTTTTGGCTAATCCTGTTCTGGAAGGCAAGGTAGGTAGACTACCATATCCATTACTCGGACAGGCATACCAGCTTCCTTGGTGAAAGAGGTTCGGACTCTGTCTGCGGAGGGACATACTCAAGTCAGGACGGTGGTGGAACTTCTGACTCAAATGGCGATTCTGGGGGGTGGTAGCTCGTGTGATTGAAGAAGCGTCTTCTTTGCCTCTTGACTAGGTCGCTTTTGGTGCTTTATAATTTAACACCTCGGTTGGTTGGAGCTCCCCAGAAGACCCAGCTGTGGTATAATCTTTAACTTTGAGAGGAGCGTTGCCATGATACAGAGACAGGGTTATGCCAACGTGGCGGACAACTCGGGCGCCAAGAGGGTGCAGATAATAGGCATACCCTACGCACCCAGAAGGTATGCCACGGTGGGTGATGTGGTCACGGTGACCGTAAAGGTGGCAGCCCCCAACGGAGCTGCCAAGAAGGGGAAAGTCTACAGGGCGGTGGTGGTAAGGACCAAGAAGGAGGTAAGGCGCCCCGACGGCAGTTACATAAAGTTTGACGACAACGCAGTGGTCCTGTTAAACCAGTACGGAGAGCCTCTTGGCACCCGCATCTTGGGGCCTATAGCCAGAGAGGTGAGAAACAGAGGCTTTACCAAGTTGGCCTCCTTGGCACCGGAGGTGGTCTGATGGCGCAGAGGATAAAAAAGGGCGACACAGTGGTGGTCATGAGAGGTAGGGAAAAAGGTAAGGTAGGGCAGGTTCTGCGCGTGCTGAGAGAAGAGGGCAGAGTGCTCATAAAGGAGGTAAACTTGGTGAAAAAGCACGTCAGGGCCATACCCAACGTGAGAGAAGGAGGTATTTACGAAGTGGAAGCTCCCATCTCACTGAGCAACGTGATGCTCCTGTGTCCCAAGTGTGGAAAGCCCACCCGGGTGGGCATAAGGACGGTGGTAGAGGGCGACACGGTCAGAAAGTACCGCTACTGCAAAAAGTGCAACGAAAACATTGACTTAGTCAGAGAAAAGGTGAGGGTCAAGAGATGAGCGTGGAGACTAGGTACGTGCCAAGGCTCTACAGCAAGTACAGGGAAGAGGTGGTGCCTCAACTGATAAACCGCTTCGGCTACAAAAACCCCATGGAGGTCCCCAAGATAGTGAAGGTGGTGGTCAACATGGGCGTAGGAGAGGCGGTGGGCGACATAAAGCATTTAGAGAGAGCCCTGGAGGACCTCAAGGCCATAACCGGTCAACAGCCGGCGGTCAGGCGTGCAAAGAAGTCCGAAGCGGGCTTCAAGCTCAGGAAGGGCATGCCAGTGGGTTTGAAGGTTACCCTGAGAAAGGAGAGGATGTGGGACTTTTTAGACAAGCTCATATCTGTGGCTCTGCCCAGGGTCAAAGACTTCAAGGGTTTAAACCCCCGCTCCTTTGACGGAAGGGGCAACTACGCCTTCGGCATCTCAGAGCAGATAGTCTTTCCCGAGATTGACTACGAGAAGGTGGACGCCATAAGAGGTATGGACGTCATCATCCACACCACCGCAAAGAAGGACGAGGAGGCCTTTTGGCTTCTGTCCTTGCTTGGACTGCCCATCAGAAGTGTAGGAGGTTAACATGCCAAGGAAGGCAAAGGTGGAAAAGGACATAAAGCACTTTCCCAAGTACGCGGTAAGGCAGAAAAACCGCTGTCCCATATGCGGAAGGCCAAGAGGTTACATCAGGCAATTTGGCATGTGCAGGCTGTGCTTTAGAGAACTCGCCCTGAAGGGCGAAATCCCGGGCGTTAAAAAGTCAAGCTGGTAAGGAGGTAGAGAATGGACCCAGTAGCGGACATGTTTTCTGCGATTAAAAACGCCATAAGGAGAAAGGCGGACCATGTGGAAGTGCCCTCCTCAAAGCTGAAAGAAGCCCTGCTGGAGCTCCTGAGAAGAGAGGGCTACATAAAAGGCTGGGAAAAAGTGCAGGACGGAGCAAAAGGCACCCAGTACACTCTCAGGGTGCACCTGAAGTACTTAGACCCCAAAAAGGAAAGAAGCGCCATATCTGGGCTTCAAAAGGTCTCCAAGCCCGGGCGGAGGATATACACGCCCAAGCACAAAATACCCTACGTGGAGAGAGGCTTTGGAATAGCCATTCTCTCCACGGACGCAGGCCTCATAACCGACCATGAGGCCCGCAAGCTGGGCAAGGGCGGAGAGCTCATAGCCTACGTGTGGTGAGGTGAAACCATGTCAAGAGTAGGAAAAAAACCAATACCAGTCCCCTCCGGCGTGAAGGTAAGCCTTCAGGAAGGTGAGCTGAGAGTGGAAGGTCCTAAGGGAAAGCTCTCCCTGAAGCTCCACCCTGACATGAAGGTCTCCGTAGAGAACAACGCAGTAAAGGTGGAAAGGCCTACTGACCAGCCCTTTCATAGGGCCATGCACGGCACCACCGCAGCTCTTATAAAGAACATGATAAAGGGCGTTACCGAGGGCTTTACCAAGGTCTTAGAGGTAGTAGGACTGGGATACAAGGCATCGGTCAAGGGCAATACGCTGGAGCTCAGCTTGGGATTTTCCCACCCCGTCCTCTACTCCATACCCCCCGACGTTAAGATAGAGGTAAAAGAGAACAAAATATACGTGAGCGGTATAGACAAGCAAAGGGTGGGACAGGTCTGCGCCCAGATTAGGGCCTTCAGAAGGCCTGATGTATACAAGGGCAAGGGCATTCGTTACGAGGGTGAGGTGCTCAGGCTAAAGGCGGGCAAGTCCGCAGGTAAGGGTAAGGGCGGTAAGAAGTAAGGAGGTTCTCCATGGCAAAGCTCAGCAGGCACGAAAAGAGAGAGAGAAGACACAAGAGGATAAGAAAGAAAATCCATGGCACGCCCGAAAGACCGCGTCTTTGCGTATACAGAAGCCTCCATGCTTTCTACGCCCAGATAGTGGACGACTCTGAGGGCACTTCCCGGACTCTCCTGTCCGCCTCCTCCATAGACCCGGAGTTTGTCCAGCTCACAGGCAAGCGCGGCGGAAAGTCGGTGAAGGACGTGCAAAAGCTGGCGGAGATTCTGGTAAAGAAGGCCACCGAAAAGGGTATAAGGCGAGTGGTCTTCGACAGGGGCGGTTTTCTTTACCACGGCAAGATAAAGGCCTTTGCGGAGAAGTGCAGAGAGCTCGGCTTGGAGTTTTAAAAGGAGGTGTCTATGGGTGGTGTAGCTATTGAGAGGCTAATCGACGAGAAGAGAAGGCTCCAGCGCGTAGCAGAGCTGGAGGACCAGCTTCAGATAGAGGAGAGGCTCATCTACGCCAAGAGGACCACGAGGGTCACCAAGGGCGGAAAGCGCTTCTCCTTTAGTGCCTTGGTCGTCGTGGGTGACAAGAGAGGTTTTGTGGGCTTTGGTCTGGGCAAGGCCCGGGAGGTGCCCATAGCTATAGCAAAGGCGATAGAGGACGGCAAAAAGCACCTCATAAAAGTGCCTATAGAGAACGGCACGGTGCCTCACGATACTGTGGGCCACTACGGACCCACCATGATAAAGCTCATACCCGCCAGAAGGGGGACGGGTATAGTGGCAGGCGGAGCGGCCAAGCCCATCTTTGAGCTGGCGGGCTACACGGACGTGCTGACCAAACTCCAGGGTAGCACCAACCCAAACAACGTGGTAAGAGCTGTCTTTGATGCCCTTCTCAAGCTCAGGTCTTTGGAAGAGGTAGCTCAGATAAGAGGGCTTGATGCGGAGCTCCTCAGAAAGCGCTACCACATCTACGCCAGAGACCTACGCATACCCTAGGGAGGTCCAACATGGCCAAGCTGAAGGTAAAACTCCTGAGAGGTCTTGCAGGTAAGCCTGAGGCTCAGGTGCAGGCGGTCAAAAGCCTGGGGCTGAAGAAGGTAGGTCAGGAGGTCGTCCTAGAGGACAATCCCATGGTCAGAGGAAACATCATAAAGGCCGTTCACCTTCTGAAGGTAGAGGAGGTCCAAGAATGAAGATGCACCAGCTTGCACCTAACGAGGGGGCCACCAAAAAGAGAAAGAGAGTAGGAAGAGGCATAGGCTCAGGTTTGGGTAAGACCTGCGGTAAAGGTCACAAGGGTCAGAAGACCCGCTCTGGGGACAGAAGGCTCCCCTCTTGGTTTGAAGGCGGTCAGACACCTCTGCACAAGCGCGTGCCCAAAAGAGGATTCAGACCCATAGACAGGGTGGAGTACGCAGTGGTGAACCTAAAGACCTTGGAACGACACTTCCAGCAGGGGGAAGAGGTCTCACCCGAGAGCCTCTTAGAAAAAGGTCTGGTGCGCAAGGGCATGCCCGTGAAGGTGCTCGGAGATGGTGAGCTCACCAAGGCTCTCAAGGTAAAGGCTCACGCCTTTTCCAACTCCGCGAGGGAGAAAATCCAGAAGGCAGGCGGTCTCTGCGAGGAGGTAAAGTGGTAGAGTACATAAGACAGCTTTTTAACTTGGAGGACTTCAGGAGCAGGCTACTCTATACCCTTTTTATGCTGGCCGTATACAGGCTGGGCAGCCACATACCTCTGCCCGGCATAGACACCACCGCCCTGCAGGAGTTTTTCAAAACCTTTGAGGGGACCATTTTCTACCTTTACGATATCTTCTCCGGAGGTAACTTAGGGAGGATGACCCTTTTCGCCCTTGGCGTCATGCCTTACATTTCTGCCTCCATCATGATGCAACTTCTTACCGTGGCAGTTCCTGAGCTCCAAAGACTTGCCAAGGAGGAGGGCGACTACGGGCGATACAAAATAAACCAGTACACCAGATACTTGACTCTGTTTGTGGCCTTGGTGCAGGCGGTAGGCATAGCGGTGTGGCTTCAGGGCCAGGTGTCTCCCAAGGGCACGCCCATCGTGCCTGAGACTGGCTTTCTGTTCTTCATCACCACCGTGGTCGCCTTGGTCTCCTCCACCATGTTTCTGACTTGGGTGGGCGACAGGATTACGGAGAAGGGCATAGGCAACGGTATGTCCATTCTTATATTCGCAGGTATAGTGGCAGGCTTTCCCAGCGCAGGCATAAGAGTTTGGGACATGCTCCAAAACGGGGACATCTCCCCCTTTGCCTTTGCAGGTGCCATACTCTTCGTCGTAGCTGTGGTGGTGGGCATAGTCTTCATTCAGGAGGCGGAGAGGAGAGTGCCTATTCAGTACCCCAGAAGGCAGATAGGAAGACAGGAGGTAGTAGGCTCTTCCAGCTACCTACCCATAAAGATAAACCCCGCAGGCGTCATACCCATCATCTTTGCCCAGTCTTTGCTGATTATCCCCTCCACCGTGCTGGGCTTTATCCAGCACCCCATAGCCAAGGCCATGCACGACGCTTTTAACCCCACCACCCTGCCCTACAACATTCTTTACATAGCCTTCATATTCTTTTTCACCTACTTCTACACTGCGGTCCTCATAAACCCGGTGGACGTGGCGGACAACCTGAGAAAGTCCGGTGCCTTCATACCCGGCGTGCGCCCGGGACAGGACACCCAGCGCTACTTGGAGTACACGGTCAACAGGCTCACGCTGGTGGGGGCTCTCTTCCTGAGCGTGGTGGCGGTGGTGCCTATATTCGTCAGCCTGTGGCTTAACGTGCCCTTCTACTTCGGCGGGACCACCGCCCTGATTGTGGTGGGAGTGGCGTTGGACACTATCAACAAGTTGGAAGCTCAGCTCCTTCAGCAGAGGTACACCAGGTACAGGAGGAAGGTAAGGTGATAGTGGTCTTTTTAGGACCGCCCGGCTCTGGAAAGGGAACGCAGGCAAGAGAACTCTCGCAGAAGACGGGACTGCTTCACATCTCTACCGGAGACCTTCTGAGGGAGGCGGTCAAAAAGGGCACCGAGCTGGGCAAGAGGGCAAAGGAGTACATGGACAGGGGCGAGCTGGTTCCCGACGGTCTTATGGTGGCCATGATAGAGGAGGTCATGCCCCCCGAGGGTGGGTTTATCTTGGACGGCTTTCCCCGCACCGTGGCTCAGGCCTTGGCCTTGGAGGAGATGCTCCAAAGACACGGAAAGGAGCTCAGCAAGGTGGTGCTCTTTGAAATTCAGGAAGAGGATGTGGTGCAAAGGCTCTCCGGCAGGCTCACCTGCTCAAACTGCGGTGCGGTCTATCACAAGGTTTACAACCCTCCCAAGCGGGAGGGTACCTGCGACCTGTGCGGTGGCAAGCTCTTTCAGAGGGAAGACGACAGGGAGGAGGTGGCAAGAAAACGCTTCCGCGTGTATCAGGAGCAAACCCAGCCCTTGGTTGAATTCTACAAACGCAGGAATAAATTAATCAGCTTGAACGCAAGGGAGAACCACAGGCTGGTGAGCCAGAAGCTGTTAGAGGTCCTGAAAGATGGCGGTTGAGCTCTACTCCTTTAAGGAGATTGAGAAGATAAGAAGGGCCTGTCAGGTGGTGGTGGAAGTTTTGCAAGAGCTCGCACGGGCGGTAAGGCCAGGTCTGTCTACGCATGAGCTGGACCTCATGGCCCGAGAGGAGGCAAAGAAGAGAGGTGCCAAACCTGCTTTTCTTAACTACAAGCCTCCTTTCAGCAACGAGAAGTTTCCCGCCAGCCTGTGCGTGTCAGTCAACGAGGCGGTCGTCCACGGGCTTCCCAAACGGGAGCAGGTCATAAAGGAAGGAGACATAGTGAGCTTGGACTTTGGGGCATACTTGGAGGGTTACGCAGGAGACTCCGCCCTTACCGTGGCGGTAGGTCAGGTCAGCAAGGAAAAAGAGCTCCTCATGAATGCTACCAAGGAGGCCCTCGAAGAGGCGGTGAAGGTCTGCGTGCCCGGCAACTGGGTCTCCGACATAGTGGAGGTCATCTACAGGGTGGCCAAGAGGCACGGAGTGTACCCGCTTAAGAACTTAGGAGGTCACGGCATAGGGCGGAGGGTGCACGAGGAGCCTTTCATACCCAACCACCCTGCCACGCTGGCTCAGGAAAGAAAGGACTACAAGCTCAGGCAGGGCATGGTGGTAGCCATAGAGCCCATGCTCTCTCTCGGGACTGAAGAGATAGCCCACGACGGGGACCGCTGGACGGTCATAACCGCAGACAGAAGCCCCGCCGCCCACTACGAGTACGTGGTAGCCATAACAAAACAAGGCCCGATGGTGCTTACGGAGTTCAAAAATGGCTAAGAAAAAGGGAGAGGAAAAACAGAAGGAGAAAGGCATAGTCTTAGAGGGTGAGGTGGTAGAGGCTCTTCCCAACGCCATGTTCAGGGTCAAGCTGGATACGGGGCACGAGGTGCTCGCCCATGTGTCAGGCAGGATGCGTATAAACTTCATAAAAATTTTGCCTGGAGACAAGGTGAAAGTAGAGCTCTCCCCCTACGACCTGACCCGAGGCAGGATTGTCTACCGCGGATAACTTGTGGTATAATCAACTATTTACATGGAGGTAAGCATGAAGGTTAGACCTTCCGTAAAGCCTATATGTGCCAAGTGCAAGATTATAAGGAGAAAGGGCAGAATCATGGTCATATGCGAGAACCCCAAGCACAAACAGAGACAGGGCAACTAAGGAGGTAAAGGATGGCAAGGATAGCGGGCGTGGACCTTCCCGACGGCAAAAAGTTAGAGGTGGTCCTCACCTACCTCTACGGTATAGGAAAGACGAGGGCAAAAGAGATATGCGAAAAGACCGGCATCCCCAGCACCAAAAGGCTGGGTGAGCTGAGCCCCGACGAGCTCAACACGATTCGTAAGTTCATCGAGCAAAACTACACGGTAGAAGGAGACCTGCGCAGAGAGGTGCAGATGAACATAAAAAAGCTCATAGACATGGGCTGTTACAGAGGTATGAGGCATGTAAAAGGCCTCCCGGTGAGAGGTCAGCAGACGAGGACCAACTCAAGGACTAGAAAGGGCAAGAGAAAGACCGTAGGCGGGACCAAGAAGAAGATAGTCAAGTAAGGAGGGCCAGATGGCAAGGAAGAAACAACCCCAGAAAAAGCAGAAAAAGACAGTAACTGAAGGCATAGTGCACATCCTGAGCACCTTCAACAACACGATTGTTACCATCACCGACAAGCAGGGTAACGTGCTGGTGTGGGAGAGCGGAGGGACGGTAGGCTTCAAGGGCACGAGGAAGAGCACGCCCTACGCAGCCCAGCTTGCCGCTCAGAAGGCCGCCAGAAGGGCGGTTCAGGAGTACGGCCTCCAGGAGGCGGAGGTGAGGATAAAAGGGGCAGGAGCAGGAAGAGAGTCTGCCCTCAGGGCAGTTTACGCCGCAGGCATAAAGATAAAGTCCATCAGAGATGTCACGCCGATACCCCACAACGGTTGCAGACCGCCGGCAAAGAGGAGGGTATAAGCTATGGGAAGATACATAGGACCTCTGGTAAGGATAGACAGAAAACTGGGAGTGGTAGTCTCGGGCAAAAAGGGAGCTCCTAAAACCCTCTCCAGAAGAAACTTCCCGCCCGGTCAGCACGGAAGGCTCAAGGGCAGACGCCGTAAACTCACCGAGTACGGCCTGCGTCTGCTTGAAAAGCAAAAGCTCAAGTTCCTCTACGGAGGCTTGCGCGAAAAGCAGTTCAGAAGATACTTTGACCAGGCCTCCCGCTCTAAGGGAAACACAGGTCAGGTGCTCCTACAGCTCCTTGAGAGGAGGCTGGACAATGTGGTCTACAGGCTGGGTTTTGCCTGCACGCGCAGGCAGGCAAGACAGTGGGTCGCCCACGGGCACTTTCTGGTAAACGGTAGAAAGGTGGACATACCCTCCTACCAGGTGGAGCCCGGGGACGTCATAGAGGTAAAGACCAGCTCACGGGACGTGCCCCAGCTCTTGGAAAACCTGCAAAACATAGACCCAAGAAGCGTGCCCTCCTGGTTGGAGCTGGACAAGGAAAACTTCAGAGGTAAGGTAATAGACATGCCCAGAGATGTGCAGCTGGAGGTGCCCGTCAACCTTCAGTACATTATTGAGTTCTACTCAAGGGTCTAAGGAGGAGACTATGCTTAGACAGTTTCTCTTTCCCTCCAAAGTTTACTGGGAAGAGAGAAGTAAAACCTATGGCAGGTTTGTGATGGAACCTTTGGAGAGGGGATTTGGCATAACGGTGGGCAACTCCCTGAGAAGAACCCTGCTGTCTTCCATAGAAGGCACTGCCATGACCGCCCTGAAGATATACGGCGTGTATCACGAGTTCTCCGCCATAGAGGGCGTTCAGGAGGACACGCTGGAAATTATCGCAAACCTAAAAAGGGTCAGGTTTAAACTGCACAGCTCAGACGTGGAGGTGCTCTACCTGAAAAAGAAGAGCGAAGGAGTGGTCTACGCCAAGGACATAAGCCTGCCCCCAAACGTGGAGGTGATAAACCCAGACCAGAAGATACTCACCATAACGGACCCCGGCAGGGAGGTAAACATAGAGATTAGAATAGAGCGGGGCTTTGGTTACTTGCCCACCGAAGAGATGGAAGTGCTGGGCGAAGTTGGCTGGATACTGGTGGATGCGGACTTCTCCCCAGTGCGTCAGGTCTCCTTCAGGGTGGAGAAGACCCGTGTGGAGAAAAGGAGCGACTACGACCGCCTCATCGTGGAGGTCTACACAGACGGCACCAAGACGCCAGAAGAGGTGGTAAAAGAGGCCCACCAGCTCATCGTGAAAAACTTCAACGCCCTCGAGAACATATCCTTCGAAGTGCCCGTGCGAGAAGAGCCTACTGGCACTGTGGATGAGCTCTCCGACAAGCTAAGCCTGCCGGTGGAGGAGCTGGATATATCCCAGAGGGCTCTCAACTCCATAAAACGCATGGGTATTGCTACAATCGGAGACCTGGTGAGGCTCACGGAGGAAGACCTCAAGAGCACCAAAAACGTGGGACGCAAAGCCATAAACGAGATAAAGGAGGCCCTGAAACAGATGGGTCTCTACTTAGGGATGGACCTGGAGAGCAGGAGGTAGAGATGAGACACAAGGTTAAGAAAAAGCACTTTGACAGGACAAAGGAGCAGAGACTTGCCCTGTATAGGTCGCTGGCCAGAGCTCTCATCTTAGAGGAGAGAATAGAAACCTCCCTGCAAAGAGCTAAGGTGGTAAAAGCCTTTGCGGAGAGGTTGATTACCTTAGGCAAGAGAGGAGACCTGCACGCTCGCAGGCTCGCCCTGGAACTCCTACCTGACAAGAAGGCGGTGAGAAAGCTCTTTGAAGAGGTTGCGCCCCGCTTTGAAAACAGACAGGGAGGATACACCCGCCTGATAAAGCTACCAGACAGAAGAAAGGGCGACGGATGCGAGCTTGCGATTCTTGAGCTGGTGGAATGATTAAAGGTTTTTTCTCCCTGCTTGTAAACCTTCTGATTCTCCTCGTGCTTTTGCACGCTTTGGGTTCTTGGATACCCAAGCTAAGAGAGAGCAAAGCCTACGAGCTCCTTGACCGTCTGGTCTCCCCGCTCTTGGAGCCTATTCGGAGAGTGCTCCCGCCTACCGGAGGTCTTGACTTCTCACCCTTGGTCTTGCTCTTTGCCCTTTACTCTGTAAAACAGCTCTTCAGGCTTTGAGGCTGGACCTGTACTTGGTGGAGAAGGGCTACGCCCCTACCAGAGAAAAAGCCCAAGCCCTCATCATGGCAGGTCTGGTGCTGGTAGAGGGCAAAAGCGTCAGCAAGCCAGGCACGCAGATAAAGGAAGGCCAGAGAGTAGAAGTAAAGGAACCGCCCCGGTATGTCTCCAGAGGTGGTTACAAGCTGGAGGGAGCTTTGCATAGGTTTAACCTAAAAGTGGAAGGTGCGGTAGCCTTAGACGTGGGCTCTTCTACCGGGGGTTTCACTCAGTGTCTTCTCCTGCACGGTGCGAGAAAGGTCTATGCGGTGGACGTGGGCAAGGGTCAGATGGACCCAAAGCTCAGGCAAGACCCCCGAGTGGTGCTCTACGAGGAGACAGACGCAAGAGAGCTCACCACCGAGCATATCTGCGAAAAGGTAGACCTTATAACTGTGGACGTGTCCTTCATATCCCTTGTAAAAGTTCTGCCCGCAGTGCTAAAGTTTTTAAAAGAGGAAGGTCTGGTGCTTTCCTTGGTAAAGCCCCAGTTCGAAGTGGGCCCTGAGAAGGTAAGAAAGGGCATAGTGAGAGAACCCCAGCACAGAAAAGAGGCAGTCCTGCAAGTGGCGGAGTTTTTGCAAGGTCAAGGCATGCAAGTAGCTGGCGTGGTAAAGGCAAGGCCCAAGGGCACGAAGGGAAACGAAGAGTTTTTCCTGCTCGCAGGGAAAAAGGTCAGACCGGTGGACAATCTGTTTCAGGTGGTAGAGAATGCTCTCAAAGAGCCTCTTTGAAGACAAGAGCTTGAAGGGGAAGCCCGGGCTCTACCCCCTTACTGCGGAGAGCCTTCTCAGAGTAGGTTTAGCCCTGTGCCTTTACCTTAAGCTACACAGGCAAGTAGAGAGGCCTAAAATGGCACTGCAGGAGCTGAGCTTTCTCACCACTGCCCTAAGCGCCGGCTTCATGGCGGGGGGAGGCGACGTGCACGTGGGCTCCTCTTGCGGACACATCAGCCTCAGAGTAGAGGGAGAGCAGGACAAGACCATCTTAACTTTTCAAGGGCTGGAGGACCACGAGCTGAGGATGGTTGAATCCATACTCTTTAGCAGGTATAATATACCAAGAGCGGAAGGAGAGGAGGTTGGTCGCATATGGATACACGCCTGAAGGCGGTAGAGCTGTCGGAGGAGACTTCAAAAATCCTTCTGCGGATGGGTACTGAGATAGACGAGATTTACAGAAAGTTTCGAGAGCTCCGCCTGCTTGAAGACGACCTGGCCTTCCAGTCCGCCCTTCTCAAGGTAGAGCATGCCTTCTTCATGGTGGTTCAGTCGCTAAACATCCTGCGAGAGCACCTGCACCTGATAGGAGTATCTGCAAAGAAAGGGGAGGCGTACTAATGGGCTTTATGTGCATGTTACTGGACAAGAAAAGGCAGTACACAGCCTTGCTGTCGGACATATTTAACGTGACGGGACACAAGCTACTCATAGCCACGGAAGAGGAAAAAGCTGTAGAGTTGCTACAGAAAGCTTCTCCGGAGGTAATTCTCATCCCCTTGGAGGACTTTGGATTTTGGTTTAAGTTGATGGAAATGGAACACTACCTGTTTCCGGTGGTCTTTTTGGAGAAAGAGGAAGACCTCCAAAACCTCAGGGCTTACGGGTTGGAGGAGTCCAACGCGGTAGTCCTCCCCTTTAACCCTATGGAACTCTTGACGAAGGTGGTGAGCCTCGCCAAGAACCTTGAAGGGTCTCAGCAGACGGAGTTTTTAAGTTTTACGAACCTGCTACTTAAGCTACTCCGTCAAAAGTTGACCTTTTCTCTTGTGGTGCAGGCCAAAGAGAGCTCCTGCACTCTAATAGTAGAAGAAGGACGCATAAAAGGGATCACCTGCCCCGTAAAGGAGCTCTCTGAGCTCCTGTCTGAGGAAGTTACTCTGAAGCTTTTGCCTTTCCAGCAGGAGGAGGTGCGGCGGCAGTTCAGGGACAACTGGGAGTTCTTCTCAGAGCTCTTCCGCACAGCCCTTCCTGAGGCCCCCACCCGGTTGGAAGAGACGCCTCCCACCCCTGCACAGACCGTATCCATCGCCGAGAAGGAGGTGGACCTGGACCAGCCGGTGGAGTTGGAGAGTAACTTCTACTGGGTTGGGGTCCCAGACAGGACCGGTCTCTTCCAGAGGAACGTGTACCTACGCATCTACCAGAAGGAAGGCATCCAGGTGCCCGTACTCATAAACCTTGGCACAGCTCAAGACTTTCTGTTCGTAAAAACAAAAGTGGAACAGCTGTTTGGCTCCGTGGGAGCCCTTCGGGGGGTCATTCTGCTCGGCTCGCACGTAGAGGAGGCATCGGGCGTACTGGCCCTGCTCCAGGCAAACCAGAAGATTTTCGTCATAAGTTCCGTGGGCATAGCCAACAGGTTGAGAGTTCTGGGCATACCTCAGTCGCGCATGAGAACGCTGGAAACCCTTCCAGAAGGACGCATGAGACTTGCCTCGGGAGATGTTTTGAGGTTTATCCCAACGCCCTTTCTGCCAGAGGTAGGTAGCTTCGTAGTGCTTGAAGAGAACACTGGCCGTCTCTTCACTGGCCGTTTCTTGAGCTCTCTGTGCACCTTTGAAGACTTCAGCCCTCTCAGAAGTGCAGACCTAGCGGACTTCGTCATGTACGCCAGCGTCCACTTGCCCTCTCGAGAGCTCCTGGACGGACTCCTCAGCAGGTTGCCCACAGAGAGCATAACTTCCATCTATCCCATGTTTGGCAACCCTGTGCTGTCGCAGGAAGGTGTAAAATGGCTACTTTCCAAACTGGAAGGGCTTCAGGGTTTACCGAGAGCGGGCGACGGCTTGCAGGAGGAAACCGTGCTGAAAGCCTGTCAGAGCATTCTGGACTTTTTAAAGGCCAACACGGATACGGAGGAGTTTAACAGCCTGGTGGAAGAGCTGGGGCGTCACCTGTACGTGGAAGAGGGCAGGATAACTCAGCTCATTACCCAGCCTGAAGTTTTACCCTCCGCAGTTCTGGGCATCATGCAGGCCAAGAAGGTCAGACCTGAACTCGTAAAGGAGTCTCTGAAACTTCTGTACGTTTCAGGTGTGCCCTTTACCATATGAGGGGCTTGCCTATTCTTTCAAGGCGAGGGTTGAGAAAGGCCAAAAAGAGCTGTCTAAAGCCGGTCAGAAGGTTCACCTCCGTGGTGTCCAAGGGAGGTATGTCGCCAGAGAAGTAAATGACGAAGGCCTTGCCCACTAAGTTTTCTTTAGGCAGAAGTCCCCAGTATCTGCTGTCCTCGCTGTTGTCTCGGTTATCGCCCATCACAAAGTAGTGACCCGGTGGTATGTGTATCTGTTGGACCCCCTTTCTTGGTAGTAGAGGGGTCTCGTAGAGGGCAATCCTGTACTTTACGCCGTTGGGCAGGCTCTCCTCGTATATGAGCTTGGCAACGCCGTTTTCCTCTACCCTTTCTACGAAGCGCAATGGGAGTTCCTGTCCGTTTATGAAGACCTTGTGGTCAGATATCTCAATGATGTCCCCTGGCATTCCTATGATTCTCTTTATAAAGTCGAGGTTTGGGTTGAGGGGCCACTTGAAGACCACTAAGTCACCCCGTTGGGGCTCGGAGAGCCTGTAGACCAGCTTGTTGACCAGAATGAAGTCGCCTACCAGTAGGGTGGGCTTCATAGAGCCGGAGGGTATGTTGTAGGCTTGGACCAGAAAGGTTCTTATCAGAAGGACTACGAGGACTACCACCACAAGTTCTCTGACCCATCTGGGAAGTGCGCGCACCCTTCTATTTTACCACGAGAGCTCTCTTACTTCTGAGTTGTCCGCAGGCTCCGAAGACTTCTACCCCCTTACTTAGCCTGACGAAGGTGGACACTCCGTGGCTTCTCAGCACCTCCTGAAAGGCGTAAACCCTCTCCAAGGAGGGCCGTTCGTAGGGCAGGGCCGGGTCTGGGTTGTAGGGTATGAGGTTTACCTTAAACTTGCGCCTGTGGGGTGCTATCAGACGGGAGAGCTCTTGGGCTTGAGCCTTTGAGTCGTTGACGCCCTTTATGAGCACGTACTCCAGCATTATCCTCCTGTCGGAGGGGTAGGGAAAGTCCACGAGAACCTGCAGGAGATCCTGCAGGCTGTTGGTCTTGCTTATGGGCATCAGGGCCTCCCTCAAGGACTGGTCCGGGGCGTTGATGGAGACCGCCAGATTGAGCTCTCTCATAAGGGGGTCTTGGGCCATTCTTCTGAGCTGGGCTATTAGCCCGCTGGTGGAGATGCTCACCCGTCTCTTGGAGAGCTCTATACCCCAAGGGCTTACAAAAATCTCCACCGCCTTCCTGACCGCCTCGTAGTTGGCCAGCGGTTCACCCATGCCCATGAAGACCAGGTTTCTTATCCTCTGGGGTGTGTTCCTCTGGACCTGCAGGTACTGGTCCACTATCTCCGCAGGAGTGAGGTTGCGCAGGAGACCGTCCTTTGCGGTGGCGCAGAACTTACAGCCTACCGCACAGCCTATCTGCGAGGACACGCACAGGGTAAGGTGGTCCCTCTCCCGTATGAGCACGGTCTCCACGAGGTGCCCGTCCCGAGTTTTAAAAACATACTTAGTGGAGTCCTCTGCGGGGACCTTCTGGAGGAGCTCAAGAGCTCTGACCCCGAAGCGCTCCCCAAAAGCTTGCCTGTGCTCTTTTGGCAGGTCCGTCATGCGCTGGAAGTCGTCCTCAAAACGCTTGTAGAGCCACCTTAGCACCTGATTTGCCCTGTAGGTTTCAAAGCCGAGCTCCTCAAACCTCTTTCTGAGTTCTGGCAAGGTGTAAGAAGTGAGCAGTTCCATACTTATACAATATAGTGGATGGACACATACGAACTTGCGAAGATTGTGGGCGGAAGACACGCAGGAAGGTCGACGCCCTTTAGGGGTTTTTCCACAGACAGCAGAAGCGTCAGCCCTGGTCAGGTCTTCGTAGCCCTTAGGGGAAAAGTGCACGACGGCCACCACTTTGTGCTGGAAGCTCTCCAGAGGGGGGCGGTGGGTCTTTTGGTGGAAAGGCCCTTGTCTTTGCCCTACGAGGTGCCCTGCGTGCTGGTCCAAGACTCTTTGGAAGCCCTTCGCAGTTTTGCCCGCTGGCGGAGGAAGAACTTCACCGGGAAGGTGATAGCGGTGGCCGGCTCTGCGGGCAAGACCACCACCAAGGAGCTCCTCGCCTACCTGCTCTCAAAGGTGGGTAAAGTGTGCAAGACTCCCAAAAACTACAACTCCCAAGTGGGCGTCCCTCTGTCGGTGGCCAACTTCGAAGAAGACTGTCAGTTCTGGGTGGTAGAGGTGGGCGCCAGCCAACGAGGAGAGGTAAAAAGGCTGGTAGAGCTCGTAGAGCCACACATCAGGGTCATAACTGCCATAGGTGAGGAGCACCTGCAGACCTTTGGCTCCCTTGAGGATGTGCTGGCAGGAAACGGGGAGGTCTTCTACTACATGAGGGACTCAGACTGGGGCGTGTGTCCGCAGGAGGTTGCCTACCACTACAGACTACCCAAAGTCCTCACCTTTGGAGGTGAAGACTTCTGCCCCGAGCAGGTAGAGCTCTCGCTGAGTGGGGTCAGCTTCAAACTCAATGGAGTGGACCTTTACCTGCCCGTGCCCAGCCTGGCCATAGTGAAAAACGCCCTGTGTGCCCTCCGCGTGCTGGAGGCCCTGGGCATAGACTGGGAAGGCTTGAGCCAGCACCTTAAGCACTTCCAGCCCGTAGAGGGGAGGTTCAGGGTGCTCCACAGGGGCGAGCTCGTGCTCATTGACGACACCTACAACGCCAACCCGCCCTCCGTCAGGATGGCTCTCAAGAGTCTTAGCCTGCTTGAAGGATACAGAGTGGCGGTTCTAGGAGACATGTTAGAGCTGGGCAAGGACTCCGCTCTCTACCACCGGGAGGTGGGAAGGCTCTGCAAGGAGCTGGGCATAGACCTGTGCCTTTTCTACGGGGAGCAGATGAGACAGGCCTATCAGGAGTGTCTCCAGCTGGGTGGGAACTGTGCCTTTTACGAAGAGCCACGAAAGCTCTTGGAGACTCTAAGGCAGTTTAAAAAAGCGATTATACTTTTCAAAGGCTCCAGGGGCATGAACATGGAAAAACTTCTGGAGGGGCTTACGGATGGACCGCTTAGTGAGTATATACAAGATTCTTGATAACAGCGTTCTTCTTCATGCAAAGGTGCAAAAGCTCGGCTACGAGCAGGGGAGGGTTTTTCTATCTATGACGCCCTTGGTAAGAAGGTACGTGCTTATAGGGGACATAGTTCGTATAGGCTACGCAAACCTGCTCTTGCCCGCTCGCATATTAGGCAAAAGCGACCACCTGGTGGCCGACATCTTCTACACAGGTGAAGGCAAACTAGCAGACAGGAGCAAGCCGAGGGTGCCCGCGCAGAAAGAATTTGGCTTTACCGTGCTCCTGAAGGTGGAAGGGGTATACCGCACCTTTGACCCTGTGGACATATCCGAAGTAGGCATATCGGTAACCTCCTCCGACCCTCATCTTGTTCCCCTACTCATGGGAAAAAGCACGAGCTTTAAAATAACGGGCAGAGAGGAGCTCTCGGGAGTGACAGGCACCGCCCAAATGGTAAGCGTCATGGAAGAGGGGCTTGAGATAAGGCTCGCTTTTGAGCTGGAGCTGGAGGATGCCTATACCACCAAGATAAGGCTGTACGTGGTAAATGCCATAAAGAGAATTCTTGGCAGTTGATGGTTTAAGAAATTTATGATATAATTATATAAGCAATGTCTAAGACATGAGGACGTGGCTTTTGGCTTTGCTGAGCTTTTGCGTGGTCTTTGGTAGAGAACTCACGCTTCGGGAAAGTATGGAGCTGGCCCTTAAGAACAGTCCCCTCATCAGGTCGGCCCAGAGAGAGGCAAAGGCTCAGGAGCTCCAAGTCAGGGCAGCCAGAGGGGCGCTCTTTCCTAAGGTGAAGCTGGAAGAGAACTTTACCTTGGGTGATGTGCCCGCCTACGCTTTTGTGTCAAAGCTCAACCAGGAGAGAGTATCTCAGCAAGACTTTAACCCTCTTAAGCTCAACAGTCCATCCTCAGTGAGCAACTTTGAGACCAAGCTCACCCTTGAAGTGCCCCTGTGGTTGGGGGGTAGAGTCCAGTCTTCGAGAAAAATCGCAGAGCACCAGCACAGAGCAAGCCTCCTCGAAGCGGAGCGAAGGCAGGAAGAGGTCCTAAAGCAGGTCTATCAGGCCTACGCCGAGGCGGCAACTGCAAAGAGAGCTCTGCAGGTATCCCGTCAAGCGGTGGAGGAAGCCCGCGAGCACTACAGATTGGCCGAGCAGATGCACAGGGCAGGGGTAGCCCTCCTGTCGGACGTGCTCAGAGCCAAAGTGCACCTTTCCAAGGCGGAGGAACACTTAGAGAGGGCGAAAAAAGACTACCAAATAGCCAAAAGAGGTCTGGAGCTCGCCGTAGGCACTGCCCTGGGAGAGTTTGAGGTGGTGGACTTAGGAGAGTGCCCTTCAGTAAACTTCAAAGGTCTTGCGGAGAGAGCGCTCCAGAGGAAGGACCTTAGAGCTCTGGAAGAGAGGATAAAAGTCCTGCAGGAGTCTTACCGGCTTGTTCTTTCAGACACTCTCCCGCAGGTCTTTGCCTTTGCCCAGTATGTTCTCAACTCAAGGGACTACCCACTGGGAGCTCAGGGGAGTGGCTACCTTCTGGGCGTGTCGCTGTCTTGGAGCTTTGAAACTGGGTTTTCTACCTTGCGGAGGGCTCAGGCCAACTTGGAGAGAAAGGCGGGATTAGAAGAGAGGCTAAAGCTGCTCAGAGACTCCGCAGTCTTTGAGGTAGAGAGAGCCTACGCAGACTACGAGAAGTCCATGCTCACCCTCAGGTCCGCTCAGGACAGGATAAAGGCCAGCCAGGAGGTGCTACGGGTCGTGGAGGTGCGCTACAGAAACGGGCTCGCCAGAATGGTGGACCTTCTGGACGCTCAGGTAGAGTTGGACAGGGCAAGGTTTGAGAAAGTCCAGGCGGTAAACGCCTGCCACAAGGCCTATGCAGAGCTCCTTTTTAACGCAGGTCTTACTCAGGAGGTGCTCAAATGAAGGGATGGCTTAAGTATCTCTTGTTTCTGGCGGTTATACTTGCCATGGTGGTCTGGTTGGGGGGCTTTTTAGACAAGAAGGAAAAGCCCGCAGAGGTTTCAAGGCCCGCTAAGGTGGTAAGCGGTCTTGAATTCGGTCAGGTGAAGAAAGTGGAAGTGTTGGACGCTCCCTACGCAGGGCAGGTGGTGGCGGACAAGAGGGTAGAGCTCTCCACCCGGGTCATGGGCAAGATAGTGGGCCTGTATGTAAAGGAAGGTCAGAGGGTAAGCCCAGGACAGCTCCTCGTGAGCGTGGACGCCCAGGACATTCAGGCTCAGGTCTCTGCGGTGGAGCACCAGATAAAACAGGCGGAGCAGGCTCTGGCCTCCGCCAACGCCCACTACGAGGCAGTCAGAAAAACCTTTGAAAGGTACTCCCAGCTCCTGAAGGAGGGTGCGGTAACTCCTCAGGAGTTTGACCAGATAAAGGCCCAGCACGATGCTGCCAAGGCTCAGGTGGAACAGGCCAAGGCAGGTTTGAGGGCAGTCCAGAGCCAGAGGCAGGCAATTGCCAGCAACCTGAGCTACACCAGCTTGACCTCACCCGTAGGGGGCGTGGTAGTCCAGAAGAGAGCGGACGTGGGAGACCTGGCAGTCCCGGGACAGCCCCTGCTGGTGATAGAGGCACCCCCCTACCTGTTCGAAGTTTTCCTGCCAGAGAGGTTAGTCGGTAGGCTAAAGGTGGGCGAAGAGTACGAGGTTTATCTGCCTACGCTGAAGAAAAGCACAAAGGCCAAAGTGGTGGAGGTCTCACAGGCCTTAGACCCGGTCAGCAGGACCTTCCGCGTAAAGCTACAGCTCCAGGAGACAGAAGGCGTAAAGAGCGGTATGTACGGCAGTCTCCTCTTTCCCGAGAGAGTAGAGGCCCTTCTCGTGCCGGAGTCTGCAGTAGTCAGGCGCTTTGACTTCACCGGCGTGTGGGTGCTAAGGCCCGATAACACCCTGGAGCTCAGGTTCGTAAAGCTGGGAGAGAAGAGAGGCGACAAGGTGGAGGTCCTCTCAGGACTCAAGGAAGGGGAGAAGGTGGTGGTGCGCGGGACAGAGAAGGCCTGCGAAGGCTGTAGGGTAGGAGGCTAAGGCATGTACGGCTTTGCTGGAAGGCTTGCCCACTACTTTATAGACTCTAAGCTCACGCCGGTTCTCATACTGGTCTCTATAGCCCTCGGGCTCTTTGCGGTGGCCACCACCCCCAAGGAGGAGGAGCCCCAGATAGTGGTCCCCATGATAGACATCATGATTTCCTACCCGGGGGCTACTCCAGAAGAAGTAGAAAGAAGGGTAGTGGCACCTCTTGAGAAAAAGCTCTGGGAGCTCCGAGACATTGAGTACATCTACTCGGCCAGCATGGAGGGTATGGCGGTGGTCACCGCCCGCTTCTACGTGGGCACGAACCCCGTCAAGGCTCTGGTGGACCTAAACACCAAGATGATGTCCGCCATGGACCTTGCCCCGCCGGGTGTGATGCTCCCGCCCCTGATAAAACCCAAGTCCATAGACGACGTGCCTATTCTGACACTCACTCTGTGGGGTAAAAACTACGACTCTTACGACCTCAGACGCATTGCAGGGGCGGTGGAGAACGAGATAAAGAAGGTGCAGAACGTGGCGGACGTCTTCGTGGTAGGGGGCAGACCAAGGCAGATAAGAGTACTCTTAGACACCCAACGCATGGCCGCCTACAGGGTTTCCCCTATGCACGTGGCCCAGCTCCTGCAGAATGCCAACGTCCAGTCCCTAAGCGGTAAGCTGGTGCAGGAAAACAGAGAGTATTTAGTCAGAACAGGCGAGTTTCTGCGCTCTAAAGAAGATGTGGAGAACATAGTGGTGGGCGTCTTTGAGGGCAGGCCCGTGTACCTGAGGGACGTGGCCACCGTGGTGGACGGCCCATCTGAGGTAAGGGACTACGTGCTTATGGGTTTTGGACCAAAGCACGAGGAAAAGGGTATAAGAGGCGTAAGCCCAGGAGAGCTCTACCCGGCGGTTACCTTGGCGGTCTCCAAAAGGGTGGGCACCAACGCGGTGGAGGTGTCCCGAGAAGTGCTGGAGCTCGTGGAACATCTCAAGGGCAAGACCATCCCCAAAGACCTTAATTTGACCATCACCAGAAACTACGGCGAGACCGCCAAGGAGAAGGCGGACACTTTGATAAAAAAGCTCCTGGTAGCCACCTTCTCGGTCATCCTGCTTATTGCGGTGGCCTTGGGCTTTAAAGAGGCCATCGTGGTAGGCATAGCGGTCCCGGTCACCTTGGCCATTGCCCTCTTCCTGAGTCAGGTCTTTGGCTTTACCCTAAACAGGGTAACCCTCTTTGCCCTGATATTTGCCATTGGCATTCTGGTGGACGACGCCATCGTGGTGGTGGAGAACATCCACCGCTGGTTTGAGCTAAAGCTGGCAAGAACGCCAAGGGAGGCCATAGTCAAGGCTACCGACGAGGTGGGAAACCCCACCATACTGGCTACCTTTACGGTCATCGCCGCCCTCATGCCCATGGCCTTCGTAACAGGTCTGATGGGTCCCTACATGAGACCCATACCCATAAACGCCTCGGTGGCTATGTTCTTCTCCCTGCTGGTGGCCTTCATCATTACCCCTTGGGCCAGCTACCTGCTCCTGAGAAAAGACTTTGAAAAAGAGCACCAGAAGGAAGAGGTAAACATAAAGGAGACCACCTTCTGGAGGGTCTACTCGCGCCTCGTGGTGCCTCTACTGGTGAGCAGGCCCAAGAGGTACGCCTTCTACGGCTTTACCCTGGCCCTGATGGGCTTGTCTGTAGGACTGTTGCTGACCAAGGCGGTGGTGGTTAAGATGCTCCCCTATGACAACAAGAGCGAGCTCCAGATAGTAATAGACATGCCGGAGGGCACTCCCCTGGAGAAGACCCTTGAGACCGCTCGGGCCATAGGGGACTACCTCTCAAAGCAGTCGGTGGTGACCGACTACCAGATTTACGTGGGCACCTCTTCCCCTTTCAACTTCAACGGTTTGGTGAGACACTACTACCTGAGGCAGTCCCCCAACCTTGCGGACATACAGGTCAACTTGGTAAGCAAGGACAAAAGAGAGGAGCAGTCCCACGACATTGCCAAAAGGATAAGACCTGCGGTTCAGCAGATAGCGCAGAGGTACGGGGCTAAGTACGTGGCGGTGGTGGAGGTCCCTCCCGGCCCGCCAGTCCTGTCACCCATAGTGGCAGAGGTCTACGGTCCTGACCTGGAAACTCAGCAGGCCTTTGCCCGTGAAGTGCTAAAAGTGTTCAGAAAGAGCGACAGCATCACCGACGAGGGCATATACTTGGAGGAGCCCGCACCGCTCCTGCGTCTTGCGGTAAAGGAGGACAAGGCCAAGACTGCGGGCCTGTCCAAGCAGGAGCTGGTCTACACCCTTCAGGCCCTTCTGGGGGGCTACCAAGCGGGCATAATGCAGAACACGGACACGGAGCATACGCCCATACTGGTAGGCTTTGAGCAAAGACACAAGACCTTAGACCTCCTCAAAGCTCTGCAGATTCCCACGAAGGAGGGCAAACTCGTTCCCCTGTCGGAGCTCGTAGAAGTCAAAGAGGATAAAGTCCCGCCCACCATATACAGGAAGAACCTCAGGCGCGTGGTCTATGTGATAGGAGACGTGGCAGGCAGAGAGGAAGCCCCCTTCTACGGCATTCTGGAGGTAAGGAAAGACATAATCAATCTTCCAAACCCCTACGGAGAGGTAAAAGAGCTCTGGATGTCTTTACCTCTGGTTGAGGACGGGCTTTACGTTAAGTGGGACGGGGAGATGCACATCACCTTGGAGGTCTTCAGAGACTTGGGACTTGCCTTTGGCGTTGCTCTGTTTGTTATGTACGTGCTTATCCTTGGCTGGTTTAAGGACTTTAGAATACCCGGGATTATCATGGCACCTATACCCCTTACGCTGGTGGGCATAATTCCGGGACACCTCCTCATGGGTGCCTTCTTCACCGCCACCTCCATGATAGGCTTTATAGCCCTTGCGGGCATAATCGTGAGGAACTCCATACTTTTGGTGGACTTTGCGGAGGAGCGCATCAGGAACGGCGTGCCACCTCATCTGGCGGTGGTGGAGGCAGGCATCATAAGAACCAGACCCATACTTCTGACCGCAGTGGCGGTCATCGTGGGAGCCTTCGTGATTATCTTTGACCCCATCTTTAATGGTCTTGCTATCTCGCTTATATTCGGCACTATAGGCTCTACCACTCTCACGCTCGTGCTCATACCCGTTATGTACTACGCCAGCAAGGTCAGGAGAACGGGTAGCCTGCCCAACCCGGCGGAGGTGCGTAGAGACGTTATGGGATAAACACCTACAGCTGTATAAGACTGTCCGTAGTGCCGAAGGGGTTGGGCACCTGCTGGTCTGCGGACATGTCGTTTTCCCAGAACTGTCCGTCTATGAGATACTTAAACCGGTAGGCCCTTCCCTTTTTGAGCCACTTGGTTATCCAGAAGGTGCCGTCCTTTTTTCTCTTCATGGCTTCGGGCTTCCAGTCGTTCCACTCTCCTACCAACTCTACTTGTTTAGCTTCAGGCTTTTCCACGTAGAAGGTTATGACGCAGACATCCTTCCCGTTCTGACAGCTTTTTGTCAGCATTTCTCACCTCCTCCTTCTTAAGTTAAGAATTATACAAGCTAAGGGTGATTGACAAGAGGCCTGACTGGCAGACCTTTGGACATCAGGTAGAGCTTCAGCTCAGGTATGCTTACCTCCTTGAAGTGGAACAGGGAAGCGGCCAGACACGCATCCGCACCTGCGGTGAAGGCCTCGTAGAAGTGCTCCACCCTTCCTGCCCCGCCAGAGGCTATGACAGGGATGTTGACCGCCTGAGTTACGCTCCTTATGAGCTCCAGGTCGTAGCCTATCTTAGTGCCGTCTCTGTCCATTGAGGTGAGCAGAATCTCCCCCGCACCCAGGCCTTCTACCTTCTTTGCCCACTCTACCGCGTCCAAACCGGTAGGAGTCCTACCGCCGTGTATGTAAACCTCCCAGCGGTCGCCCTTTCTCTTGGCGTCTATGGCTACCACCACACACTGAGAGCCAAACCTCCTGGCACCTTCCCACACGAGCTGGGGGTTTTTTACCGCCGAGGTGTTTACAGAGACCTTGTCCGCCCCAGCCTCCAGAAGCTGACGCATGTCCTCCAGACTGGACACGCCCCCTCCCACGGTGAAGGGCGTAAATACCTCCTCCGCCACCTTTTTTACCACTTCAAGCGTTATCTTCCTGTCCTCTGCGGAGGCGGTAATGTCCAGAAAGACCAGCTCGTCCGCACCTTGGTCTTCGTAAGCTCTGGCTACCTCCACCGGGTCTCCCGCGTCCACCAAGTTCACAAACCTTACGCCCTTTACCACTCTTCCCTTGTCCACGTCAAGACAGGGTATTATTCTCTTTGCGAGCATCAGTATTCCCTACCGAGTTTTTTGTAGAGGTCTCCTAAGTATATTCTGTAGTAGAGGGGTCTTCCGTGAGGACATACTTCGCGGTTTTCAAACTCAAGCCAGCTCCTCAGGAGCTCCCTTGCGGTCTTCTCGTCCAGCTTGTCGCCCGCCCTTACGGACATGTGGCAGGCCCTGTCTGCCTGCGTCTTGAGCCTTTCGTAGTTGTACCGCTCCGAGAGCAGGTGCTGGTCAAAAAAGTACAGGTAGTCGCCGTGCTTTGCTACGAGAAGGGTGTTGTCCAGTATGCCGATAAGCTGGGGCTCTACTTGGTAGCGGGCGGTTTCTTGACTGAGAAAAGGCACCTTGGGTGCGTGTCTGCTCTTCAGGACCAGACTGAGCAGTTCTTTTATAAGACCCTCTTTTAGGAGCCTTACCTCCGTCTTCTTGGGATGAACGTTTAGGTCCACTAAGTAGGGAGGCATCTGAAGGTAGCACAGGCACAGGCTCCACTTACCGGTAAGTTTTCTCAAGTACTCTACCAGCTTTCTGTTCTGGACTGGTCTTCTGTTGACGAAGAGAAGGACCTCGCCGGAGGTTTTTTGCGAGGACAGGAGAAGGTCCACTCTGAAGGGTTTTTCCTCCAGAGTTAAGTGTTCCAGCCTGACTTCAAAGAGGTCCTCCGCCCTCTCCTTTAGGTCTCTGGCAGGATTGAGCCTTATGACCTCTCTCTCCTCCGCCATCAGACGGAAGGAGACGGAGGGATTTACCAAGGCTAAGGCTTTGAACACTTTGTAGACTTGTTTTCTCTCTGTCTCTTCCTTTTTTAGGAAGGCTTTTCTCACGGGCAGGTTGTAGAAAAGGTCATAGACCTCCACCTGCGTGCCCACTTGCATGCCCACGGTCCTCTGGGAGAGCACCCTACCGCCTTCGACCCTTATCTCCTTTCCGGTCTCCTCCTGATAAAAGCGAGACCTTATGACCGTCCTGCTAACCAGCGATATGGCGTGAAGAGCTTCACCTCTGTAGCCGTAGGTGTGTAGGTTCTGAAGGTCCTCCAGGGTCCTTATCTTGCTGGTGGCACCGCTTAGGATGGCCTTCGGTAGGTCCTCCGCAGGAATGCCCAAGCCGTTATCCCGCACGCCTATAAACCTTTTACCGCCCTTGAGTATCTCCACTTCTACTCTGGTGGCCATCGCATCCAAGGAGTTTTCTACGAGCTCCTTCACGCACTCGGCAGGGTTCTCTATGACCTCGCCCGAGGCTATGTAGCTTTTCACCTCTTCAGGCAGGAGCTCTATACGCATGAGAGTATATGATAATGTCTGTTGTGGTTTCCGCCTAAATTTGGTCTTCAGGAGGGAAAAATGGCAAACAGACTGGCGCGCTCTAAAAGTCCTTACCTTCAGAAGTCCGCCCACCAGCCGGTGGACTGGCACGAGTGGTCTGAAGAGGCTTTCAGGAAAGCCAAAGAGGAGGACAAGCCCATCCTGCTCTCCATAGGTGGCGTCTGGTGTCACTGGTGCCACGTGATGGCCCACGAGAGCTTTGAAAACCCCCAAATCGCCCACATCATAAACCAGCACTTTGTCCCCATCAAGGTGGACCGGGACGAGCGTCCCGACATAGACAGACGCTACCAGGAGGTGGTCATAGCGCTCACAGGCTCAGGTGGCTGGCCCCTTACCGTCTTTCTCACGCCGGAGGGTAAAGCCTTTTTTGGGGGGACCTACTTCCCGCCAGAGGACCGCTGGGGAAGGCCGGGCTTTAAAAGCCTTCTTCTGAGGATAGCCCAGCTTTGGAAAGAGGACAGACAGCGCATATTCAAGTCCGCAGAGAGCCTCTACGAAGGCCTGAAAATTTACAACCAGAGAAACTTCAAAGACCCAGTAGGAGAAGACCTGCTTCAGGCAGGGCTTACCAGCCTGCTTACCAGCATTGACTACCAGTGGGGAGGCATAGGCTCCGCTCCTAAGTTCCACCACGCAAAGGCCTTTGAACTCCTGCTCTACCACTACCACTTTAGCCCCTCCCCTACCCTGAGGAAGGCCATAGAACTCTCCTTAGATGCGATGGCAAAGGGCGGGGTTTACGACCACCTGCTTGGGGGCTTTTTCCGCTACTCCACCGACGAGAGGTGGCACATACCCCACTTTGAGAAGATGCTCTACGACAATGCGGAGCTCCTGAGCCTTTACTCCTTGGCCTACAAGATTTTAGGAAAAGAGCTCTACAAAAAGACCGCGGAGGGCATCTTTGAGTATTACAGAACCTACTGCTACGACCCGGAGGGCGGCTTTTACGCCTCTCAGGATGCGGACATAGGCCTTCTGGAAGAAGGTGGATACTACACCTTCAGAAGAGAAGAGATAGAGAGCCTGCTCACTCCTGAGGAGCTCAGGCTGGCAAGCTTGCACTTCGGACTTGCTCCCATGCCCCACGAGCCGGAAAGGCAAGTGCTCTACCTCTACATGGAAGAGGAGGAGGTGGCCCAAGCCGTGGGCATGCGCTTAGATAGGGTAAGGGAGCTCTTGGACAGGGCCAAGCTCAAGCTAAGAAGCCACAGGGAAAGCAGGCAGATGCCCTACATAGACAAGACTCTCTACACCAACTGGAACGCCCTGATGGTGTCCGCTCTTTGCGAATACTACAAGGTCTTCGGTCAACCACAGGCTCTACAGATGGCTGAAGCCACGGCGAAAAGACTCCTGAGAGACCACTACAGAGAGGGCACTCTCTACCACCGGGAAGGTCTGGAGGGCTTTTCTGAGGACTACCTGTTCCTGTCGCAGGCCCTAATACAGCTCTTTGAGCTGGTCCAAGAAGGCACCTACCTGGAGACAGCTCTGTGGCTCGCCAGAAGAGCCATAGAGCTCTTCTGGGACGATATGGACTGGGGCTTTTACGACAGGGCCGGCGAAGGGGAAGGTCTCCTGCAGGTCAGGGTCAAGAACCTCCAGGACACACCAACCCAGTCGGTGAACGGCTCTGCGGGCTACACCCTACTGCTCCTGGGCACGCTTACGGGACAGGGAGACTTGGTAGAATATGCGGAGAAAACCCTGCAGGCCTTTTCCCGCTACGTGAGGCAGGTGCCCATGGTCTCCCACTCTTACCTGATTAGCCTCTATGCCTACCTGAAGGGGCCGGTGCGCTTAGAGACCAGAGACTTCTTCCGACGGGCTTTAGAGCTATTTATACCCTTTAAGGTGGTCCTACGCTCTGAGGTGGACGGGCTCGTAGTGTGCAAAGGTCAGAGCTGTCAGAGATACCAAACTCTGGAGGAGGTACCCGTAAGATAGGGGGCTCAAAGGGCGTATCCAAAGCTCTTGACCAGCTCGGGTCTTCTCTTCCAGTCCGGCTTTACCTTAACCAGGAGCTCCAGATAGACCTTTCTACCCGTCAGGAGCTCTAACTCCTCTCTGGCCATCTTGCCTATGGCCTTTAGACGCTGGCCCCCCTTTCCTATGAGAATGGGCTTGTAGTTTTCTCGGTCCACTATTATCTCCGCCTTTATCACCAGCATCTGCGGGTCGTGCTTACCCTGCGTTATGTCGGTGACCACCACCGCCACGCCCTGAGGTATCTCCTGATGGACTTTGAGAAGCACCTTTTCCCTGATTATCTCCGCACTCATAAGCCTGAAGGGTAGGTCCGTGACCGTGTCCTCGGGGAAAAGGGGCTCACCTTCGGGCAGGTACTTCAGAAGAGTCTTCAAGAGCTCTTGGATGTTGTAGCCCCTGAGGGCACTGATGGGGACTATCTCCTTAAATTCTGGATATTCCTTGGAGAGCTCTTCCGCCATCGGCAGGAGCTCTTTCACGTCCCCCACCCTGTCCACCTTGTTAATCACCAAAAACACAGGCTTTTCCTGAGCCTGCGGTCTTACGTGGTTCTCAAAGACCTGTCTGTCTTCCGCCCTAAAACCCTCTTCCGCATCTATCATGAAGAGTATCACGTCCGCATCCTGCAGGGAGCTCAAGGCCATCTCCACCATGGCCTCTCCCAAGGCATCCTTTGGGCGGTATATGCCCGGCGTGTCTAAGAAGATTATCTGTGCCTCCTGAGGTATGTTTTTGACGCCCAGCACCCTTATGCGCGTGGTCCCCGGCTTGGGGGAGATGATAGAGACCTTCGTGCCCAGCAGGCTGTTAAGGAGCGTGGACTTGCCCACGTTGGGCTTGCCTACGATGGTCGCATAACCTACCTTCATCTTCTTGATTATACCTCCGTCAGGAGGATAAGCACAAAGCCCAGCAACATAACCCAGTAGGGAATGCTCTTTCTGTAGAATTCCTCAGGTAGTTTCCTATCCAGAAGACTACCCAAAAGCACTCCCAGTAGCAGGCCCAGAAACCCTGAAAGTACGAAATCCCACTGCAGGTTTACCACTTGCAGTTGTTGGTAGAAGGTCAGCCGGAGAATTATGTTGGAGGTAAAGTACAAATTCAGCATGAGCCTGATAGAACAGGGGTCTGAAAGGTGTTGTCGCAGGAAGACCAGTGGTGGTGGCCCTCCCATGCCTACTAGTCCTGCGAAGAATCCTCCCACAAAGCCTATGGGCATGCCCCAGTGCCTGCCAAAGTAGAGCTCCAAGCGTTTCTTGCTCACCAACAGGTCATACAGCCCCAGAAGGACTATAAGAGTACCTATGACAAGACGCAGGCTTTCAGAGTCTACGTGATGCAAAACCTGAGCACCTAAGAAAATACCCGGCACAGAACCCACCACGAGGGAAAAAAGCAGGTATCTGTCTACTTTCCCGTTTCTGTTCTGATACAGCAGTAGTAGAGTGCCCACGAGATTGAAGAGGGCAGAAGAGACTACCACTACTTTTGGGTCATACAGAAGAGAAAGTATGCCTATTATAAAAATGCCCGCTCCAAAGCCGGTGATGGATTGAAAAAACCAGGCAAAGAGGACCACCAGGAAAGGTATCATTTACCAAAGAATGACTTTATACGATTTACCAGGCCACCGAACCTCCTTTTGAACTCCGTATTAAGGTTCTCCGCCCATTCGCCTATCTTGCCAGAAGTCTTAGAAAGTGCAGACTTGTCCCCTATCTGGTCTGAGTAGAGAAACTCCTTCAACACCTCGCCAGTTTCCTCCAACGTCTTTATGAGCCTTTTGAGCTCCTCCCTGTTCTGAAGGTCCACCCTATTTATGGCACCCTCTAAGCTCTTGAGTATGCCTTCCACTGCGCTGTTGAAGCTTGCGTTCCTCGCCTGTGGGTCGGTGGGAAACTGGCTCAGGAGCTGAAGGAGCTTGGAGCGTAGGTTAAAGCGGTATTCAGAAAGAAGGGAGGGAAAGGGCTCTTTGGAGGAGAGGTCTTTTGTAAACTCCTCCACTATGAGAATGACCCTTTCCTCTATGCTGTAGATTCTCTCCATCAGTCCGTCTCCGTGTGGTGCTCTTCGCCCGTAGGTGCCTTTTTACCCTCTTCCAGCTCGTAGAACCTGTCTTCAATCTTTTTGAGAATTTTGGGCAGGGTGGTGTACTCCATCTCCTCGGAGGGCAGTCTGTGGGGCTCAAAGATGCCCTGTCTTCTGAGTATGTCTGCAATGAGCTGGGCCTGCCGTCTTGCCTCGTCAAAGGCAGGGTCGTCAAAGAGGTCTCTCGGACCTACGAGCTTTCCTCCTGCTATCTGGTAGCCTGCCGCTATGACTCGGGGTGGACCGTCAAACCTGGAGGGCGTGGCGTTTTTGAAAGAGACGGGCATCAGCGGTCCGTTGTGAGAGCCCCTCATCCAGCCCTCCACTATCCAAGGTCTTGCGAAGGGCTCTAAAATCTCGCCTATGGCAGGAAAGCCCGACTGAGCCCTTACCACCATCACCGGGTCGTCTTTGCCCACGTACTTGCCCGCTACGAGGGAAAGTCTCTGGGTAGAGGCCACCGCCCCAATCTCGCCGTCCGAGTTCCTGTAGACGCTCTTTATTGCGTACCTTTCCACTGTGCCGATGAGGGCAAGAAGGTCGTAGAGCTCGGCGGGCGTTGAAAGCTTTACCGCCTTGCCCGTGAAGGTGTCCAGCACTTCAAAGGTAAAACCCTCGTGCATCTTGGGGTCTATGACCAGACCTGCGCACACCATAGGGTCCGCAAACATCTCGTACAGGGGCAGGTTCCAGGCGCTTGGAGCGGTCTTGTCCGCAAAGAAGACCACCACGGGCTCGGAGGGTCTTTCCACAAACTCCATCTCCGCCACGCCGGGACCCATGCCTTTTATGTTGCCTGAAAAAGTGTCCGAAAGAAGGTCCTGTCCCGCACCGTAGAGCTTTAGCTTTTTGGCCACTTGAGTGCCCTCCTCAAAGGCCCTCCAAGCTATGCCGTGCACCAGCTCACTGTCCGTGCCCTGCTCGTGGGTCATCACCAGAGCAATGTCGTCGCCACACACCAGCACCTGACAGTCAATTAGGTTGCCCCTTTCCACCTCCTTGAGACCTACCTCCTTGACCCTTTGCACCACTTCAGGATGGGCAGAGGAGTGTCCTACGTATCCCCCTATGTCCGCTTTTATCACGCTCAGAGTGAGCTTCATGACTACCTCCTCAAACTTTCTGCGTCTATATTATACCACTTGGGGCCCTATGAAAAAAGACAAAAGCTACTTCGTGTGTCAGGAGTGTGGATTTTCCAGCCCAAGATGGTTGGGTAGGTGCCCCTCCTGCGGTGCTTGGAACACCATGGTGGAGGAAAAGGCACTGCCAGAGCTCACCGTGAAGGCCACCTCAGCGGGAAGTCCCAGACCCGTATTAAGTTGGGAGGAGGAGAGTCTCCACAGGCTAAGCACGGGTTTTGGCAACTTGGACAGAGCTCTGGGCGGAGGGCTGGTGGAGGGCCAAGTAGTCCTGCTGGCGGGAGAGCCGGGCATAGGAAAGTCTACCTTGCTCCTGCAGGTCTGCGAGCACTTTTCCCGCAACTACGGGGAGGTGCTCTACGTCTCCGGCGAGGAGTCTCCTTCCCAGATAGCGGTAAGGGCAAGACGGATAAAGGTTTCTTCCAAAAAGCTCCTTACCTTGCCAGAGACCCAGCTGGAAGCCATCATAGACACCTTGCAGGCTTACAAGCCGACCCTTCTGGTGGTGGACTCAATCCAGACCCTTCACAGCAGAACCCTGGAGTCTTCTCCTGGGTCTGTGTCGCAGGTGAGAGAGTGCGCCTTCAAGCTCTCAGAGGTGTGCAAGCAAATGGGCGTGCCCCTCCTTATGGTGGGTCAGGTCAACAAGGAAGGGGTAGTGGCCGGACCTAAGGTGTTAGAACACATCGTAGATACAGTGCTCTACTTTGAGGGCGAGAGGTTTAACTTCTACAGGTCTATCAGGGTCATAAAAAACCGCTTCGGGGCGGGTGGAGAGATGGCCTTTTTCAAGATGTCTGGGTCCGGGCTGGAGGAGGTGCCCGAGCCCTCCGCCTTCTTCCTGCAGGAGAGGGTGGCCTCCTCCGGTAGCGTGGTCTTCCCGCACACCGAGGGCAGTAAGCCAGTCTTACTGGAAGTGCAGGCCCTTACCATTCAGGCCCTGTACACCACCCCCCAGAGAAGGACGCAGGGCTTTGATGTGAACAGGCTCTCCCTTATACTGGCAGTGCTGGAAAAAGAGGCCAAGATATTCACCCGCGACAGGGACACCTTTGTGAACGTGGTAGGGGGCGTGAGGGTGGAAGAGCCTGCCGCAGACTTGGCGGTAGCTCTGGCAGTGGTGAGCTCGGTAAAGGACAAGCCCGTGGGCGACCTTTTAGTCTTTGGAGAGCTGGGACTTTTGGGTGAGGTGCGCTCCGTCCACTTTGCCCGGGAGAGGCTCAAAGAGGGGCTCAGGTTCGGCTTCAGAAGAGCCCTCGTGCCCAAGGGCTCAAACGTGGAGATAGAAGAGGTGGAGGTCCTGCCCGTCAAACACATAAGGGAGGCCCTAGAAGCTATAATTTAACTGCGTGAAGGTGCTCCTGGTAGAGGACGACCACCTGTTGGGGGAGTCTCTGAGAGAGTACCTGAGCTCAGAGGGCCTGGTGGTGGACTGGATACAGGACAGCAGGGAGTTCTTTGACCTTCTGGAGGTGTCCATCTACGACGTGATAGTTCTGGACCTTATGATGCCTCACGTAAGCGGTGAAGAGCTCCTGAAAGAGCTCAGGGCAAGGGGCGACAAGACGCCCCTGCTGGTGCTTACCGCCCGCGGAAGACTGGAAGACAAGGAGAAGTGCTTCTCCCTTGGTGCGGACGACTACCTTACCAAGCCCTTTGAACCAAAAGAGCTCCTCCTGCGCATAAGGGCCCTTCATAGGAGGGTGGTCAAAGAGGAGAGAGTAAAAATAGGCCAGGTGGAGGTGGACCTGCAGAACTGCAGGCTCTGGGTGTCAGACAAAGAGGTGAAGTTAACCAGAAAAGAATGGCTTTTGCTCAAGTATCTGGTGGAAAACAGAGACAGGTACGTGTCCACCCAAGAGCTCCTGAACTACGTGTGGGGCGACGAGCCAGTTGGAGACGACGTGGTGCGTGCCCACATAAAGAACCTGCGCAGAGTCCTGCCAGAGGGCTTCATTCTGTCGCATAAGGGCTGGGGCTACAAGGTTGAAGGCTGAGAAGTTCTGGTTGTACATGTCTCTGTCTTCCCTTCTCGTAGTGGGCTTTGGTATTATAAACCTAATCGTCTTCCGAGAGGTAAAAAAGGCAGAAGAGGAACAGCTCTACGAGCTCGCCCGTCAGCACTTCAAACACTACCTGTGCAACCCTAAGTACAGGGGCGAAGGTTACGCAGTGGTAAACCCCAATCCTGACCAGGGCTACAGGGTGTTCCTCTTTGAAGACCCCAGCAACCCTCTGCGCACGGTAAAAGTAGGCATAAAAAAGGAGAGCACCAGAAAAAGGGCAGAGGCGCTCGTAAAGAGGCTCATGCTCATAGAGTTCGTCTTTGTCTTCACGCTAGTGCTTCTTTTCCAGACGCTGGTAGAGAGCTACATAGGAAAGCTCAAGGATAAAGAGGAGTGGGTCAGGGGGCTGATGCTCTCTCTGATGCACCGTCTGGGCAACTTCATGGCAACTCAAAGGGTGCTCTTGGCCATGCTCAAAAAGAACTCCGCAAAGGACGCCAACCTTCAGCGCATGGAAAGGAGCCTGCAAAGAGTCCAGAGAGAGTTCAGCATCTTCATGAACCTGGCAAAGGAAAACCCTCCGCTGGAGGTGAGCCCCCAGAACTTGGAAGAGCTAATAAAGGAAAGCCTCAAGTACTTTGAAGAGGAGCTGGACAAAAAAAGGCTCGTCCTGTCTCTAAGGGAGATGCACGTGCGCATAAACAGAACGGACTTAGAGGACGTGCTTTACAACCTCATAGGCAACGCGGTAAAGCACTCCAAAAGTTTACTGCACCTTAAAGTTTGCCCAAAGTTGGGCATTTTGGTGATTCGCAACGATGTGGGCGAGGGGGTGAGCTTTGGCATGGGTATAGGGGTGGAGCTCACTAGGAGAGTGCTCAAAAGGTACGGCTTTGAGCTGAGAATAAGACTTAAGAGTCACTACACGGTCTTTGTGCACTTCACAGGGCGGGGTTGAACTCCACCCGCACCTGCTGACCTGTTTCCATGTCCTTGAGCAGGTAAAAGCCTCCCGCCTTTTCCTCCTCACCTACCAGGACTACGTAACTTACCCCCAGCCTGTTTGCCAGCTCCAGCTGTTTTTTCAGGCCAGCTCTCTTGTAAGAGAGCTCCACCCTTTTACCCTCGGAGCGCAGCGACTTTACTACCGCCAGGGCGTAGTCCATGACGTCGCCAAAAGGGAGCACCATGTATAGGGGCTCTTCCCGGGGCAGTTCTTTCACCAGCAGGGAGAGCCTCTCCAAGCCTGCTGCAAAGCCTACTGCGGGAGTAGGTGGTCCGCCCAGCTCCTCCACCAAGTAGTCGTACCTTCCGCCCGCCACCAAGGTCATGTCCAGCTCGGGAGAGACTGCTTCAAAAACTGTTTTTGTGTAGTAGTCAAGCCCGCGCACCAGATAGGGGTTTTCCCTGTAGGGAACAGACAGGAGCTGAAGATACTCCTTTAGCTTGGCGTAGTGCTCGGTGCAGTCCTGACAGAGAAAGTCCACCATCTTGGGAGCTCCTCTTACCGCCTCCTTGCAAGTGGGTACCTTGCAGTCCAAGACTCTCAGGGGGTTTCTGTCCTTCCTGTCCAGACACACCTGACACAGGTGCTCGGACACGCCCTCCAGATACTCTTTTAGAGCTACTCTGTAGGCAGGTCTGCAGACCCTACAGCCTATGGAGTTTATCTCTATGACCGAGGGCACACCCAGCTCGGAGAGGAACTCATAGACCAACTGTATTATCTCCGCATCCACCAAGGGGTCTATGGAGCCGAAGACCTCCGCCCCTATCTGGTGGAACTGCCTGTATCTACCCGCCTGAGGCCTCTCGTGCCTAAACATAGGACCTTCGTAGAAGAGCTTGACGTGGGGCTTTAGGGCGTAGAGTCTGTTCTGCACGTAGGCTCTGACCGCACCTGCCGTGCCCTCCGGGCGTAGAGCCAACCACCGACCCTTCTGGTCTTTGAAGGCGAACATCTCCTTCTGCACTATGTCCGTTACCTCGCCGATACTACGCTGAAAGACCTCCAAGTACTCTACCACTGGGAGCACCACCTCTTCAAAGTTGTATAGCTTGAGCTTCTCCCGCAGGTGTTGGGACACGTGCCTGAACTTGCGCAAGTCCTCTCCCAAGAGGTCGTGGAAGCCCCTTACGCTTTGAAACTCGGGCATAAGTGATAATTATAGTCCTGACTACACCTGCAGGCGTGTGCTATATTTATGTATGATGTATCGCATATTTGTCTGGGGCTTGAACTTCAAAACTGCCCCAGTGGAGCAAAGAGAGCTCCTGGCCTGTAGTAGAGAAGATGCCTACTACCTGCTCCCACCTCTGGCCACCTGTAGAGGTATCAAAGAGCTCATGCTCCTGTCCACCTGCAACAGGGTAGAAGTTTACGGCGTGGCGGAGGACTACGAGGCGGTCAACGGGCTGGTGCTTGAACTGCTCAGGCTCAAGGGAGTTGACGCTCGGCTCAGAAGGAACTCCTTCTTCTTGGAAGGGGACAGGGCGGTGGCTCATGTCTTCAGGGTAGCAAGCGGGCTGGAGTCCATGGTAATAGGAGAGACGCAGATAGTAAGCCAGTTTAAAGAAGCCTACCGCATAGCTAAAGAGCTGGGTTGCGTAGGTAAGGTCCTCAACCGGCTCTACGAGAAGGCGCTTAGGACTGCCAAAAAGGTGAGGACCTACACTGGGATAAGCAAGAACGCAGTCTCGGTGAGCTACGTGGCGGTGGAGCTGGCCAGAAGAATCTTCGGTAATCTGTCAAAGAGCAGGGTACTCTTGGTAGGTGCGGGAGAGATGGCAGAGCTGTGCGCCAAGTATCTGAAAAAGCTTGAAGCCTACCTGTTTATCGCCAACCGCACCTACGAGAGGGCAGTGGAGCTCTCTAAGGAACTTAGAGGACACGTGCTCAGGTTTGAAGAGCTCTCCGAACATCTTCAAGACTTTGACATAGTGCTGGTCTCCACAAGCAGTAAGGAGTACATCGTAAACAGGGCCATGGTGAGCAGAGCCATAAAGAGGAGAAACTACAAACCCATGTTTTTCATCGACATATCTGTGCCGAGAAACGTGGACCCCACCGTAAAAGAACTGGACGGGGTCTTTCTCTACGACATCGACGACCTGAAGGAAGTGGCGGAGAAAAACCTCAAAGAGAGAATGCAGGAAAAGGAGAAAGGAGATATAATCGTGTGGGACGAAGTGGGTAAGTTTATGAAGTGGTTGGACCTGTTGAAAGTGGAGGGCACCATAGTGTCTCTCAAGGAGAGTTGGAAGGAATTAGAAGAGAGAGAACCGAGGGTGAGAAGACTTATCCACCGAGTGGTGCAAGAGATAAGGAAAGAACCCTCTTTTGCGGAGAAGTTGGCTAAAATATTCCTGCAGGAGGTGGATAATGCAGATGCAAAACGAAGGCTATCCTATGTCCATCACCGAACTGATGGAGCTTGAGAGCGAGTACTCTATAAAGGCTTACGTACTCATAAAGGCTGACCCCAGAGAAATACCTTCCATCATGCTGGCCCTTTCCACCTTTGAAGGCATAAAGACCGCAGACGTGGTGACCGGCCCCTACGACATAATCGTCTTTGCGGAGCTGAGAAACCAGGACGAGCTCGGAAGGCTGGTTATAAACAAGATACACTCGCTGGAGGGGGTGAAAGAGGCCCTTACCTGCGTAGTGGTAAAGATATGAAGGACTTTCCCTTGGTGGTAGAGGAGGAGGGGAGGATAGTGGTGCTCTACTCTTTAGAACCCCCTTTTTACAAGGAAGAGGACAACGGCGTAGAGATTTTTTACTCCCGACGAGGAGAGGTTGTCAAAATAGTCATAAAAAAAGATGAAAAGTACCAGATTGTATACTTCTGAGAGCTTTTTTATTGAAGGTGGCAACCCTCTGAGAGGAAAAGTGCAGGTCTCTGGCTCAAAGAACGCCTCCCTGCCCATACTGGTGGCCAGCCTGCTCACCAAAGAGGAGAATCTGGTGGAAAATGTGCCCGACCTCCTGGACACTCACACCGCTCTGGAACTGCTGGGGAGCTTGGGAGTGCAGGTGGAGTTCCAAGACCACAGAGTGCGTCTGCAGGCGAGAGAGCTCTCAAGCTACAGAGCTCCAGACGCAATGGTGCGTCGTATGAGAGCCTCCGTGCTGGTCATGGGTCCACTGCTCGCGAGGTTTGGTAGGGCGGTGGTGTCCATGCCAGGTGGTTGCTCCATCGGAGTCAGGTCCATAGACCAGCACCTGCGCGTCTTTGAAAAGGGAGGTGCCAGCATACGGATAAAACACGGCTACATGGACATGGAAGTCAAGCGGATAAAGCCCGTGGAGTACACCTTTGAAGTCATTACCGTCACCGGCACGGAGAATGCCCTCATGTTCCTCAGCGGTTGTGAGAAGAGGAGCATTCTCAGGAACATAGCCTTGGAGCCGGAGGTGCTCGACCTTGTGGAGGTGCTTAGAAAAATGGGCGTGGAGATACACATAGAGGACAGGACTGCGGTGGTGCGAGGCTCGAGGGAGCTCAGAGGTTTTCACCACAGGGTCATACCTGACAGGATAGAAGCAGGGACCTTCATGGTGGCAGGCTTCATCACGGGAGGGGACGTGGAGCTACAGGGGGTCAGAGTGGAGCATCTGGGTGCCGTCATGGACAAACTGCGGGAAGCGGGGGCCCAAGTGGACGTACTTAGCCTTGACCGTCTGAGGGTGCGGTCCAAGGGGGAGATTTGGCCTCTGAGCATATCCACCGCCGAGTATCCGGGCTTTCCCACGGACATGCAGGCCCAGTTTACGGTGCTTTGCTGTCTTGCCAGAGGGCAGTCAGAAATCAAGGAAAACATCTTTGAAAACCGCTTTCAGCATGTGGCGGAGCTCCAGCGCATGGGTGCGGACATCCACGTGCGGGACAGGCTGGCCATCGTCAGAGGAGTAGAAAAGCTCTACGGGGCAGAGGTTTACTCTACGGACCTTAGGGCTTCCGCCAGTTTGGTGCTGGCAGGACTTGTTGCAGAGGGCACCACCGTGGTTCGGGACATACACCACTTAGACAGGGGCTACGAAAGGCTGGAAGAGAAGTTGAGAGCCCTGGGGGCAACCATTGAAAGGCTACCCCCTGAAGGGTCTTAGGATATCTCTATTCTCTTTTCCTTGGCGCTCTCCGCCTTAGGTATCCTTATCTCCAGAATGCCATCCTTGAACTCCGCCTTGGCTGCATCCGGTTTGACCTCTCTGGGCAGGTGGACCACCCTCTCGAACCTCCCGTAAACCCTCTCCAGTCGTTGGTAGGTCTCCACATTCTCCTCCTTCTCCTCTTTCTTCTCACCTCTTATAATCAGGGCGTTGTCCCTGATGGACACCTCCACCTGCTCCTTTTTCACGCCCGGGAGCTCTGCTTTTACCACGAGCTCCTGGTCCGTCTCGTACACGTCCACCGCTGGGGCAAAGACCCTCTCCACCTCTTCTCTGGGCATGAGCTCCTCAAACAGCCTGTCAAACTCCCTTCTGATACGCTCAATCTCCCCGAAGAGGCTCCAGGGCATAAGTGCTCTTCTCATGGCCTACACCTCCTTTTAAAGTTTTTCTATAAAAAAATTTAAGTCAGGCAATATCAAGTGTCAAGCCCGCCCTCAGCCTTACTCCTTCCACCTGCGGTAGAGCTGATGCTCAACCCTTAAGCTGTCCAAGACTTTACCCACCACAAAGTCCACCAGCTCCTGCAGGCTTTGAGGTTTGTGGTAAAAGCCAGGGCTTGCAGGAAGGACCAACGCACCTGCCCTCGCCACTTTTAGCATGTTTTCCAAGTGCACCTGAGAGTAGGGAGCTTCCCGCACCAAAAGGAGCAGGGGCACTCTTTCTTTTAGGGCCACCTCTGCCACCCGGTGAATGAGGTTCTGGTTCGTGCCCTGGGCTATGTGGGCCAGTGTGCTCATGGAGCAAGGAGCTATCACCACACCTCTGTACTTTACGAGCCTTGAACCGCTGGCGATGGGGCTGGTTATGTCCTTTTCGTGCACCAGATGCACGGTGGGAAACTCCTTCAGAAGGTCCGCCTTGGTGAGTCCCAGCTCCTGCTTTAGCACCACCCAGCCCGAGGAGGAGACCACCAAGTCAAGCTCAAAGCCCATGGCGGTGAGCACTTGGAGGAGTCTGTAGCCGTAGACTGCCCCGCTGGCGCCGGTGATGCACAAAACCAACTTGTCCCACATAGGAAAATTGTAGATTTTTAGGAGTGTAAAATATTTGGGATGCAAACCATCCTGATAGCCAACCGGGGCGAGATAGCGCTGAGAGTTATAAGAACTTGCAGGGAGATGGGCATAAACACGGTGGCCATATACTCGGAGGGAGACACAAACAGCATGCACGTAAAGCTGGCAGACAGGAGTCTGTGCATAGGGCCTGCGGAGCCTTCCAAGAGCTACCTTGACATACCTCGCGTCATGTCCGCCCTTGAAGTGTCTGGGGCTGAGGGAGTCCATCCCGGTTACGGCTTTTTGTCGGAGAATCCCCGCTTTGCGGAGATTGTAAGAGCGAGCGGAAAAGTCTTCATCGGGCCCTCTCCTGAGACCTTGGAGCTCATAGGTGACAAGGTGAAGGCCAAGGAGGTGGCCAAAAAGGTGGGACTACCTCTGGTGCCGGGTAGCGACGGCCCTGTGGACCTTCAGAAGGCTTTAGAAGTAGCGAGCAAAGTGGGCTACCCAGTGGTCATAAAGGCCTCCACAGGAGGCGGTGGTAGGGGCATAAGAGTGGTGAGCAACGACAGGGAGTTGCGGGAGAAGTTTCCCTTGGCTACGCAGGAGGCGGAGGCCTCCTTCGGCGACGGCAGGCTCTACATAGAGAAGTACCTGATAAACCCCAAGCACATAGAAGTGCAAGTCCTGGCAGACAGGTACGGGAATGTGATAACTCTCGGCGAGAGGGAGTGCTCGGTGCAGAGAAGACACCAAAAGCTCGTGGAGGAAGCCCCTAGCACCGCCCTAACCGAAGAGAAGAGAAGAGAGATACAGGCCTTGGTGGCAGACTTTTGCAGGGAGATAGGCTACGAAGGTGCGGGAACGGTGGAGTTTCTTCTGGACCAGGAGGGAAACTTCTACTTCATAGAGATGAACGGTCGGATACAGGTGGAGCACCCTGTGACTGAGATGGTCTACGGCGTGGACCTCGTGGAGTGGCAGATAAGGATAGCTCGGGGAGAGAAACTAAACCTGCCAGAGCTCCAGAGAAGAGGCCACGCGGTGGAGTGCAGGATAAACGCGGAAGACCCCAGAACCTTCGTGCCCTCCCCTGGAAAGGTGGAGGAGCTGTATCTGCCGGGCGGTTACGGTATACGAGTAGACACGCACCTGTACTGCGGATACGTGGTCCCACCCTTCTACGACTCTCTTTTGGCCAAGCTGATAGCTTGGGGGAGAACCCGAGAGGAGGCCATAGCCAGAGCTCTCAGAGCTCTGGAGGAGTTCAAAGTGTCCGGCAGTGGACTGAAGACCAACATAGAGTTTCACAAGCTGGTCCTGTCCAGCAGGGAGTTTCAGCAAGGCAGACAGCACATCAGGTTCGTGGAGGAGCTCCTGCTCTGATGAGAGAGAGAGTGAGAAAGTTCTTGAGTGCCCTAGTGCACCGCCGACGCGTGCCTTCCTCCCTGCTCCTCTTTGGTAAGGAGGGCGTAGGCAAGAAAGACTTAGCCTTTGAGTTTGCCAGTGCCTTACTGTGCTTGAAGGAGAGCTATCCCCCCTGCGGTGAGTGCACCTCCTGCAAGCACATGAAGAACTTTCTAAGCAAAAAGAAGGAAGAGCTCCTTTTCTACGGGGAGGACAAGACGGGCAAGAGCACCTTTCTCTTTCTGCGGGGAGACCACCCGGACTTCGTCTACTTAACGCCTGAAAAGAGCGAGATAAAGATAGACCAGATAAGGGGCGCGAAAGACTTTGTTTACCTTGCCCCCGCTCTGTCCAAGAGAAAGGTGGTGCTGGTAGAACCTGCGGACAGCATGAACCCTTACGCCCAGAACGCCCTCCTCAAGGTGCTGGAAGAGCCTCCCCTACATACCCACTTTCTGCTGGTGACCGCCCACCTGCAGAAGATCCTGCCCACCATACGCTCCAGGAGCTTTCTCTTGGAAGTGCCCCCTCTCACTCCGCAGGAGATAAAGGAGTTGACCGGGGTAGACGACCCGCTCATCCTTGAGCTCTCGGAAGGTAGCCTGAAGATGGCCCTAAAGCTCAAAGAAGACACAGAGCTCCTGAAGACCGCTCAGGCCATCGCAGAAGGAGATATACTCACCCTTTACAGAAAAGCCCTGGAGGTAGAAAAGTGGGACATGGAGAGACAGCTCTACCTTCTTAAGCTCCTACAGGCCAAACTGCACAGAAGGTTCCTTCAAAAAAGGAACAGCTCGGACAAGCAAGCTCTTGACAGGATATCCGCCGGATTAGAATATTTAAGCAGAGGAATTAAGCTGAGCCTTTTGCTCTTCCAGCTTGCAGGAGGTGAAAAACATGCCCTACATAAAGGCAAGGTTTCCAGACAACAAGGTCTTTCAAGTTGAGGGGTTGGAGGGGCACGAAGTCTCCAGAGGGGACTTATTGGTGGTGCAGTCTGACAGGGGCGAAGAGGTGGTCACCGTGCTTGGCACTTCAAAGGAGCCATCTACCCTGAAGGCGCTCTTCCTCCGAAAGGCAGAGCAAGCGGACATAAAAAAGATGAGAGAGAACGAAAGGAGAGCTCAAAAGGCTATGCACCTGTGCAAGAGAAAAATTGCGGAGCACAAACTTGAGATGAAGCTCATAAAAACCTACATACCTCTGGACGGGAAAAAAATCTTTTTCTACTACACCTCCGACCAGCGGGTGGACTTCCGGGGTCTGGTAAGAGATTTGGCCAAAATCTTCAGAAAAAGAATAGAGATGAGGCAGGTGGGCGTAAGAGACGCAGTTCAGATGCTGGGATGGGTGGGCACGTGCGGTGATGTGCCCTGCTGTGTGAGGTTTCAGGAGGACTTTCACTCGGTTTTTCTGCGGGACATCCAGGAGCAGAACTTACCCCTGTCTCCCCAAAAGTTTACCGGCCCCTGTGGGAGGCTTCTGTGCTGTCTGGCCTTTGAGCGGGAAAACTACTTGGTAAAACACCTTTTGCCCGAGGTAGGTACAGAACTCTGTCTTGACGGAAAGACCTATCAGGTCCTGCAACTGGACCCCATACTTTGGAAAATCACGCTAAGTGCGGAGGGCTCCAAGAGAGAGCTCCACCTTGAAGAAATCCTACCCAAAGGCTTTGAAAAAGCCCTCCAGCACTGTAAGAGCTGTGGAGGGTGCTGTTCAAGGTTTGCAGAGCATGAAGCTTTTGCAGGAATTGAGGAGCAGTCTTAACAGGCTGTTCGTCTTTGAACTCTCCGACCACAGCAGGGTGGAAGCAGTCTTCTACCGAGGTGACACTCTTTGTCTGTCCACGCAGGTGGGCTGTGCCTTAGGTTGTCCCTTTTGCATCTCAGGAGCTGACGGCCTGCGGAGAAACCTCTCGGCGGAAGAGATATTAGGGCAGTACGAACTTCTCAGGTCCGCTCTTCCCGTCAGACGTATCGCTTTTGCGGGCATAGGTGAACCTCTCATGAACTGGGAACAGGTAGAGACCGCCTTCTGGCACTTTAAGAAGTCAGGCCTGGGCGTGAGCTTCTACACCACTGGCTATCCTACATCCAAGCTCAGAAGGCTCCTCCAACTCCCCCATAGAGGTGTTACCATATCTCTGCACGCAGTCTCCGAGAAAAAGAGAAAAGCCCTTCTGCCCCACGCAGGAAGGTTGCAGGACCTTCTACAAGCTCTCAGAGAAACCCTAAAAGAGCTCCCAAAGAGGAAAAGAAAAAGGATAAGCTTGGCCTACTTGCTTTTGAAGGGGGTAAACGACGGCGAGCAAGACTTAAGGGCCTTCGGCGAGCTGGTCAGAGAACTTGGACTGAGTGCCACCTTGCTGAGATACAACCCTACGGTGAAAACTTACCAAGACGTGGAGGAAGAAGAATACGAGAAGGCCTTCCTGCTCCTTAGGTCTTACGGGATAAGGGTTACACTTTCCACGCGCTTTAGGAAGGACAGCTTAGGTGGCTGTGGCACCTTGACCATACGCAGAGTGTAGCTCCATGGTGGAGAGCTTGTCCGCTGAGCTAAAGGCTGAAGTTCTCCAAACTCACACCAGCTGGGTGCTGGTGCTGGAGCATGTGGTTTACAAGATAAAGAAACCCGTAAACTTTGGCTTTCTCGATTACTCTACCCTTGAAAAAAGGCTTGAAAATTGCAAGAAAGAAATAGAGCTAAACAGAAGGCTTTGCCCATGGGTCTACTTGGACGTGGTTCCCATCAGCCTTGTGGACGGTAAATACCTTCTGGAAGACCCAACCAATCCAGTGGAATATGCGGTAAAGATGAGAAGAATTCCAGAGGAAAGGCTTTTGAAAAATATTTTAGGCACAGTAAAGGAAGAGGAAATAAAAGAGCTTTCAAGACACATTGCAAACTTTCATCTAAGAGCGGAAAGAAGGGATGAGTTGGGGAAGCTTGAAGTTATGAAGTTTAACACGGAAGAAAACTTCGTGCAAACGGAAAAGTACATAGGTATAACCATAAATGTGGAAGATTACCGATTTATTAGGGACAAAGTTAATGGTTTTTACGAAAAGTATTCTGGACTTTTTGAAAAGAGAATAAGGGAAGGTCGCATAAGGGATGGTCATGGGGACATAAGGCTTGAGCATGTGGCTTTTCTTGATGAGGGTATATGTG
>JANXBA010000054.1 GCA_025062075.1 Aquificaceae bacterium
TAGAATGGAGAGCATAGCAGTCTTACTTTCACCCCTTGTGGCTTTTTTGCTCATTGCCCTCTTTGGCTCAAGAATGGGAGACATGCCCTCCGCAATTTTGTGCATCTTGGGTGGTGCTTTCTCTTTTCTCTTCTCCTTGCATGCCACATTCAAGGCACTGCGTGAGCCCTTCTCCGTCCCGCTCTACCAGTTCTTGCACTTGGGAGACTACTCGCTCACTCTGGGTCTTCTCTTTGACCCGCTGTCTTCTGTCACCGCCTCCGTGGTCACCTTCGTGGCTACGCTAATCTTTGTCTACTCCATTGGCTACATGCACGAGCTCTTTGGCCAGTGGACTTTCAAGTTCTACGCCTACCTGTCCCTCTTTCTCTTTGCCATGCTCCTGATAGTTCTCTCTGACAACCTGCTTGGCATCTTCTTTGGCTGGGAAGGTGTGGGTCTCGCCTCTTACCTGCTTATTGGATACTTCCACACTCAGAAAAAGGCTTCTAACGCTTCCTTTGAAGCCTTTGTGCTCAACAGAGTGGGTGACTGGCTCTTCCTTTTTGGCATAATCACCACCTTCTACCTTTTCGGCTCTCTGTCTTTGACAGACATCTTCTCAAAGGTCTCACAGGTGGACAAAACTCTTCTCTTTCTGGCTTGTCTTCTCCTTTTTGGCGGTGCGGTGGGAAAGTCTGGACAGCTTCCCCTGCACACTTGGCTACCAAACGCCATGGCAGGTCCTACGCCCGTGTCAGCCCTTTTGCACGCTGCCACCATGGTGGCTGCGGGTGTCTACTTGGTGGCAAGGCTCTACCCTATGTTTGAAAGCTCGCCACAGAGCCTGAAGGTGGTAGCCTTCGTGGGTGGACTGACCGCCCTTTTTGCAGCCCTTGCAGCCACTTCTCACACGGACATCAAGAAGATAATCGCCTTCTCCACCATGAGCCAGCTTGGGCTTATGTTCCTTGCCCTTGGACTTGGAGACAAGGCAAGTGCCATGTTCCACCTGACCACTCACGCCTTTTTCAAGGCACTGCTCTTTTTGGCGGCTGGCTCCGTGATACACGCCTTTCACCACAAAGTCTACAGCATATACGAGACAGGAGGGCTCAGAAAACACATGCCCGTGACCTACACAAGCTTCATGGTAGGAGCTCTTGCCTTGGCTGGCATTTTCCCCTTTTCAGGCTTTTGGAGCAAAGACCTGATAATAAGCACTGCTTACGAGAGCGGATTTCTCTGGGGAGTGCTCACCTCAGTGGTTAGCTTCCTGACCGCCTACTACATCTTCAGAGAAGGCTTTGTGGTCTTTCACGGCGCTGAACATAGAGTGGGGCACGAAGCGGGAAGCGTGATGACAGTGCCCATGGTGGTGCTGTCAGTCATGGCCGTGGTGGCAGGCTTTTTTGAAAGCTGGTATGTGGGCACGCTTGGAGCTCACAAGCAGTTGCATTGGCAGGTGGCAGTGCTATCTGTGGCTGTAGGGCTTGGCGGTATAGCCTTGGCCTACTTGGTCTACGTAAAGGGCCTTGTAGACCCAAGCAAGGCCTACGAGAGCCTAAAGCCCCTGCACGCCACCTTCAAGGAGCAGTTCTTCACTGAAA
>JANXBA010000057.1 GCA_025062075.1 Aquificaceae bacterium
TCTTTCCTGTGAGGATTTTCTCTTTCAGAGAGCTGGCTCACCTGTTCTTGCGTATGTCCCAACCAGAAAAGCTCCAGCTTTTTCGACCTTATGTATTCCTGAGCCTGAAGATAAGGGGGCGAAGTTAATAAAAGTTCCACATCCCTATCCAGTTCCCGCTTTAGAGTATCCACACCTGCCATCACCACGCTTTGAACTTCCTTCAGTTTTTCTAAAAGGTATTCCCGAAATTTTCCCAGAATATACACCACATTAGACCGCAGGTGTTCCTTCATAAGGTTTTTCCAGTTATCTCTCAGAAGTTTTTCTACTTTTTCCTTAGCCCTTTTTGACTTGTATAGCTTATGAACTTTTTCGTCCGCATATAAGAAAAGCAAGCAAAAGAATGAGTTTGACATGATAATTTTCTACTTTCTCTATGGCATGTCTTAACCTTCCGAGCTCTTCAAAAAAGCCCTCTGGATACCAGTAAGCCAGATTGTCCCACTTTGGTAGATACATGTCTTTTGAGTTTTGAACTTCTTCAAGGCTTTTTATTACCTCCTTCGTAGACACTGTATGGTTCATACGACAGAAGTTGTGCAGAAAAGAGAGCATAGGGTTTATATCCCAGAGTTCGTAGTCATGCCCCAAAAGCCTACACGCAATCCCCACCGTTCCGCTTCCCGCAAAGGGGTCAAAAACCACATCTCCGGACTGTGCGTATTTTTTAATAGCGTACAGGACTACCTGAGGAATAAACTTGGCGGGGTATCTGTAAAGACCGAAAAGACCATAACCAGTGGAAGGATAGGCATAGAGGTCTCTAAAGCTGACATCTTTGGTAGCCTACATAGTATCTGTTTGCCATTAGACTAGCTATGGCGGTCTGAACGCTACCCATAAAAGGGCAAAGTGAGGCCAAGCAGGTGTAAAACCAAAGTAGGGCCTTCCAGAAACTATGGTAACCTTCAGCCCTTTGTGCAACCTCTTAAGGTCGTAGACAGTGGCTATACTGCCTATGTTACACTGTTTCATAGACTAAGGGGGCTTCTTTGCAAGTAGTGGTTCTTGTATTGTATGTAGTTTTTGGCTGAGGTCTCCAAGAGCGTGAACTCTTCCTGCCTTAGGTCTCTGACTACCTTGGCAGGAAAGCCTGCCACCAGGACCCCCGAAGGGAACCTCTTGCCTGGTGTGAGAAGAGCTCCCGCACCTACCAACACATAGTCTTCTATCTCCACGCCGTCCATCACCACCGCTCCCATGCCTACCAGCACGTAGTTTCCCACTTTGCAACCGTGCAGGATAACTCTGTGTCCTACGGTTACGAAGTCACCTACAAGAGTAGGATGAGTTTGGTGAGTGACGTGCACCACCGAATTGTCCTGTATGTTGGTTCCTCTACCTATACGTATGTAGTTCACGTCCCCCCTGACTACCACTCCATACCACAGGGAAGAGTCTTCGCCTACCTCTACGTCTCCAATCACCACTGCGTTTTCAGCAAGAAAGACAGAGGAGGCTATCTTTGGACTTTTACCACAGTAGGAAAGCACCAAGGCCATGAAAGTATTCTACAATCCTTTGGGTATTTATGGTAATATTACAAAACATGGATAGGTTTTTACCCTTTCTCAGGTGGATAAGGGGTTACGACGGGAAAACTTTCAGCTCTGACCTCATAGCGGGTCTGACCGTAGCGGTGGTGCTGGTGCCTCAGTCAATGGCCTACGCCCTTATCGCAGGACTTCCGCCTGTTTACGGCCTGTATGCGGCCTCCATTCCCGTCATCGTGGCGGCTCTTTTTGGGAGCTCTGCTCAACTGGCCACGGGCCCGGTTGCCATCGTAGCCTTTCTCACTTACGTCTCTTTGTCAAGCTTTGCCAAGCCCGGGGAGGAGAAGTTTATACAGCTGGCCATACTTATGGCCTTTCTGGTAGGTCTCATACAACTGGCCCTGGGCATTTTTAGGTTAGGCTTTCTGGTTAACTTCGTATCCCACTCGGTCATAGTGGGCTTTACCAACGCCGCAGCCATCATCATAATGACCACTCAAATCCCCGCCCTCTTGGGCATAAAGATAGAACAGAAAGAGCTCATATTTCAGAACCTGTACGAGATATTCACAAACCTGCCGAAGACAAACTTCTACACGCTAGCGGTAGGTCTTACCTCCATAGCTTTGATTGTTGGGCTCAGAAGGGTCAACAAAAACTTCCCCTCCGCCCTCTTTGCGGTAGCTCTTTTCACCGCCCTTTCTTACTTCTTCAGCTTTGAAAGCCACGGCATAAGAGTAGTGGGAGAAATTCCGCAAGGTTTACCCTTGCCCTCTTTACCTACTATAGACTTAGAGCTCTTGGACAGCATAACAGGTAAAGCCTTTATTGTGGCCTTAGTGGGCTTTATGGAGGCCTACGCCATAGCCAAGTTCATAGCCAGCCAAACAAAGCAGAAGGTGGATGTAAACCAAGAGCTCGTGGGTCAGGGGCTTGCCAATCTGGTGGGTTCTTTCTTCAAGAGCTTCCCTGTAAGCGGTTCCTTTTCCCGCTCCGCAGTCAACTTTCAGGCAGGTGCTAAGACGGGCATGGCCAACATCATAAGTGCCAGTTTTGTGATAGCCACCATTTTCTTCGTAGCACCCCTTCTATACTACCTGCCCAGAGCTGTGCTCTCTGCGGTGGTCATAACGGCGGTGGTGAGCTTGGTAAAGCCCAAGTACTTCCTGCACCTTTGGAAGACCAACCGCTACGACGGCATATCTGCTATAACTACTTTTGCCCTATCTTTTATCACCAAGCCCGACTACGCAATCTTCATAGGCATGTTTCTGTCCCTGTCTCTGTTCCTGTGGAGAAGTCTGTACCCCAGAATCGTAAGAATGTCCAGAGACCCAGTTAGCAAAACCTTCGTCAACGCAGAGAGCAACAACATACCCACCTGTCCTCAGATAGAGATGGTGCGTCCTGAGGCATCTTTCTACTACGCCAACACGGAGAACATCCTTGAGGAGATAAAGAGTATATCAGAGCAAAAGCCTGCTCTGAAGCATCTGGTGATTGACTGCGAGTCGGTAAACTACATGGACGGGACCGCTTTGGACGCTCTCGTTGACTTCCTGGAAGACCTGCGGAGGAGAGGAATAAATCTGGTCTTCGTAAATGTGAAGGGACCCGTAGAGGAGGTGATGCGGCGCTCAGGCTTTTTAGACAAGCTGGGTAGGGAGAACATCCTGCCCTCTAAGGGCTACGCCCTGGGCTACCTTTTTAAAAGCATAGACCACGGATACTGTGCTCAGACCTGTCCCTACGCCCTCTTTAACGAGTGCTACACGGTAAAAGACTACGTGAAGTTCGAGCCGGCCCCAAGCCCTCTGAAAGACCTCTACGAGGAGCTCTCCTCTTACGAAGACATAGAAATCTACGCAGGAAAGGCATACCGGAAACTCATTCTCAAAGCGGACAGTATGGAGTTTGAGCTCAAGGCGGATGATTTCTACACGGACGGAAAAGGCATCTTCTTACCCTCTACGCGCATGGTCAAGATAAGGGAGGAGTTTATACCCTTGGGAAGTCTGTGTCTTAAGAAGGACTTTACCGTGAAAAACGGGTTTGTTTACTTGGGGAACAGCACGGGGGAGATGGTGAATAACCTTATCAAGATATTCAAATAAAAAAGCCCCCGGAAGGGGGCTCTTTCTTAGTCAAGGTCAGGCACGTCGGGAGTTGGAGCCTTTTCCTTCTTCTCCTCAGGTATCTCGGCCACCAGAGCCTCTGCGGTGAGCATGGTGCCTGCCACAGAAGCAGCGTTCTGTATGGCGGTCCTCACCACTTTGGTGGGGTCTATGATACCTGCCTCTACCATGTCCTTGTACTCGCCTGCGGCTGCGTCAAAGCCCCAGTTCTTACCCTTCTCGCTACCGAGCTGGAGCACCTTTTCGAGAACCACAAAGCCTTCGTAACCTGCATTGGCAGCTATTTGCCTGAGAGGTGTTCTGCAAGCCTTTTTCACTATGTCCACGCCCACCTGCTGGTCAGGGTTTTCCAGTTTCATGTCCTCAAGGACTTCGGAGGCCCTCACCAGAGCTACGCCACCGCCGGGCACGATACCCTCTTCCACCGCCGCCTTGGTGGCGTGCACCGCATCTTCCACTCTCGCCTTTTTCTCTTTGAGCTCCGCCTCAGTGGCCGCTCCTACTCTTATGATGGCAACGCCGCCTGACAGTTTAGCCAGTCTCTCTTGGAGCTTCTCCCTGTCGTAGTCGGAGGTGGTCTCCAGTATCTGCTTCCTTATCTGCTCAATTCTGGCGGATATGGCCTCCTTGGAGCCTCTGCCACCCACAATGGTGGTGTTGTCCTTGTCCACTATAACTTTGTCCGCCCTTCCGAGCATGTCAAGGGTGACGCTCTCAAGCTTTATGCCCAGTTCCTCCGTTATGGCGGTTCCGCCGGTGAGTATGCCTATGTCCTGCAGGTAGTCCTTCCTCCTCTGACCAAAGCCGGGAGCCTTTACTGCGCAAGCTCTTATGACGCCCTTTATGTGGTTGACCACCAGCGTAGCCAGCGCCTCTGCCTCTACGTCCTCAGCAATTACGAGAAGAGGCTTGCCTGCCCTCACCACCTGCTCCAGCACGGGCAGAAGGTCCTTGACGTTGGAAATCTTCTTCTCGTAGATGAGCACATAGGGGTCTTCCAGAACCGCTTCCATTTTGTCCGCGTTCGTCACGAAGTAGGGGGAGAGGTATCCTCTGTCAAACTGCATACCCTGGACAGTCTCCAGAGTGGTCTGGGCGGACTTGGACTCCTCCACCGTTATGACGCCGTCCTTTCCTACCGCCTCCATGGCGTCCGCTATTATCTTGCCTATCTCGGGGTCGTTGTTGGCGGAGATGGTGGCCACCTGCTCTATTTCCTTCCTTCCGCTCACCTGTATGGACTGGGCCCTTATCTCCTGAACTACTTTCTCCACTGCCTTGTCAATACCCCTCTTGAGGTCCATAGGGTTGGCGCCGGAGGCGATAGCCTTCAGACCTTCGTTGAAGATGGCCTGAGCCAGCACGGTTGCGGTGGTGGTGCCGTCACCTGCTACGTCTGCGGTCTTGGAGGCCACCTCCTTGACCAGCTGTGCTCCCATGTTCTCGTAGGGGTCTTTGAACTCTATCTCTTTGGCCACGGTCACGCCGTCCTTGGTGACCAGAGGCGTGCCCCACTTTTTCTCGATTATTACCTCTCTGCCCCTGGGGCCGAGGGTGACTTTAACTGCGTTGGCAAGCCTGTCCACGCCTGCCTTGAGCTTCGCTCTGGCGTCCTCGCCGTAGATGACCCTTTTTGCCGCCATGTTACCACCTCCTTTAAAAGTTTTTTACTCAACCACAGCAAGAATTTCCTCTTCGGACATGATTAGGTACTTTTCCCCGTCCAGCTCCACTTCGGTGCCCGCGTACTTGTTAAAGACTACCTTGTCGCCGGGCTTTACTCTGAGGGACACCTGCTGACCGCTCTGGAGGAGCTTGCCCTCACCCACCGCCACCACTTCCCCAAACTGGGGCTTTTCCTTGGCGGTGTCAGGTATGATTATGCCTGAGGCTGTCTTCTGCTCCTGCTCCTCAAACCTCTTGACCACCACCTTGTCGTAAAGGGGCCTGAGCTTTGCCATGTTTCACCTCCTTCCGATGGATTTTACGGTAGATATTATATTAACAGGCGGGGTAGTTTGTCAAGAGGTTTTTTGAAAATCTTCAGTGCTTAACACTAAGATTTTATTAGTGCCTTAAGGTCAAGGTGGTATGCACACCTTGTGTGGTAGATTTTTTGGGATGGTCGGGAAAAGAGCTCTTGTCAGGGTTCTATCCCCTGCCAAGCTGAACTTGGGTCTGTGGCTTTTGGGTAAGAGGCCTGACGGCTACCATGAGATATTCACCCTCTACCATGCGGTGAACCTCTTCGACGAGATAACCCTGTGGGAAGGGGAGCTCTCCGTCCAGACCAGCACGGGCATACCCATGGAGGAGAACTTGGTTTACAAAGCCCTCAGGCTCATGGAGAGGCAAATAGGAAAAGACATAAAGGTAAGCGTGTACATCCAAAAGAACATCCCGGAGGGGGCAGGTCTCGGTGGGGGCTCTTCTAACGTGGCGGTGGTCTTGAAGGCGGTCAACCAGCTCCTGGGAGAGCCTATGTCTGTCCGGGAGTTGCAGGCGCTGGCGGCGCAGGTTTCCTCTGATGCTCCCTTTTTTCTGATGGGTGGTTCTGCGGTTGGTAGAGGTAGGGGTGAGGTTCTCCAGAGGGTGGAGCTCCCGCGCATGGTATTTACTCTTATCTATCCCAACGTAAAGTGCTCCACCGTCTATGTTTACAAGCACGTGTCTCCTGACATGTTGACAAGTCATGTGCAGGGTGATACAATATTAGATTGCCTAAGGGCTGGAGACTTCAGCCCCTTGGAGAACAGGTTGGGCGAGCTCGCAGCCGAGCTCTACCCACAGGTGGGTGAGGTCCTCCGCTTTCTGCAGAGCTTTGGGCTGCGAGCCTTGGTGAGCGGTAGCGGTTCGGCGGTCTTCTACGCCGGCGAGCCTTTGCCCGAGGTGGAACTTGCCTGCAGGGCAAGAGGCTGGAGGCTCTACAGGGTTGAGAGTTATGGGGTGTAGCTCAACTGGCAGAGCACCGGACTTTGGATCCGGGGGTTCCTGGTTCGAATCCAGGCACCCCAGCTCTTCAACCTAAACACGAGAGGTGGAGAATGACCGGTTCTATAAAGCTCATCACAGGCAACAGCAATCCTAAGCTGGCTCAAGAGGTGGCCGAGCACTTGGGCATACCCTTGTCTGATGTGGTCGTGGGTAGGTTCAGCGACGGGGAGGTCAGGATAAGCATAAACGAGTCTATGAGAGGAGAGGACGTCTTCGTGATTCAATCCCTTGGACATCCTGTCAATGAAAACATAATGGAACTCCTTCTCCTGCTGGATGCCCTCAAGAGGGCCTCCGCAGGCAGGATAACCGCAGTCATACCCTACTACGCCTACTCCCGACAAGACAGGAAGGACAAGCCTCGCGTGCCCATAAGCGCCCGACTTCTCGCGGACCTGATAACCGTAGCGGGAGCTCAGCGACTCATCACCGTAGACCTACACTCTCCCCAGATTCAAGGGTTTTTCAACATACCCGTGGACAACCTCTACGCTATGAATGTGCTACATGAATACATAAAGGGACAGGTGGAAGGTGAAAAAGTGGTGGTCTCTCCCGACTCTGGGGGCGTAGAAAGGGCCAGACTTCTTGCCAACAAGCTGGGCTGTGGCATTGCCATCATTTATAAAAGAAGGCCCGAGCCTAACGTGGCAGAGGTCTTAGACCTTATAGGCGATGTAAGAGACAAAAAGGTCATAATCGTGGACGACATAATAGATACCGCAGGAACGGTGGTAGCTGCTACCAACATCCTCTATGTCAAAGGGGCCAAGAGCGTCTTCGCATGTGCCACACACGGCGTCTTCTCAGGTCCTGCCATAGACCGTCTAAGAGAGTCTCCTCTGGAAGAGGTCATAGTTACCAACACACTGCCAGTGGAGACCAAAAAGCTTGAAAAGCTCAGGGCGGTGTCCATAGCTCCGCTCATAGCGGAGGCCATAAAGCGCGCTCATGAAGGCGAATCTATTAGCTCACTTTTCGTGTAGGAGGAGAACATGAAAAGGGTGCAGGTAACTTTAACGCCGAGGGAGCTCGGCAAAAAGAGCGAGTTAAAAAAGCGTAGAAAAGAGGGCTTTGTGCCCGTAGAAATCTACGGCAAGGGCGCGGAGAACGTACACGCCTACATCTCACTGAAAGACCTCAGAGCCCTTCCCAAGGGTGAGACCTTCCTGATAGAAGCCTACATAGGAGGAGAGAAAAGACTGTGCATGCTCAGGGAGCTCCAGACGGGCTGGCTGGGCGACAACCCCGTACACTTAGACCTGCAGGACGTAAGCCACATGAAGGAGATTGACATAGAGGTGCCCGTGGAGTTCGTGGGCACGCCGGTGGGCGTCAGTCTGGGCGGGACCTTTGAGCCCCTGCTTCACAGCCTCACGGTCAGAGCTCGGTTGGAGAACCTGCCAGAGAAGATAACGGTGGACGTGAGCAACCTGGGTCTGGGGGATGCCCTCCACGTGAGGGACATCTCACCACCCGAAGGGTGCACCATCTTAGACTCTCCGGACGAGACCGTGGCGGTAGTCCTTGAGCCCGAGGCGGAGGAGTCCGCGCCTGCGGAATGATAAGACTGCTGGTGGGGCTGGGCAACCCCGGCAAGAAGTACGAAAAGACCCGCCATAACGTGGGCTTCATGGTGGTGGACGAGGTAGTCCGAAGGTTGCGCCTGCAAAAGCCCTCCGAGGAGTGTCTATCTCTTCTCTACAAGGCCACGGTAGAGGGGAAGGAGCTCCTGCTGGCAAAGCCACAGACTTACATGAACAACTCCGGGCTTGCGGTGGTGAACCTTTTGGAGGAGTACGACCTTGAGCCCCAGGAGATGCTGGTAGTCTACGACGACTTAGACCTACCCCTGGGCAGGTTAAGGCTTCGTCAGGAAGGGAGTAGCGGTGGACACCACGGCATGGAGTCCATAATAAGGGAGTTAAAAACCGACAAGCTGCCCCGCCTGAAGGTGGGCATAGGCAGGCCTGCGGACAAAAACAAGGTGGTAGAGTACGTGCTCTCTCCTTTCAGCGACCAGGAGGTGCCCCTTCTGGGAAGGGTGCTACGCAGGGCCGGGGACTGCCTCCTGAGGTGCGTAGAATTCGGCCTTGAAGAGAGCATGAACTTTTGCAACGCACAGGTTTAGAATAAACTTGGAGGTGAGAAAATGGACCTGAGCAAGCTAATCCCCGGCAAAAACCCACCAGAGGACATCTACGTGGTGGTGGAGATACCGCAGGACAGCTCCATAAAGTACGAGCTTGACAAGGAAAGCGGTGCGCTCCTCGTGGACAGGTTTCTGTTTACTGCCATGCACTACCCCTTCAACTACGGCTTCATCCCCAAGACGCTGGCGGAGGACGGAGACCCGGTGGACGTGCTCGTGGTCTCCCGATACCCAGTAGCCCCCGGAAGCCTTGTCCGATGCAGGCCAGTAGGAGCTCTTGAGATGAGAGACGAGGAGGGGCTGGACACCAAACTGCTGGCAGTGCCCCACTCCAAGGTAGACCCCACCTACGAGGGGGTAAAGTCCTATCAAGACCTACCGCAGGTGCTCCTCGAACGCATAAAGCACTTCTTTGAACACTATAAGGAGTTAGAGCCCGGCAAGTGGGTAAAGGTGGAAGGCTTCAAGGGCGTGGAGTTCGCCTTAGAGGAAATACGCAAGGGCATAGAGCGCTACAAACCCTAATGGAGGAAGTGCTCCAAAAAGCCAGAAAGGTCTTTGACATAGAGATACAGACCCTGCAAAGGCTAAGGGACAGCCTAGACGAGAACTTCGTCAAGGCGGTAGAGCTCATAAGGAGTTGCAAAGGCAAGGTGATAACCACGGGCGTGGGCAAGTCGGGGCACATAGCTCGTAAGGTGGCCTCTACTCTCTCCAGCACGGGCACGCCCGCCCACTTCCTGCACCCTGCGGAGGCGCTTCACGGAGACTTGGGGGTCATAGACAGAGAGGATGTGGTCTTTGCCTTTTCCACCAGCGGTGAGTCCCCGGAGGTCGTTTCCCTGCTTCCCTACGTGAAGAGGCTGGGCGTTCCCCTCATATCCGCTACCAACAACCCTAACTCCACCTTGGCTAAGCACTCAGAGGTGCATATATTCCTATGTGTGGAAAAGGAAGCCTGCCCGCTACAGTTGGCTCCTACCAGCTCCTCCACCGCCTCTCTGGTGCTCGGTGATGCCATTGCCATGGTTCTGTTGGAGCTCAACGGTTTTACCGAGCAGGACTTTGCCTTGAGACACCCAGCAGGAGCTTTAGGTAGAAGGCTCAAAAGGGTGGCAGACCTCTGCCACAGGGGAGAGCGCGTGCCCGTGGTGAGAGAGGACACGCCCGCACGGGAGGTAATCATAGAAATGACCAGCAAGGGCTTCGGCGCTACCGCGGTGGTAGACGAGGAGGGCAGGCTGGTGGGCATAATCACCGACGGAGACCTGCGTCGCTTTGCCAACCGGGGTGGCACCTTTGACAGCAGTTTTGCCCGCGACATGATGACCACCAGACCAAAGACGGTCCATCTGGAAGAGCTGGCCGCAGAGGCCCTCAGAAGGATGGAAGACCACAAGATAACCGTCCTGCTGGTGGTGGACGACCGGCAAAAACCCATAGGCATACTCCACATGCACGACCTTCTGAGGGCAGGCATAGCATGAGGCTCGGCGTTCTGGGCTCTACCGGGTCGGTGGGCAGTCAAACCCTACAGGTGGTAAAGGCCTACAGGGAAGAGGTTGAGCTCGTAGGCCTCATGGCCAAGCGAGCCTCCCAGGAGCTCCTCCTTCAGGCAAGGGAGTTAAGACCTCGTTACGTTTCCTGCCACGAGGAGCCCCCAGAGGGGTGGCTATCTGAGCTCCCGCCAGAGACGACCTTCCTAAAAGGCGAGGAGGGGCTTTACGCAATCGTGGAGGAGTCAGAGGTCTTGATGAACGCGGTGTCGGGCACGGACGGCATCCTCCCCACCCACTTAACGCTCAGCAAGAACAGAAGGCTCTTGGCCTCCAACAAGGAGTCTCTTATATGCCTGCCCAAGCTGGTCAGCCAAAAGCGCGAGCTTATCGTCCCCGTGGACAGCGAGCACAACGCCATCTTTCAACTGCTCTCTGTGGTGGAAAGAAAAGACATAAAAAAGGTCTACCTGACCGCCTCGGGTGGGCCTTTCCGCAACAGGAGCCTTGAGGAGCTCAAGCACGTCACCGTAGAAGAGGCCCTCCAACACCCCACTTGGAGGATGGGGGCAAAGATTACCGTAGACTCCGCCACCCTCATGAACAAGGGCATGGAGCTCATAGAAGCCATGAACCTTTTTGACCTTCCGGTGGAGCTCCTTGACGTGCTCATCCATCCCCAGAGCGTGGTCCACGGTCTTGTGGAGCTCCAGGACGGCAACTTTCTCCTTCTTGCCTCCCAAACCGACATGCGCCTGCCCATTCTCTACAGCCTTTTCTACCCGCAGAGGCGACCCTTCCCTTTCAGCCGGAAGAGCCTTTTTGAGCTCTCGCCCATAGAGTTTGAGAAGGTAGACGTGGAGAAGTTCAGGAGCGTGCCCCTGTGCAAGTGGGTTGCCCTGATGGGGGGTCCTTACCCAGCGGTGCTGGTGGGCGCAGACCAGATAGCGGTGGAGCTCTTCCTTCAGGGCAGAATAGGCTTTCTTGAGGTGGTGGAGCTGGTGGAGGAGGTGCTCAGCGTGGTAAACCTGAAAGAGCCCCAGAACCTCCAAGAGGTGCTCCACACCATAGAGTGGGCCTACCAGAAGGGCAAGGAGCTGGCGGAGGTAAGGCGGTGAAGGGCTTTTTGGGAGCTCTGGCCTTTTGCCTGCTTCTTTTTCTTCCCTTTTACCTCACCTCTTCCCCCTCGGGGGGTAGCGTGTCCTTTCTCAGGCTGAAGGCGGAGGACTTTACGCCAAAGGAGGGCAAGGAGGGAGGACCGCTCCGGCTCGTGCTCTCTTCAGACCCAAAGACCCTAAACCCGGCGCTGGCTCAGGAGACCTCTTCCACCGCAGTGCTCTCTGACCTCTTCAGCGGTCTCACAAAGGTGGACCTAAAGACCATGCAGGTGGTGCCGGACTTGGCAGAGAGCTGGGAGGAGAAGGAAGATGGCAGGGTGTACGTTTTCCGCCTGAGGAAGGGCCTGCGGTGGAGCGACGGCACGCCCTTTACTGCGGAGGACGTGGTCTTTACCTACAGAGACGTATACCTAAACCCACAAATACCTAACTCTACGGGCGACATGTTCCGAGGGCTTTTGAAAGGGCCGGAGGAGGTCAGAAACTTTGTCAGGAAGCTGGACGAGCACAGGGTAGAGTTTAGACTTCCACAACCCTTTGCCCCTTTCCTGAACGCCCTGTCCGCACCCATACTTCCTAAACACAAGCTGGAAAAGCACACGAGAGAAGGTACCTTCATGACCGCTTGGAACGTCAGCACGGACCCAAAGGAGATAGTGGGCACTGGTCCTTATGTGCTCAAGAGGTACGTAAAGGGCGTGCTGGTGGAATACACCGCCAACCCCCACTACTACGAGAGAGACCCACAGAACAGACCCCTGCCTTACATAAAGAGCAAGGTAGCCCACATACTCCAAGACCCGGACACCGCCCTGCTTAAGTTCTCCCTCGGTGAGGTGGACTACATAGGCGTCCGCCCGCAGGACGTGCTCTTCGTGAGCAGGATAAAGGAAAGCAGGCTCTTTGACCTTGGGCCCACGCCCTCAACCACTTTCTTGGTCTTCAACCAAAACCCCAGCGCGGACATACCCAAGCACAAGCTTCGGTGGTTTCAAAACCCGGAGTTCAGAAGAGCCATCTCTCACGCCATAGACAGAGAAGGCATCTGCTACTTGGTTTACAACGGTCTTGCGGAGCCCCTTTACGGCCCGATTACCCCCGCCAACCGCCCCTACTATGAGGAGGGTCTTTTCCCCACCTACCCCTACGACTTAAAGAGAGCCAAAGCCATCCTTGAGAGCATAGGCTTTAGGGACAGGGACGGCGACGGATGGCTGGAAGACGAACGGGGAAACCCAGTAGAGCTGGTGCTTCTTACCAACGCAGGCAACAAGGAAAGGGAAGCTATCGGCAACATAGTAAAGGAGGACTTGGAGAAGATAGGCATCAAAGTCATCTTCAGGCCCATAGACTTTAACACCTTGGTGAGCAAGCTCACCTCACCGCCCTACGGCTGGGAGGCGGTAATCATAGGTCTGACCGGCTCTATGGACCCCCACTTTGGTAGGAACGTGTGGCACTCCTCGGGCACGCTTCACATGTGGAACCCGCGCCAGAAAAGCCCCCAGACCCAGTGGGAGAAAAGGGTGGACGAGCTCTTGGACAGGGGTGCGGTGGAGACAGACCCCCAGGAGAGGGTAAAGCTCTACCGGGAAGCCTACCGAATAATAGCTCAGGAACAGCCGATGATTTTTCTGGTGACGCCCAAGAGCATGCTCTCCGCAAAGGACAGGATAGAGAACCTTTTCCCCACCGTGTGGGGATGGTACAGAGAAGAAGCCCTCTTCCTCAGGTGACGATTTCTCTGAGCCTTTCCTTGAGAACCCTGTAGGCCTCCTCTCTCAGTATCTGTGCTACATCAACGGTGGAGACCACTTCCTGGAACTGCTCCCTCAGTAGGTCCTTTATTCTCTCTTCTACCTTCTGGGCTATGTACTCTTTTAGCTCCTCTGGTCTTATCACCTGAGACAGAAGGTCCAGAAGGTTCTGCGGGGAGAGTTGGTTTTTCACGGTGTCCTTCAGCACGTTCACCAAGTCCTCTGGGACAGCCTTTGCTTGAATAGGCACTTCTGTCGGTGGGGCGGGCGCTTCCACCTGCGCAGGGGGACTTT
>JANXBA010000066.1 GCA_025062075.1 Aquificaceae bacterium
GGTAGAGCTCATGCTCATAACGCAGAAGGGCAGGATTTTTTACGACAGGATAGAGCAGGCAAGCCTTCCCCTGAGCAAGCTAAGCCACAGGGCAAAAAAGAGGTGGGAACTGGAAGAGGACAGGCTCGTGAGGGTAGTAGTCAGCAAAGCAGTGTAAAATATTCCTCCCATGGTCATAAGGGGAAAGGTTTGGAAGTTTGGGGACAACGTGGACACGGACCAGATAATACCTGCTCGTTATTTGAACACCTCCGACCCCTACGAACTTGCCCAGCACGTGATGGAAGACTCGGAACACCCTGACTTTGCCAGCAAGCACGAAAAGGGGGACATTATTCTCGCAGGCAAGAACTTCGGCTCCGGCTCTTCCAGAGAGCATGCCCCCATAGCCATAAAGTACGCAGGCGTGCCCGTGGTGGTGGCCAAGTCCTTTGCCAGAATCTTCTTCAGAAACTGCATAAACATAGGCCTGCCCATCGTGGAGGCCCCACAAGCGGTGGACGAGACAAGGCAAGGAGACCAGCTGGAGGTGGACTTAGAGAGAGGTATCGTGAGAAACCTCACCACAGGCAAAGAGTATCAGGCTACTCGGTTTCCCGAGACGCTCATGGCCATACTCAAGGCAGGCGGTCTAATGGAGTACGCCAAAGAGAAACTCAGGAGCAAAGAGTAAAGACAGGTACAAGAAAAAGGCAGGCAGATGATTCTTAGCATTTTCAGGTTGGGAAAATCACCAGAAACAGTTCTTCAAGGCGTAGTAAGGTCATCAATCGTTAACGTTCTTGCACGTAGTTTAGGATATCTCAGAAGCGTGTCCGTCGCAGTTCTTCTCGGTTTTAGCTACCAGACTGACGGCTTCTTCATGGCCTTAGCGCTGGCGGGCATATTCTTAACCTTTGCGGACGTCTTTGACTCAATAGGAGTCCCCCAGCTAGTAAGAGCAAGAATGCAAAGCCAAGAGGAATTTAAAAAACTTGCAGGCCTTCTCCTTACCTTTACTCTCGTTCTGAGCACTTCCTCTACCCTTCTTGCCCTACTCCTGGCGGAGCTCGTCCTTAGAATACCCGCAGGTTTCAGCCCTCAGGCGATGGAAGCCACCAAAACTTCATACCTTCTTCTTCTACCTTACATCTTTGGCTCCTTCCTTTTCCATCACTTTGGGGCAGTTCTAAGAAGCCAAAGAAGGTTCACGCAGTACTTCGTGGGCGAATTTTTCATATCGCTGGCAAACTTGGTAGCCGTTCTACTCGGACTTCTCCTCACTAAAGATTACAGGGTTCTTCCCGTTTCCTTTTCTGTGGCTTACGCAGTAGGGTGCGTGTATATGCTCTACGTGGGGCGGGAACACCTACACTTGGAGCTCCGTTTTGACGCAAGGGCAAAAAAGCTATTCTTTCAGTTTTTCCAGCTTGCCCTTCTTTACAGCATTCTCCACCTCTACATCCTTGTAGACCGTGCTTTTGCCTCCTACTTGGGAGAGAAGGCAGTCTCCGCCCTAACTTACGGATTTCTCCTAGCGCAAATTCCGTGGACCATTTTGAGGTTTGAACACATGGCGATTACCTCGCTTGCTGAAAGCGAAGGCTGTATAAAAAAGCTAAACTTCTACCTTGGAATGCTATTTATGTTTAGTCTACCCTTTGTAGTGCTGTTTTTTGCGCTCCCTTGGCTACCCGTAAAACTGCTCTTCGGGTACGGAACTTTTTCCAAAGTTGACATGGAACTGACTTCAACAGCCCTCCAGTTTTACGCCCTTTCAATTCCCTTTGTACTCTTCTGGCCTGTCATATACAGAGTCTTTCAGATAAAAGAAAGGCTTTTGGAGGTGGGCTTTGTTGCCTTTCTGGGCGTGGTTACAAACTTTGTGTTGAATTACATCTCTGTTTTTTATCTCAAGATGGGGCTCGTAGGCATATGCCTTGGAACTGCGGGAGCCTACGCCGTGATATGTAGCGTTGGTTACTTGATGCTGTTGAGGAAAGTGAGTTTGAAAAGTTAAGAGCTCCTGCTCGTGCTCAGGACCTCTCTGTAAAGGTCTACAACTTTACACCCCACCCTCTCCATGTCAAACTCTGCGAACCTCTCCCTTGCATTGGCGGAAAGTCTCAGATAGAGCTCTTTGTCGCCCAAGATGTTGTTTATGGCATCAGCTAAGGCTTTTGGATTTTTAGGTGCAACCACCGCTCCCGTCACACCATCAAGGTTCACGAAATTCATACCCGAACCTTCAACGGCAGTGGTGACTAAGGGCTTTCCAAAAAAGAGGGCCTCCAGGAGCACCAAGCCAAAAGCCTCGTTCCTTGACACAGATGGCAGGCAAAAGAGATCGCACTCTCTCATCCACTCATACACATTTTCCACCCTTCCTAAGAGAAACACTCTATCGTCGAGCTGGTTAGTCTTTACAAGCTCGGCCAGCTTCGAGTAGAGCGGGCCTGCTCCGGCTATGAGGACCACCGCGTCCTCCCTTATGTGCTTGCTCGCAAGTATCAAGTATTCAAATCCCTTGTACTCTACCAGCCTTCCAACGCTGAGGACTATCTTTTTACCCTTGAACTTCTCCTTTAAAGCGTTTTGCCCTTGACCCTGAAAAGGCTCGATTTTTTTCCTATCCAAACCCAGCGGAATAACCACAGCTTTTTCTCTGAAGCCTCGTAACTGAGCAGAACTTTCCAGGTAGTAAGGGGAAGTGCATATCACTTTTCTTGCTTTTTTCAGGAATGCCAGCTGTATTGGCCTGTAGAACTTGTACGTAATCCTTTGTCTGACTATGTCAGAGTGCCAGTGAACGACCAAGGGTTTTCCCGAAAACAGAGAAAGGAACTCTGCGAGCGGGTTAGGCGAATGAACGTGAATTAGGTCGTAATTTTGACAAAGCTTGAAAAACTCTTTCACAAACCTATAAGACAAAGGGGCAGACCATATCTTTACGCTCTGTTTACACCCGTAGTATTTAAAACCTTGATAGGTATCTTCCCCATCCCTTTCTCCAAAGCAGAGCAGGTCCGCTTTAACCCCCTGCGAGTTGAGGTACTTTAGCAGGTCATAGCTAAAAATCTCTATGCCTCCCTCTTTTGGAGGGCAGGATTTACCCAAGTGCAAAACTCTCATCGCATTAGGAGACCGCTTCTAAATACTCTCTATATACACACTCCGCATAGTTTTCCCACGTGAAGTGCTTTTTTATGGTTTCTATCGCATTTTTAGATATACTGTGATACATATCTTGGTTATTTTCTAAGTACTTTAGCTTTTTCACGAATGACTCGCTGTCTTCAAAGCAGACTACATTCTCCATATCCTTGAAGTGCTTCGTAGTGTTTACGTCCAAAGGTGTTGCGAAGACTGGTTTACCGCACGCCATACCGTTCAAAAGTTTAAACCTTATACCACTGCCTATTATGGTAGGAGATAGCACGTACTTGTATCTTCTCGTCTCCTCTTCCAGATTGTCTAAAAAACCCAGATTCTCTACGTTCAGCTCTTTGAGGCTACCGTATCTTCTTAATTTTCTTCTAAGCACCTCTTGACTGTTCCCCGTAACGTAGATTTTTATGTTTTCCCTCTTTACAAAGGGTAGATTGGGCATCCACACCTTTTCAATAAACCACCTGAAGCTTATCTCGTTCTGGATAGTATTCAGGTTTGCGGTGTAGATAAAATCTGAGTTGTCTACCTTAGGGACTTCCTCTGATTTAATCTCACAGCCGTCGTACACCACCCTGAATTTGTCCGAAAGCTGCGGAGCCGCAGACAGGGCAACTTCGTAGTCACCGTCCGATATGAAAAACACTCTATCCGCCAGCTTCCAGTAGCCAACTTCCACCCTTCTTGACTTTTCCAACTGCCACAGGGCTACGGCCTTGTACAGGGGATTTTTAACAAGCCTTCCAAACTGTTCCACCAAGCTGTACTCTACGTTGTGCTCTCTGAGGAATATCTTTACATCAGGTTTGACCTGCTTCACGCCCAAGGCGTACTTCATCATGTGCGGTGAGCTCACCAAGACTACGTCTACCTTCTCTCTCAGAGCTATCTCGTTTATCAGTCTTTGGGCATTCTTACAGTAATACTTTCTCCACTTGAAAGGCAACTCTTCTCCGAAGTTCAACATCAGGTTTTTCAGGTCTACAAAAAACCCACGAGTGCTCTTCTGAAAGTAACTTACCTGCACGCCAAAGCTCCTGAAGTGGTCTTTCATGCTCTCTTTGTCCGCCAGACTGTCCACGGGGAACACCAACCTTACAGAAAAATACTTAGACAGGTAGAGCACGGGAAAGTATATGCTTATTTTCCCACCGTCGGTGGGCGGATAGGGGCACTGAGGGGAGAGGTAGATAATCTTAGGCTTTCCCCCATCCATCTTGACGAACTACCTCACCAAAGGCTACATACAGCCAAATTATATACATAAGATTGTACTCTGTTCCTATTGCAAGCTGAATGAACAAGGTTAGCGTGAAAAACCTGTAGGCTGTAGCGTTTAGCTTGCCCAACTTCGCAGAAACATAACTTGAGGCCGTGTATGTCCTGTAAAGGAGGAAAAAGAAAAAGAGAAGCCCAAATATGCCGTTAAACATCACGAGCTGGGGCAAGGTTGCCTTAGCTCCTATGTTCTGACCGTGGTCTATCATGAGGTGCACCTCTTCTAAGTTCAGCTCGTGTCTAAAAAAACCAGAGAGGTAAGAGCTGACCTTTTCCATTATTTCTGGATACAAGCCTATGTACGTGCCGTAGCCCAAACCGAAGGGGTAGACGAGCAGAATGTAGACAGCAGACAACAGTCCAGAAGCTCTGGTAGCAAAGGAGGTAAAGTGCAGAATGTCCAACACGATTTGTGGCACAACTACGGTGAAAAACACGTAAGCAATCACGACGAAGTTAAACAGTAGTATTAAGAAGCTGTAGTGTAGCGTAGCACTTACCACAAGCAGAAGTAAACTGCTGAGCATCATAGACATGAATATGCCTTTTGAAGAGATAAAGTAAAGCACAACAGCGTAAACCAAGCTTATAATTACCTTTGTGTAGAGCTTGCGAGCCAGCAGAAAACTCAAGAAGAAGACCACAGAAAAGACCAGCACCGCTTGCGATGGCTCTGCGGTTAAAAGCCTTAGTCTGCTGTAGTCCTTCGGTTGTGCGTGAAACACCTCTAAGGCTTCTGGTTTGAAGTACTCTGCGATTCCTACCGCAGTTAGCACGGTAAAAGCGACGAAAATTACGTAACTAAAGGCTCTGTAGCTGACCCTGCGCAGGGAGTCCGCGTACAGGTAGTAGACGAGCATGTGTAAAAAGGTCATCGAGAAGAAGGCTTCTAAAAACTTAACTACGACATTTCTCTCGTATACTACTAAGTCATTAAGTAAGATATAAACCATCAGATTCAAATAGGATATCAAGAGTGTCCACAGGCAGTAGATGATAAAAACCTTTGCCGTTTTGTCAAGAATCCTAAACTTAAACCTGTTTAGAACCAAAAAGAAGAGAAAAGTCGCCGGAGCAAACAGAAACATCAAACTGCGAGTTGCGCTTTTTTCAGGAAACAGAGGAAGGTTCACGAGCAGAGAGTTAGCAAGCAAGGTGACTAAGACTGCTAAAGCTAAGCCTTTAGGAACCATTACGAGCGCTCGCCGTCCGTGTTAGAATTTTAGCGTGTTTTGCATAGACCTTTCAAAAAGGACGGCCCTGGTGACTGGCTCTACGAGAGGTATAGGTAGGGCGGTGGCGGAGTTCTTGGCAAGGGCAGGAGCGAGAGTAGCTGTAACGGGAAGAGACCTCTCTCGGGCTCAGGAGGTGGCCAAGGAAATAGCTCAGAGCTGTGGCGTGGAGACCCTTGGCCTTGCTCTGGATGTGGGAGACCACAGCTCAATAAGAGAGGCCTACGCAAGGGTGGAAGAGCTCTGGGGTGGCGTGGACGTGCTGGTTAACAACGCAGGCATCACGCGAGACAAGCTCTTCCTGAGAATGGGTGTTGAGGACTGGGAGGAGGTGCTCAGGGTAAACCTGACGGGCACCTTTTTGATGACTTCTCTTGCCGTCAAAGGCATGCTCAAAAACCGCTGGGGCAGGGTGGTCAACCTCTCCTCCGTGGTGGGCTTTACGGGCAACGTGGGGCAGGTGAACTACGCCTCCACCAAGTCCGCCCTGATAGGCTTTACAAAGAGCTTGGCCAAAGAGCTGGCAAGCAGAAACATAACCGTTAACGCGGTGGCTCCTGGCTTTATAGAGACGGATATGACCGCCAGCCTAAAAGAGGAGCTCAGACAGGAGTATCTCAAAAACATACCGCTGGGTAGGTTTGGAAAGCCCGAAGACGTGGCGGGTGCGGTGCTCTTTCTGTGCTCCCCTCTGGCGGACTACATAACCGGAGAGGTCCTGCACGTAAACGGGGGCATGTATTAACCTTTTCCCATGTCTCTGTGCTACGTAGCCTTTGGCAGTAACGTAGGTGACAGACTGCAATACGTACTCCGTGCTTTAGAGCTCCTGAAAAGGTACGGCTCCGTGAAAAAGGTGTCCACCATCTACGTGAGCCAGCCTTGGGGGAAAACGGACCAGCCAGAGTTCATAAACGGCGTGCTGGAGTTTGAGACAGGTCTAAACCCCATAGAGCTCCTTTTTGCTCTCAAGGAGGTTGAGAAGAGCTCAGGCAGACGGCCCAGAGAACGCTGGGGACCACGAGAGATAGACTTGGACATCCTCCTCTATGAGAACCACATTCTCATGCTCAGCTTTCTCCGAGTGCCACACCCACACCTTCTTGACAGGGACTTTTTTCTCTTTCCCCTGCTGGAGATAAACTCAGAGCTCATGCACCCTCTGTACCAGGTTCCCCTCATCCAGTTTGCCCAAAGGCTTGAAAACCGTCTTGAGCCCTTCGCCTGTCTGTTACCACCTTAGCTCGCTTCTCTTGGCGTAGGTCTGGGGCTTGGCCTGGAAGAAGTCTGTCTTGGTATCGTTTATGGTCCTGAAAGTGTCTATCCACTTCATGGGATTTTCAGTCACTTCAGGATAAAGTGGCTTGTAGCCCAGCTGATTTAGTCTGAGGTTGGACAGGTACTTTATGTAGAGGTCTATAAGGTAGTCGTTAAGACCCAGTATCTGGTTTTTTGTCACGTGCTTGCCCCACTCTATCTCCTTCTCGGTGGCAAACTTAAAGAGCTCGTAAACCCACCTTTCTATCTCCGGCGTGAAAAAGTCAGGTTGCTCTTCTTTGAGAGTAAGGATTATGTTCCTAAAGAGCGTCACGTGGGTGAGCTCGTCTCTGTTTATGTACTTTATCTGCTGGACGGTGTTTTTCATCTTGCCCTGTCTTCCCAGCGTGTAAAAGAGGGCAAAGCCAGAGTAGAAGTAAAGGCTCTCGAGCACGTAGTTTCCAAAGACCGCCTTGAGGAAGTTCTCCTCCGTGGGCTTGCGGATAAATTCGTTGTAGAGCTCTGCTATGACCCTGTTCCTTTCCATAAGTAGTTGGTCCTGACGCCAGTAGTTGTATATCTCGTCCGCCACCTGCGGGTCCACCACGCTCTCGAGGATAAACTGGTAAGAGTAGCTGTGCAGGGCCTCCTGAAACTCCTGAGCGGTCAAGGCCATCACCAACTCGGGAGCGGTGATGTATCGGGCAAACTCCTTTAGCATGTTCACCTGATAGGAGTCCAGGGCGATTAAAAAAGAAAGCACCATCTCGTAGGCTCTTTTTTCGTAGTCGGAGAGCTCCTTCTCGTACTGCTTTTTGTCCTCGTGCATGGGCACCTCTTCAGGAATCCAGAAGTTGGTAAAGCCCATGGTTTTATACAGGTCATAAGCCCACTGGTATTTGACGGAGTTGAGCTCCATGATGTTGGTGGGATTGCCCAGCACGAGCCTTCTTTTTGAGGGCTCTCTGTGCCCTTCTGGGTTGAAGATTACGGTCCTTTCCATTCTTTACCTCCTACGTAGAACAGCTCTCGCACTCTTCTATGTCCGTCATGGACTTGCTTCTCGTGTAGTAGACGGTCTTAAGCCCCAGTTCCCTAGCAAGCTCGTAGAGCTTAGAAAGAGTGGGCCCGTCTATCTTTTCGGGGTCTATGAAGAGGTTCAGGGACTGGGCCTGGTCTATCCAGAGCTGTCTTGCGGCCGCAGCCCTTATGACCCACTCCTGGTCTATGTGGTAGGCACTCTTGTAGTGCCAGAAGAGCTTGTCTATCTCCGGCGGGACCTGGGGCAGTACGCCCGACATGTTCTCCTCCTTGTAAAACTTGGCAAAGATGGGGTCCACGGAGGGCGTGGCACCCAGTATAAGGGAAGTAGAACCCGTGGGCATCACCGCTATAAGGTATGCGTTTCTCATGCCGTAGGTTTTCACCTCCTGAGCCAGTCCCACCCAGTCAAAGCCGTTTTTTGAGAGTTTGACATTCTCCCCCGGAGTCCTGCCAAAGAAAATGCCCTTGCTCCAGTCTGAGCCTTCAAAGAGAGGGTAGGCTCCCCGCTCCTTTGCCAGCTCCATAGAGCCTTTTATGGCGTAGTAGGCTATCCGTTCAAAGAGGGCCTGTGCAAACTGGAGGTGCTCCTCCGACTCCCAGCTTATGCCTTCTTTTACGAGGCGGTAGTGGTAGTTGCTCACCCCTATGCCTATGGAGCGATACCTCCAGTTGGTCCACTGGGCCTCCTTTACTGCGTAGTAGTTCATGCTTATCACGTTGTCCAGCATTCTCACCAGCAGGGGCACCACCTTTTCCATCTCCTCCTTGGTGTAGACCTTTCCCAAGTTTATAGAGCCCAGGTTGCACACCACCACGTCCCCGGACTTCTTTTTGTGAAGAATGACCCCCTCCTCCGAAAGGCTTTCCTCTACGTGCTGGCTGGGGGACATGTTCTGCACTATCTCGTGGCAGAGGTTAGAGCTGTAGACCATACCGCAGTGCTTGTTTGGGTTTAGCCTGTTGGCGGTATCCCTGAAAAAGACGTAGGGCTCTCCCGTCTCAAAGATAACCGACAGAAGCCTCTTCCAGAGCTCAAAGGCGTCCACCTCCTTCTTGGCGTAGGGGGGAAGTTCCCTCTCTAACCTCTCGTAGAGCTCCTCAAACTCCTCCCCGTAGAAGTCCTCCAAGTTTTTGTCCCCCTTTACTTTTTTGCAGTAGTAGGGGTCAAAAAGGGTCCACCTCTGGCGGTTTTTGAGCCTTTTCATAAAGAGGTCCGGTATGGCTACCGCCGGGTGTATGTCGTGGGCCTTTTTCCTCTCGTCGCCTACGTTTGTTTTCACCTCCAAAAAGTCCAGCACGTCCTTGTGCCATATGTCAAGGGTGATGCTCGCTGAGCCTTTCCTCATGCCCAGCTGGTCTACGTAGACCATCACGTCGTTGAGAATCTTGACCACCGGCAGAACTCCAGAGCTCGCCCCTTTGAACTTCCTTATGGGCGCGCCCGTTGCCCTAATCTTGCCAAGATACACTCCAAGGCCTCCCGCAAACTTGGAAATCTGTCCCGCCTTTTGCACGTTGTCAAAAATGTCGTAAAGGTCGTCCTCCACGGTCAGCACAAAGCAGGAGCTCAGCTGAGTGTGCGTTCTTCTGGCGTTCATCAAGGTGGGCGTTGCCAGAGACACTTGGTGACTGCTCATCAGGTCGTAGAAGAGCTTGGCGTAGTGGAGCCTTTTTTCTTTCTCCTCCGGTATGGCCAAGGTCATGGCTATGAGCATGTACATCTCCTGGGGGAGCTCTACGATGCTACCTTCCTCGTCTCTGACCAGATAGCGGTCCGCCAGCACCTTGATGCCCGTGTAGTTAAAGAGCAAGTCTCTCTCTGGCTCTATGTAGTGGGCCAGCTGGCTAAAGTCCTGCTCCGTGTACTCTTTAAGTAGGTATTCCCCGTATATGCCCCTTCCTGCGTAGGTCTCTACCAGCTTGTGAAAGCTGTCTGGGTTGTAGGGCTTGTACTTACCGTTTATCTTGTCCTTTACCTCGTATCCTCTTATGTGGCCCACTTCCTTGTACAGGTCGTAGAGAAGGAGCCTTGCAGCCACATACTGCCACTGGGGTGTCTGAGGTGAGACCTTCTCCGCCGCAGTCCTTATCAGGAGCTGTTGAATCTCTTTCGTGCTGATGCCGTCCCTGAACTGTATCTGGGCATCCAGCTCCAACTCCATAGGGTCCACATCTATGTCCTTGCAAGCAAACCCTATCGCCAGACGAATTTTGGAAATGTCCAAAGCCTCCTTCTCGCCACTTCTTTTGCGAACATGCATAGTTTTGTCCTCCGCTCTTGTTTTCTTAAGAGTTTAGGCTCCTCCCGTCAGCTCGTCAAACCCTCAAAGCCTTGGCAGCACAAAGCCCTCTCCCCCTTCAGCTAAGATATTGGCTTTTCAGACTTTTATGACTATGCGAGTTTTTCAAGGAGGTGGTAGACCCGGCGGGGTTACCTCAGTAAGTGGTATGCAGGCTTTGGCAAAGGCCGGCTCGTTGCCCCTCAAAGTGCTTGACAGGCAAGCCAGAAGTAAGTATATTTGTAGCCAAAAAAGGTGAAGGAGAAGGTCATGAAAAAAGCTCTGTTTGTCCTACTCCTGGCATGTGTGAGCCTTCTCTCTTCCTGCGGAGGAGGAGCGGGTGAGAGCATCAGGTCTGCCCTCTTTGGAGAGGGCGCAAGGCTGAGACCTATGCAAGCCTGCGACATCACCGTAAACAGCGTAGGTGCCCTTCAGCAAGCTCTGACGCAAGCCCAGAGCAACAACCAAAACGATGTCATATGCATACAGGCGGGCACATACCAAGTGACCCAGACGCTTACCTACATCACTACCGACGGCGGCGGTAAGCTAACCATAAAGGCGCTTGGTCAAGTGGTGCTGGACGGTGGCAACTCCGTGCAGATAATGAAAATTGACACGGATAGCGACAACAACGGCGGGGATGCAGGTGCCGACGTG
>JANXBA010000039.1 GCA_025062075.1 Aquificaceae bacterium
CATACCTCCTGATAGTTCTTAGGAAAAGGATTGGATTGAGGGAGAGGCTCATTGGGCATGCACGGTCTCGTAAGATTTTAATGATATCTCTTATTCTTTTCGTGGAACTTCTTGGCACTTTTGCCCTCTTCCCTTCCTTTCTAACACGCTTGAAGGACCCAATAGACGCTTTTTACTGGTCTTTTTCACTCAGTTTCAGCCTTGAACAACGCAGGCTTTTCTACCTTTTAGAGGTGATGTGTGGGTAAACCTTGTCGTAAGCCTGCTTGTAATACTTGGGGGCATAGGCTTTTACGTAATGTATGTCTTTTGAAAACCTCTCCACAGAGGAAAAGCTCCTCGCAAGCCTTTTTCACAGCGTGTCTGCGAGGACTGCGGGATTTAACACCATTGACTTATCAAACCTGTCTGAGGCTTCTCAGTTTGTGCTCCGGTGGCACGGGTGGTGGCATGAGGCTTTTGATATGAAGACAAAACATTGGCTGAGGGTGATGCGGAGGTCATAGCGTGCGACATAGACGAGGACAAAGTTAGACAGATAGCTGACGTAGTCCACCACAGCCTCATACTGGACGCCACAGACGAGAAGACGCTAAAGGAGTCTGGCATGGCGAACGCGGACAGCATACTGGTGGTGGTCCAGCTTATGGAGCTCGGCGTCAAAAGGGTCATACATCCGGAGAGAGACATGGCTGTAAGGCTAGCCCATTCTCTGCTGGTAGGAGGCTTTATTGAAGAGATTCCCATAGCGGACGACTATAGCATCTTTAAAAGGTTGCACTACAAAACCCTCAAGGCGCTCGACCTTAGAAAAAGCACGACATTACCGTGTTGGCCATAAAGAGGGGTGAAAGGCTTATAGTCAATCCGTCAGGCGACCAAGAAATACTTCCAGATGACCTTTTGGTGGTTCTTGGCAGTAGGGAGAAGATAAGTCTTGTATGATATATTCTGAGGCATGCGCAAACTTGTGCTTTTCATTCCCTTTGTGTTGATTGGGGGACTTTTTCTCTACTTTGCGGTGAAGATGAACGAAGAGAAGACCGCAGTAGCTGAAGAGAAGGAAGTAAAAACCTTAGTTTACGGCTCTGGCTACGCAAGAAACAAGGACTATCTGATACTAAGGGCGGAAGTTTCTGGGTATGTAAAGGAGGTTTTTGTAAGGGAGGGCGAGTATGTAAAAAAAGGTCAAGTGCTTGCCCTTTTAGACAGCGGAACGATTGAAGATAGCATAAAAGAGGTCTCCGAGAGGTTGAAACTCGTAAAGGAGAGGGCTGAGGAAGGCTCAGACTACATTAAAAGCTTTGAAAGTGCGGTAGAGTCCGCTCGGATAAACTTAGAGAAAAGCAAGAGCATGCTTGAAAGAAGAGAAAGACTCCTCTCCCAAGGACTTATCTCCAAGGAGTCCTACGAGCAGAGCAAGGCCCAGTACGAGATAGCCCTGAGAGAATACGAGAAGGCGAGAAGTAGCTACGAGGATGTCCTGAAGGCCATAAGGGCAGAAGAAAGAATTCTAACCGCCGAAAAGCAGAGGCTTTTAAGGGAAAGGGAAAAGTACAACGTGAAAAGTCCCATAGAGGGATACATACTGAGAAAGTTCGTAAGCCCCGGGGATTATGTTAACGCCATGAGCCAGGACAACAGGCTTTTTTCCATAGGTTCTAAAGAGTGGGAGGTTTGGCTGGACGTGGACGAGGAGTACGCGGGGCTCTTAAAGGAGGGACAAAAGGTCACTCTGAGAGTGGACGCCTACCCCGACAAAACCTTTGAAGGAGAGCTTTTTCAGATAGTGAGGGACATAGACAGGTCAAGGAAGCTCCTTACAGTCAAGGTAAAGGCTGACCTGCCTGCGGATATGCCTTCGGGTGCAACCGTAGACGGTCAGATAGAGGTAGAGAGGTCAAAGAAGCTCCTCGTGCCCGCACAAGCATACAAAGACGGCTACGTAATACTCTACGACGGCATCAGGAGGGTAAAAGCTCAGGTAAAGGTGGGAAGAAGGTACGGCGAATACTTGGAAGTCATAGAAGGGCTAAAGCCGGGGGACAGGGTTCTTCTGCGATGAGGCACGTACTTTTTGTAGCCTTCAGGATGCTTCTCCATAGAAAGAGACAGACACTTGTTTCCATACTGGGGGTTTCCATGGGCGTCTCCGCCTTTGTGGTGATGAGCTCTCTCATGCTTGGCTTTCAGAACTACTTTATACAGCAAGTAATAGACTTAGAACCTCACATAAGGATAAAGCCTCGCACAGAGAATGCGGAGAGCTCTCCTTACGTGCTCCTGCTCGGCGAGAAGATGGAAGAGAAAGACCGCATTCTGGGCTGGCAGGAAGTCATAGAAAGTCTTGAAGCTCATCCTGAGGTGCTGGGGGTTGCACCAAGGCTGGTAAGCAAAGGTATACTAAAGTACGGCGTCAGGGACAAGCCGGTCACCCTGTTGGGCATAGACCCACAGAGAGAGCCTAAGGCCTCCATAGTAGAGAAGTTTCTGAAAAACAGAAACCTTCAGAGATTGGAAACTAACAGAACCGGCGTAATCTTAGGTGTGCTGGTGGCCAAAAGTCTGGGGATAGAACAGACGGGTAAAAAACTTCTGCTGGTAGCGCCCAACGGGCAGACTCTGCTGGTGACGGTGGAGGACTTTTTTGACTCTGGAATCACCAACTTAGACGACTCCAGAGTGTACTTGAACATAAAAACGCTACAAAGCCTTCTGGAAAAACAGGGAGAAGTAAACGAGATAATAGTCAAAATACGGGACGTGAACCGTGCGGAGAGGCTGTCCAGACTCTTTCAGGAGGGCATAGCCTACGAGGTGGAGAGCTGGCAAAAAGCTTACAAGAACTTCCTGAGTATCTTCAAGATTCAGAACACGATTACCTACATGATAGTTTTTGCCATACTTACCGTGTCCGCATTCGGCATCTTCAACATCATAATGATGACCGTGTTGGAAAAGAAAAAAGACATCGCCATCTTGATGGCCATGGGTTTTACTCGCAATGACGTGCTTCTGGTTTTCATGACAGAAGGGCTGGTGGTAGGCACTCTTGGTGCGGTCCTGGGCTCGGTGGTAGGTTTTGGCCTTCAGGAGTACTTGGAAAGCATAAAGCTGGACGTGGAAGGGCTTATACGGACGCAGGGCTTTGTCCTGGACAGAGACACACTCCTGTACGTGTATGCCTTTTTCTTCTCGCTCTTTTTCTCCCTTCTAGCAAGCCTTTATCCCTCCTACAGGGCAAGCAGGCTAAACCCGGTGGACATCTTCAGAAGTCAATGAACCTCTTAGAACTCAGAGGCGTAAGAAAGTCCATAGGGCAGGAGGAGATACTCAAAGGCATAGACCTGTTGGTGAAAAGGGGCGAGTTCGTGGCGGTAGTGGGGGCCAGCGGGTCAGGCAAGAGCTCCATGCTCTACATAATGGGTCTTCTTGACAAGCCTACCTACGGTGAGGTGTTCTTTGAGGGCGACAGGGTGGACTTCTCCAAGGAGAAAAAACTCTCAGAGCTGAGAAACAGAAGAATAGGCTTTGTATTCCAGTTTCACTACCTCCTGCCAGAGTTCACTCTTTTGGAAAACGTGATGCTTCCTGCCGTAAAGCTGGGCGTCAGAAGAGAGCAAGCCAAAGAGCGGGCCTACGAGCTCCTCAAATCCTTAGGACTTGCCGGGAAGGAGCACAGGAGAATATACCAGATTTCTGGTGGGGAGATGCAGAGGGTGGCCATTGCCCGAGCCCTTATAAACAATCCCTCCTTGCTCCTGGCGGACGAGCCTACAGGAAATCTGGACAGTAGGAACACCTATGTGGTAATGGAAATATTCAAGGAGATAAACAGGGGCGGAACCACTATCCTGATGGTGACCCACGAACCTCACCTGGCACTCCAAGCCCACAGGGTGGTGGAGGTAAGAGACGGGCTCATCCTCTCTGACCACCCTACTCAAAGAGCTTGACCGCAGTCTCTATGAGCTTTTGTAGCTCTTCCTGCGCAGGCATCTCCGCGTAGACCCTAATCAGAGGCTCCGTGCCCGAAGCTCTCATGAGTAGCCACCCGTCGTCTTCAAACACGAGCTTTAGCCCGTCTGTTTTCACCACCTTGGCGACTCGGAAGCCACCCAACCTTTCGGGAGGATGCTCTAAGAGCTCTTTTAATTTAAGCTTCTTGCCCTCCTCTGCGTGAAGGTCCACTCTCTTAAAGTAGGCCCTTCCGTACTCTTTGAATAGCTCCTCTATTACCTGAGATAGGGGCTTTTCCTTCAAGAGCAGGAGCTCTAACAGGTTAAGCCCTGCGAAGAGACCGTCTCTCTCTGGTAGGAAGTCCACGATGCCGTAACCTCCGCTCTCCTCTCCGCCAAACAGGACTTTCTCCTTCAGCAGGAGCTCGTTTATGTTTTTAAAGCCCACGCCCACCTCCCGGAGGTGGACGCCCTCTCTTTCGCATATCCTGTCTGCCAAGTAGGTGGTGGAGACGGTTTTGACCACTATGCCCTCCTTCTTACCTTTGTGCTTGAGAAGGTGGTAAAGGATTAGAGCGTATACGAGCTGGGAGTTTACGAAGTTGCCCTCTTCGTCCACTAAAGCAATCCTGTCTCCGTCGCCGTCGTTGGCTATGCCTATGTCTGCTCCCAGTGCCTTCACTTTCATCATGAGAGGTTCAAGGTACTTCTCTACGGGCTCCGGTGCGTGACCGCCGAAGAGTGGGTCCCTGTGGCTCCTGATTCCATACACGGATACCCTTGTCCCAGACAGAGCATGGGAGTAGGTGCCCATAGAAGAGCCATACATGGCGTCGTGGACCAAGGTGATATACCTTTGAGACAAAAGCTCCAGGTTCACTCTGCTCCTTACCTCCCTCATGTACTCTCCCCATACGTTTATGTACTCTGGCGGTAAGTTCTCCGTCTTTATGGGCTTGGCGTCCTTTAGCTTCTCTTCTACTTTTGCTATGAACTCTGGCGTGGCAGAGCCCCCAAAAGAGTCCTTTATCTTGTAGCCGTTGTACTCTGGTGGGTTGTGAGATGCGGTTATCATGACCCCGCTCTCAAAGCCCATGTACTTGACCGCAAAGGACACCATGGGCGTAGTGCAGGCTTTGTTGGTCAGAAAACACTCAAAGCCTAAGGTTTTGAAGACTCGGTAGACCTCAAGGGCGAAGTGCTCAGACATAAAGCGGTGGTCGTAGCCTACTATCACTTTCCTTTTGCCCTGAGATGCCAGGACCTCTGCGTGGGCATGGGCTACCCTTTTTACGTTTTCTACGGTAAAGGACTCCCCCAAAACCGCTCTCCATCCATCAGTGCCAAACTTTACCATGCTGGTTATTATAACCTCTTCAAAGTTCATAGCAAAAAGTCGCCACAGGGCTGGTATCTCATAACACCAACCCCCACGGCTCTAATACGCAAATGCAACTGAGACATACCGAGAACTGGTAAAGTTTTTTTGAAAGATAGACTTTACCCTCTACGGCTATGCTATCGCCTACAGCTTTTTCAATAGAATTATAATACTCTTCAACCCTATGCCAAGAAGAGGAGACATAAAAAAGATACTCATCATAGGCTCAGGTCCCATAGTGATAGGGCAGGCTGCGGAGTTTGACTACTCGGGCACGCAGGCCTGCAAGGCCCTTCTTGAGGAGGGCTACGAGGTGGTGCTGGTCAACTCCAACCCTGCCACCATAATGACCGACCCCCAGTTTGCTCACAGGACCTATGTAGAGCCCCTCACATTGGAGGTGGTGGAGGAGATAATCAGGAAAGAGAGACCCGATGCCCTCCTGCCCACCCTTGGAGGTCAGACTGCCTTAAACTTGGCGGTGGAGCTCTACGAGCAGGGAGTGCTTGAAAGGTACGGCGTCAGGCTCATAGGGGCAGGCTACGAAGCCATAAAGAAGGGCGAGGACAGAGACCTGTTTAGAAAGTCCATGGAAAGAATCGGTCTCAAGGTCCCTCCCAGCGTGGTGGCCTCCTCCCTGCAGGAAGCCCTAAGCAGGGTCAGGGAGGTGGGCTTTCCCGCCATCCTCAGACCTGCCTTCACCCTTGGTGGCAGTGGCGGTTCTATTGCCTACAACATGGAGGAGTTCAAAGAAAAGGTGGAGGTGGCCCTGAAGACCTCTCCCATCCATCAGGTGCTCATTGACAAGTCGCTCATAGGCTGGAAGGAGTTTGAGTTTGAAGTGATAAGAGATTCCAAGGACAACGTGATAATAGTCTGTAGCATAGAAAACTTTGACCCTATGGGCGTTCATACGGGGGACTCCATCACCGTAGCCCCCGCCCAGACGCTTACCGACAAAGAATACCAAATGCTCAGAGATGCCTGCATAGCGGTGATGAGAGAGATAGGGGTTGACACGGGAGGGTCCAACATCCAGTTTGCGGTGGACCCAGAAAGGGGAGACTTCTACGTGATAGAGATGAACCCCAGGGTTTCCCGCTCCTCCGCCCTGGCCTCAAAGGCCACGGGCTTTCCCATAGCCAAGGTGGCCGCCAAGCTGGCGGTGGGATACACTCTGGACGAGCTTAAAAACGACATAACCCGTCACACCCCTGCCTCTTTTGAGCCCTCCATTGACTACGTGGTGGTCAAGATTCCCCGTTTTGACTTTGCCAAGTTTCCCCGTGCGGACAAGACGCTCGGCACCATGATGAAGTCGGTGGGCGAGGTGATGGCCATCGGACGAACCTTCAAAGAAGCCCTGGGCAAGGCAGTCAGGAGCCTAGAGCAGGACAGCTACGGCCTTGCCTTCCCCGACTACTCTTCTCTCAGCCCCGAGGACATAAAAAGAGGTCTCAGGACGCCTACTCTTGGCAGGCTGTGGTTTATCTGCTCCGCTCTGAGAAGGGGCTTTAGCGTGGAGGAGGTCCACGAGCTCTCAAAGGTGGACCGGTGGTTTCTGGAAAACCTACGGCAGGTGGTGGAGTTTGAAAAAGTCATAAAGAGGGACCTAAACCCGCAGAGCCTACGCCTTGCCAAGGAGATGGGTTACTCAGACTGGGAGATAGCCCTTCTGAGAGGAGTTCAAGAGGAGGACATAAGAAGGCTCAGGGAGGAGTGGAACATTTTGCCCGCCTTCAAGGCGGTGGACACCTGTGCCGGAGAATTCGTAGCCTACACGCCCTACTACTACTCCACCTACGAGAGGCCCTACTACGTGGAAGGTGCGCAAGTGCTTGACCACGACTGACCACTCTCGGTACAATTAGAATGAGAGGACCCAGTGCTGTCGCTTATGGTTTCCCTTTTGCTAACCCTTAACCTGCTCTGGGCAGTGCAGGGTCTTCTCATAAGGGAGGAGACCACCAGGCAGGAAAATCCACCTCAAAGACCAAGAGTTCAGGAAACCTCCAAGAAGAGCCACTCCAAGCAGAAGGACAGTTCACACAAGCGGACGCTCCAAACACCAGCACTACAAGCCAGCAGAGTTTCCAGCTACACGTTCAAAGAGCTTAACTTCTTAGGGGACGACTTAGTCCTCAGAGGGACTGCGCCAGCTTACGACCTTTACATACCCGTCTACTCCCACCTGGAAGGTCTGAAGCTCACTCTGAAGATAAGCACGCCAGAGTACTTGAGAGAAGACTCCACTCTGCTCCTGCTGGTGGACGATGTGCCCTATCAGAGCTTCAAGGTAGCGGGGGGCCAAGGAGGGAGTTGGTCTTGGTGCTCAGGCCTCAGGGAAACCGACCCTTTATAAAGGTCTCCATAAGAGGTAGTCTCAGAACTTCCAACAACCTGTGTGAAGATGCCTTCAGCGACAGGATATACATGGTCCTTTCAAAGAACAGCTCGGTGGAGTTCTACTACAGACCGCCATCGCGGATAGAGCAGTTTATCCGAGACTACGACCTTCGCTTCTGCCTACAGGATGCCAGTTTGATACCTCTTGCCTACCTTCTGTCCTCTCAGAACCCTCTGCCTGCCTTCTTCAGCTGGGGCGAAGAGAGAGACTGCAAAAACCTAAAGGTAGCTCAACAAACCTACCTGCAGGGTAACACTCTCTTCCTGTCGGAGGGCACCCTGAAGGCCATAGCGCAGGGATACACGCCTCTTATCTTTGGTAGGAGCGTAGTCCCCGACAAGGTGGTGGGGGACAGTTATAAGACCTCCAAACAAGTTAGCCTGAAAGAGCTCGGCATGGGTAATACAACCGTCAAAGGCATGTCCAACCTGTCCGTATACATCCCTCTTGACCTGGCCAAGATAGGGGGTATGCCAGACACGCTTTACTTCAGGCTCAAGTTTGAACACACGCCTCCCCACCAGAAGGACAAGATGGAGCTGAGAGTTTACCTAAACGACGACCTTATCCGCTCTCTTCCTCTTGAAGGTGCTGGGCGCAAGGAGGTGGACATAAAAATACCTACTCACTACCTGAGCTACGGCGTAAACGGTCTGCTGGTGAACTTGGTAAACTTCACCTCTTCTGACAACTGCTTTGGTGCAGTTACCCAGTCAGTCTTGACAGTTTATCAGGACTCCTACTTTTACTGGAACAGTTTGATGGTCAGGCCCCACAACATAGCGGACTTTCTAAGGATAATCAACGGTAAGCTCACGGTAGTCTTAAAAGAGCAAGGCCTATACCCCTTTGCTCTGGAGTTTGTCAACGAGCTCGCTCTCATAAATCGCAACGTGAAGGAGGTAAGGGTGCTTACCGCGGAGCCTGAGTCTGACAGGGGGGACTTTATGATAGTCTTTGAAAAGCCACAGCAGGGGCTCTTTCAGGTGTACAACCCCCTCACGCAAGAGGTGCTCTTTTCCGCAAGATACGAGCTTCCCTTCGTAGCCATGACCTTGGGAGAAAGGAAGGGCACGCCCGTGCTTAGCGTGTATTCCTACGGCACGGCTGACCTTGAGGCCATAGGTAAAAAGTATTCCTCTCAGGACTACCTGAGGCTTTTAGGGAATGTGGCCATCCTTTCAGAGGAATACGCCACTGCCTTTGAGGTAGGCAAAAAACTCAGAATCAGATACGAAGGAGAAAGGGGCATTGGCTACTACTGGAACATTGTAAGACCTTGGGCGGTGCTCCTGTTAGGTTTGCTTGGGTTTAGTTTTCTGATTTACGTGTACAGGAAGCTCACGAGGAGACCATCATGAGAAAATACATACTTCTTCTGCTGGCTACCGTCAGCGTAGGGCAGGCTTCCGCCTTTGTAAAGAGCGAGGGGGAGCTTTTCCTTTCGCCCTCCTTCTACTACTACAGGGCCAGCAAGTTTTACGACAGAGAAGGCAACAGAAGAGACATAGGCTGTAAGTTCACAAAAAGAGAAGTCCAGCTCTACGGAGAATACGGGCTCACGGAGAAAACGACCCTTACCTTCAAGCTCCCCTACGCTCAGTTGGAGTGCGGTGCGGACCGCACCTCTAGACTGGGAGACCTAGAGGTGGGCTTCGTGAGAAACCTCAGAAGAGACAAGAGCTCCTCTCTGTCCACCTACGGCACTCTCTTGGTGCCCACCGGCTACTCAATACAGGACAACCTCAGGCTAGGCTACGGTAGGCTGGGGGCGGAGGGTGGACTGCTCTACGGGCTGTCTGGGAAAGGGGGCTTTTTTGACTCAGGCTTAGGCTACAGGTACTACTTTGGATACCCTTCCAGCCATGTCAGGGGCTACCTTTCTGGAGCTTACAGTCTAGCTTCTAACCTACAGCTCTACAGCATGTTAGACGCCCAGATAGGGTTGGGAGACGGCAAAACCAAAAGGGTGGGGAGGAATCTGGTGCTGGAGCCCGACTACAAACTCCTACAGGCGTACGTGGGACCTCGCCTGATTCTGGGAAGTGCCTCTGTTTTGGTAGGCTATCAGCGAGTCCTGTGGGGAAGAAAGACGGGCGACGGCTCGGGATTTTTCATGAGCCTCTGGTATGGTTTCTAAACATCTGGACTGTGCTACCATAGGCTGTCTCCTTATAGAGAAAGGGCTTATCACGCAAGAACAGTTGGAAGAGGCCCTGCAGTATCAGAAAAGGTACGGAGGAAGGCTTGGCTGGATACTCTCCACGCTGGGCTACGTAAGGAGATTAGACTTTTTTAGGACTCTTGCGGAGCTCTTCAACCTGACCTTCGTAGAGGGCGTGCCCAACATATTAGAAAAAGTAGACAATGAGCTGGTAAGGCGTTTCGACCCGGAGGAGCTGGTAAGCTACGAAGTCCTGCCCGCACGCCTTGAAGGAAACAAGGTGCTTCTATTTACCTCTTACCCCAACAGCGACAAGCTAAGCACTTTCGTAAACAAACACTTTCCGGGGAAAGTAGTAGAGCAGGTAGTGGTCACCGACCTTGACCTGGTTAAGGTATTGCAAGAGCTCTTTAAGGGTTCTTTCGTAGACAAGGCGGTCAACGGTCTTTTTTACCTGACGCCCGAGTACTCTGCCTCCGTGGTATTTTCCGAAGGTCAGGTCTTTCTGATGGGAGGCCTTCTGACCCTTGGGCTCGTGGGTCTATACTACGAGCCCGTTCTCACCCTTACCTTACTGATGGCCTTCGTGCAGGTTTTCTACGCAGTCTCGGTAGGCTTCAAGCTTCTCGTCAGCGTGGTGGGCTCAAGGAGCGAGATGGAGCAGTTTGTCACCGAGGAGGAAGTAAAAAATCTTGAGGAGAAGGACCTTCCCGTTTACACCATCCTCGTCCCCGTATACAAGGAGCCTGAGGTTATAGGCATTCTTATAGATAGTCTGAAAAAGGTGGACTATCCTCAGAACAAGTTAGACATCATCCTGCTACTGGAGGAGGACGACACGGAGACGCTGGAGGCCGCCAAAAGGCACGCTCCGCCCACCAACTGGCGCTTTCTCACCATCCCCCACAGCATACCCAAGACCAAGCCCAAGGCCTGCAACTACGGGCTTTTCTTCGCCAGAGGAAAGTATCTGACCATATACGACGCAGAGGACATCCCCGAGCCAGACCAGCTCAAAAAGGCGGTGGTTGCTTTTAGGAAGGCGGGCCACGAATACATCTGCTTCCAGGCGGCCCTTAACTACTTTAACAAGGACGAGAACTTTCTCACCAGAATGTTTACCCTGGAGTACTCCTACTGGTTTGACTATCTCCTGCCTGGGCTCTTCAAGCTGGGCCTGCCTATACCCTTGGGCGGGACCAGCAACCACTTTGACGTGGAAAAGCTTAGGGAGATAGGCGCTTGGGACCCCTTTAACACCACCGAGGATGCGGACTTAGGCGTGAGGGCCTTCGGCAGGGGCTACAAGGTAGGGGTCATAAACTCTACCACTTACGAAGAGGCCAACGCTCGGCTCAAGAATTGGATAAGACAGAGGTCCCGATGGATAAAGGGCTACATGCAGACCTTTTTGGTGCACGCCCGAAACCCCGTAAAGCTCTACAGGTCCGTAGGCTTAAGAGGCATGCTTGCCTTTTACCTACTCATAGGAGGCACGCCCTTTACCTTTCTCGTAAACCCCATCATGTGGCTTGTTTTCCTCGTGTGGCTCCTTACCAAAACTCAAGCCTACGAGCAGTTTTTCCCACCTGCGGTGCTATACATGTCTCTCGGCAACCTGCTCCTGGGTAACTTTATGGGTGTGTACCTGAACCTGATTGCGGTCTTCAAGAGGAAATACTACGAGCTACTGCCATACGCCTTTCTCAATCCCTTTTACTGGATGCTCCACTCCGTTGCCTCCTACAAAGCCCTGCACGAGCTCTTTACCAGACCCTTCTACTGGCAAAAGACCCAGCACGGCATAACCAAGTACAAACCACCCGTGGTCAAGTCATGAAGCTACTGGCATCTCTTCTTTTCTTGCTTTTCTTCTCTCTGCACGCCTTGCTGTTTGGAGAACTCTTTGCGGAGCACTTTTACATACACAAAAACCTGCTCTTCTTCGCAGAGAAGGCACTTCTGGCGCTGGACGGCAGACCGCCCCGCCTGGAGAACCTGGGTTTTGTTTATCCACCCTTGGGCTTTGTCCCTTTTCTCCTGCTTCACGAACCTCTGCTTGTCTCTGCGGTGATGGGTAGCCTTTTCTCCCTTCTTCTGGTGCTTTTTGTCCTAAGGGAAAGACCTCGGGACATTCTACCCCTTGCTTTAGTTCTTTTCAACCCTCTTTACGTGTTTCTGGCCACCCAGCGCTTTGAGGTTTTGACCTTCTACTACCTGCTGGTCTTTTCGGTCTTTTTTGCGGTGCTCCACATACAGACCCAGTACTCTCTCTACGCCTTTATCTCCGGCCTTCTCTTCGGGCTTACCTTCTTCGCAGACTTCAGAAGCCTTTACATAAGCCCTTTCTTTGCTCTGGGCATTTTTCTCTCTACTACCAGCAGAGAGCTCTCCTACAGGATTTCCATACTCATGGTAAAGCTAACTCCTGTGCTCTTCTTTTTCTTGGGATGGCTTTACCTGAACTGGGTGTTTTTGGAAGACCCCTTTCACTTCGTAAAAAGCCCCTACTCTTTCCTCCGCTCAGAGCCCAAAGCCCTCGAGGTGGTCTCCGTATCCGGCTCTCTGTGGGGGAGTTTTCGCTTTATGCTGAGTTTTCTCCTGCAGACTCTGCCTCTGATTTTTCCCTATTTGGTAGTGCTCTTTCAGCTGAGAACTTCCAGAGTGCTCTACTCTATACCTTTGTATGTCTTCTATCTTCTTCCCCTGTTTTTCTACTACTTTTCCGTCTACTCTTCTCAGTTTTTTCCCAGCTTTTACGCTTCTGTGCTGTTTTTGCTCTTTGCCTTGGTGTTTAGAAAGGCAAACGTGGTCTCTGGCGGGAAACTTTTTACCTTTTCCATGTTCGTGTCCTTTGTGTCTGCCTTTTTCCTCCCATTGCAGTCTAAGGAGGTCAACGAGAGGTTTTTCCTCAAAAGCTTCTTCGGCGCAAAGACGGACAAAGAACTCAGCCTTGAGGAAGACATAAGAGTAAGCATGTTAATCAAAGAGTATAACTGTAAAAAAACCCTTGCGGACGACGCGTACAGCTTCCCGGTCGTATACTTCAGCAAAGAGCCCGGTAGGTTTGTCCTGCAGTACAACTACGAGTTTTACACCTACATGTCCAACCCTTGGCTCCACGCCGACTGCCTGCTACTCTTTACCAAGGGTAGAGGAGACGCCCTCAGCCTTCACTTCCGCAGAGCCAGAGAGGGCTTCTTGCAGGGCTACTATTTAGTCCATCAGGGGAGCAAATACATGCTCTACAAGAGGGTAGGATATGACCCTGAGTAGGAGAGCTCTTTTGCAGTCTTTTCTGGGCCTTGGTGCGGTGCTGTCAGGTTGTGGTGGAAGTGGTAGGTCTTTAGCCTCAGGCAGGGGGGAGATTAAGTTTGGGCTCGGGGACGACCCGGAGAAGCTGGCAAACCGCTACGACCCCGCAGGAGGGCAGATTCTGGACCTGCTCGAGCCAGACATTCTATGCTTTTGGCTCAACGGGGGAGTTGACCCCAACGGGCAGGTGCACGGTGAGAGTATGCTCCACATAAGGCAGTGGGCTCAAAAGGGCAGGTTTGCCCAATGGAGCGACCGAGGCTACGAGCTCATGCTCGTAACCTGGGAAAACTACGACGGACAAAACCCCCAGCTGGGGGGTGCGACCTTGGGAAACTATCACATATCTCCTGCCTTTATACAGGACCTGGCGGAGATAGTGCAAATACTCAAATCCCAGTTCAGGAACCGGGTGTATGTGGCTCTTGCCACGGAGCAGTCCACCTACACCGCCTGCAGGACCAATCCCGCATGTAAGCATGGTCCACCCTACTCAGACCACATAAACTCACTTACGGTAAACTACTTTACCGACCTGCGGGGCAACCTACTTCAGGCGGTGCGTCTTCTGGAGAGGAGCGGTCTGGACCTTCACTACGGTCCGTCTTTTGGGGGCTGGCTCGTGGAGTTCGAAGAAGGCCTGAGTTTCATAGAGTTTTTTGAGCCCGTGATAAGGGCTTCTAACGCCCTCTTTTTCCAGAGTATGATGGAGAAGAAGGCTTCTGAGACGGGCGGTTACGGAAACCCCCAACGCATACTGAAAAACTGCCAATTTTTCAGCAAGTACGGTAAGCCCCTGCACCTTGCCCACTACATGCCGGTAAACCACAGGGCGGACGTGGTGGCAGAGGACGCCAGGGCCATGTCAGAGGAAGGCTATCTAAGAGAGCTCTACAGGCTAGGGCTCAGGAGCTTTTCCTTCATGTACTACGGCCTTCTCAAGGATAACGCTTACGGTGCCTTGGAGGCTATGAGCTCTTTTAGGAAAAAGCTTCGCAGAATTTGATAAAATGGTTTAAACACTATGAAAGTGCTCATACTGGCGGGAGGAAGTGGCACCAGGCTGTGGCCCCTCTCCAGAGAGAAGTATCCCAAGCAGTTTCTCAAACTGCTGGGAGGTCAGTCTCTTCTTAAGATGGCTTACGAGCGAGCCCTCAGGGTGGCAGACCACAAGGATATACTGATAGTGAGCCACAAGGACTACGAACACCATATAAGAAACGACCTCTACCCCTACGAGGGCTATTCTCTTATCTTAGAGCCCCAAAGAAGAAGCACGGGACCTGCGGTGGCTCTTGGTCTTACTTACATGGCGGAGGTGCTGGGCGCAGGAGGAGGCGAGGTAGTGGCAGTGCTCGCCTCAGACCAATACATAGACCCTCCCGAGGTCTTTGAAAAGTACCTGCGTTTTGCCTCCCAGGTGGCAACGGAGGGCTACTTGGTTGCCTTTGGCCTTCTGCCGGACGCTCCAAACGTGAACTTCGGCTACATAAAGCAGGGTGAGGAGATACTCAGGAGCGATGGCATGCAGGCTTACCGGATAGAGAGTTTCATCGAAAAGCCTCCTCTGGAGAAGGCAGAGCTCCTCCTAAAGGAGGGTGGATACTACTGGAACTCGGGTAACTTCGTCCTCCGCTTAGATGTAGGCATGCAAGAGTACGAGGAGCACGCTCCAGACATATTCGAGCACATGTTCAAGGGCTACCAGCACATGCTCCAGCATTACTCCTCACTGCGGGACATATCCTTTGACTACCTGGAGATGGAGAGGACCAGAAGGGGTGCGGTGGTGCCCATGAGGCTCAAGTGGAGCGACGTGGGCTCTTTTGAGGGTCTTTACGCCCTCCTGAAGGACGAAGGGAGCAACGCCTGCGTGGGGGACGTGCTGTGCGTTGACACGGAAAACTCTCTCGTCTACAGCTCGGACAGGCTCGTGTGCGTCTTGGGAATGAAAGACGTGGTAGTAGTAGAGGAGAAGGACAGCCTGCTGGTCATGAAAAGAGAAGACTCTGCCAGGGTCAGGGAGCTGGTGGGCAGGCTGAAGGAAAGGTCCAGAAAGGAAGCGGTTTACCACGTGGAGATAAACGAGCCTTGGGGCAAAAGACTGCTTTTGGAAGACGGAGGCGTCTATCGCATCTACAAGCTTACAGTCTACCCAAGCAAGGCCATCACCCAGAGAATACACATGCACCAAAACCTCATTTGGTTGGTTCTCAAAGGAACCGTCTGCTTTGAGTCGCAGGGGAGCTCTCAGTACAAGACTCCTGGCGAGACCTTCTACGTCCAGAGGGCAACCCCCTACAGGCTCACCAACTGCGGCTTTATACCGGCCGAACTCATAGAAGTAAGGACCGGTGAGTACCTGGAGGACAGGGACGCTGTCCTGCTGGAAGAGGTCCGGTAAACCCTCATGGGAAGGGTGGCAGGCCTTCTGCTTCCTGTGAGCTCTCTGCCCTCCCCCTACTCTGTGGGAGACCTAGGCCCAACCGCCTACCGCTTCGTGGACTCTCTCGCAAAGGCAGGCCAGAGCCTCTGGCAGGTTCTGCCTCTCAACCCCACCGAGCTGGCCCACGGCAACTCTCCTTACTTTTCCACCTCTCTCTTTGCAGGAAACCCTCTGCTGATTAGCCCTGACCTCCTCTGCGAAGAAGGCCTCCTGAAGCCCTTTGAGCTTGACAGCGTAAGGTGCGAGCCTACCCACAGGGTGGACTACCGCCGGGCGTATGCGGAGAAGGAGCATCTGCTCACCTTAGCCTTTGAAAGATTTCGGGGAGGCGAGGACTTTGAAGCCTTCTGCCAGGAGAACGCCTACTGGCTGGAGGACTACGTCAAGTTCAGCGTGATAAGAAAAGCGGAGAGAAGACCCTGGTGGCAGTGGTCAGGCCACTCGCAGGTCTGCGAGAGAGAACTCTTGAAGGAGAAGTTCCTACAGTTTGTCTTCTTCAAGCAGTGGTCAAAGCTCAAGCAGTACGCCAACAGCAAGGGCATAAGCATAGTAGGAGACATGCCCATCTACCCCGCCCAAGACAGCTGCGACGTGTGGTCAAACCAGAGGCTTTTCAAGCTGGGAGAGGGTGGGCTTCCTCTCACGGTGGCCGGCGTCCCGCCAGACTACTTTTCGCAGGAGGGACAGCTCTGGGGCAATCCCGTCTACAACTGGCAGGTGCTCAAGGAAGAGGGCTTTAGCTGGTGGCTACAGAGGATAAGGCACAACCTAAAACTCTTTGACCTGCTCAGGTTTGACCACTTCAGGGGCTTCTCTGCCTTTTACCAAGTGCCTTACGGTAGTAAGACCGCCCGCCAAGGCTGGTGGGAGAAGGCACCGGGCCACGAGTTTCTCCAAAAGGTGAAAGAGGAGTTTGCCCACATGCCCTTTCTGGCAGAAGACCTGGGGACTATAGACAGGCAGGTGTCAGAGCTCAGAAGGAGCTTCGGAATACCCGGCATGCGGGTGCTGGTCTTTGCCTTTTTTGAACAGGACTCTACCCACCTGCCCCATCACCACGAGGAGAACTCGGTGGTCTACACCTCCACCCACGACACTATGCCCGTTGAAGGCTGGTTTTATCAGGAGCTGAACGAGACAGGTCGCAAAAGAGTGCTGGACTACTTGGGGTACGCTCCAGAGAGCATAAGCAGGGCCCTAATAAGGCTCGCCTACATGTCGGTGGCCAGATACTGCATCGTTCCAGTTCAGGATTTGCTGGGACTTGGTCCAGAAGGCAGAATCAACTGGCCGGGCACCGTCGAGGGCAACTGGGAGTGGAGAATGAAAAGTATGCTTTCGCAGGAGGCGGAGGAGTTTCTACTCTCCCTTTGCCACACCTACGGCAGGGGCTCATGGTAGAATATAGAAGATGAAAGAGCTCCTCCTGATGTCCTTGAGGGACACCCTCGAGTCTCTCTACCAGCTGGTGCCTGAAGACTTGACCCTATCGCCCCCCCGGGAGGAGAGCCACGGCGACTACTCCACCAACGTGGCCTTCCTTCTGGCAAAAACCCTGAAGAAAAGCCCCAAGGACATAGCTCAGCAGATAGCGGACAGCATGCCCAAAGAGAGCTTCAAGGTAGAGGCGGTCAACGGCTTTATCAACTTCCGCCTCCGGCCGGCCCTTCTGACCCGGGAGTTTGCCAGGCTCATCAAAGATGGAGAAACCTACTTTTTTAGACCGGTGGAGAGACCTCTGTTTGTCCAGATAGAGTTCGTGAGCGCCAACCCCACGGGGCCTCTCCACGTAGGTCACGGAAGGGGAGCTGTGGTGGGAGACGTGCTGAGCAGGATTTTTCAGAGGTTTGGCCACAAAGTGGTAAGAGAATACTACATAAACGATGCGGGCAACCAGGTCAAGATGCTGGGCCTCTCCGTCTTCTACCGATACTGCCAGCTTTGGGGAAGGGAGAGAGAAGACCTCAAAAAAGCCTTCGAAGAGGAGGGCTACAAGGGCAGGTACGTAATAAGGCTAGCAAAGGACCTGAAGGCTTTTTACGGAGAAAAACTGCTGGAACTTCCCCAGGAAGAGGCCCTAACGCTGGCAAAAGAGTACGCCCACAGGCGTCTTCTGGAGGACATAAGGGAGACCTTAGAGCTCTTGGGGGTGGGATTTGACAGCTGGTTCAGCGAAAGGAGTCTCTACCAAAGGGGTCTTGTGCAAGAAGTTCTGGAGCTCTTAGAAAAAAAGGGCCACCTCTACCAGCAGGAGGGAGCCCTCTGGTTTAGGAGCTCCGCCTTTGGCGACGATAAGGACAGGGTGGTTAGAAAGTCCGACGGCTCTTACACCTACTTTGCCTCCGACGTTGCCTACCACTGGGAAAAGCACAGGAGAGGTTTTCAGAGGGTGATAAACCTGTGGGGTGCGGACCACCACGGCTACGAGAAAAGGCTCTTGGGAGCCCTTAGAGCTCTCGGCGTAGAAGAGGGCTGGCTCAAGGTAGAGTTCGTGCAGATGGTGAGACTCCTGAGCGGAGGGCAGGAGGTGAGAATGTCCAAAAGGACAGGCGAGTTCGTAACCCTTCAGGAGCTCTTGGAGGAGGTAGGTCCGGACGCAGTAAGATTCGTCTTCCTGACCAGAGACAGCGACACGCCCTTGGACTTTGACATGGACCTGGTGAAGAGAAACACCTCTGAAAACCCCGTCTTTTACGTGCAGTACGCCTACGCCAGAATCAGAGGAGTCTTTAGGGAAGTGAGAGAGAGATACGGTCTGGACCCAGACCAGACGGACCTGACCTCTCACGTGGAGGGCCTGCGCCTGGAAGAAGAGCTCAAGCTTGTGAAAAAGTGCCTTCAGATGAAAGACATCTACGAGACGGTCCTGCAGAACCTCTCGCCCCACCTGATAACCTACGCCCTGCTGGAGCTCTCCAAAGACTTTCACTTCTACTACAACCACCACAGGGTGATGGTGGAAGACACAAACCTCATGCTCTCAAGGCTTGCCCTTCTCAAGGGCGTGGAAGTGACTCTAAAGACCGCCTTTGACCTGCTTGGAATAAAGGCACCAGAGAGGATGTAGAGATGAAGATAACCGTCGTAGGCGGAGGTTACGTGGGGCTCACCACAGGTGCCTGCTTTGCCCACCTTGGGCACGAAGTTATGGTAGTAGAAAAAGTCCCCCAAAAGGTGGAACTCCTAAAGTCTGGTCGCTCACCCATCTACGAGCCAGGCCTGGAGGAGCTCCTTCAGGAGAACATAAGAGAGAAAAGGCTCAGCTTTACCACCAGCTTGGAGGAGGGGCTGGAGTTTTCTCAGGTGATTTTCATCTGCGTGGGCACTCCCCAGAGGGTGGACGGCTCGGCAGACCTCTCCCAGGTGGAGGAGGTGGCCCGTCAGACCGCCCGCTTGATGACCTCCTACAAGCTTCTCGTGGAAAAGTCCACCGTGCCCATAAACACCCACAAGCTGGTAAAGAAGACAGTGCAGAGATATTTAAGGGACAAGAGCATACCCTACGACGTGGCCTCCAACCCCGAGTTCTTAAGGGAAGGCTCCGCCATAGAAGACTTCCTCAAGCCCGACCGCATCGTGGTAGGAGTGGAGACCGAGAGGGCAAAGGAAATCTTTCAAGAGCTCTACAAGGACTTTGACTGTCCTGTTATCTACACGGACCCTGCCACCGCAGAGCTCATAAAGCACGCCAGTAACTCCTTTTTGGCGATGAAAATCTCCTACATCAACATGCTGGCGGACCTGTGCGAGAGGGCAGGGGCGGACGTAAAGCTGGTTGCGGACGGCATGGGCTACGACAGGCGCATAGGCAGGGCCTTTCTCAACGCAGGCGTAGGCTACGGCGGCTCTTGCTTTCCCAAGGACGTGAAGGCCTTCATAAGAATGGCTCAGGACTACGGGCTGGACTTTGGGCTTCTCAAAGAGGTGGAGAGAATAAACCAAGAGAGGCCCCTTCGCTTCGTGGAGAAGGTAAAGTCCGTGCTCTGGAGTCTCAAAGACAAAAAGCTGGCGGTTTGGGGGCTCTCTTTCAAGCCCAACACGGACGACATAAGGGAGGCACCCTCCATCAGAATAGTGGACCTGCTCCTAAAAGAGGGAGCAAGCCTGGTTCTCTACGACCCCAAGGCCATGGAAAACTTCCGACTTCTGTTCCCGGAGGGCAGGCAGGTGCGGTACGCACCAGACATGTACTCGGCGGTAGAAGGTGCCTGCGCCCTTCTTCTGCTCACCGAGTGGGAGGAGTTTCAGAGGGCAGACCTAAGGAGGGTAAGGTCTCTGATGGAACTTCCCATCATAGTGGACGGCAGGAACGTCTTTGAGCCCTCTCAGGTCAGAGCTCTCGGCTTTGAGTACTACTCGGTCGGACGATGAGGGTCTTAATCACCGGCGTTGCGGGCTTTATAGGCTCCCACCTGTGCGAGAGGTTTCTCCAAGAGGGCATGCAGGTGGTGGGTATGGACAACTTCCTCACGGGCTCTCCTCAGAACATAGCCCACCTTTTTGGCGACAGGAACTTTCACTTCATACACTACAATGTGGTCAACTACATATACATAGACGGTCCGGTGGACGTGATAGTCCATCTGGCCTGCCCTGCCTCTCCGGCGGACTACATGGCCCACCCCATCCACACCATGAAGGTAGACTCCTTAGGCACCCTTAACACCCTGGGACTGGCCAAGCTAAAAAAGGCCCGATACGTGTTTGCCTCCTCTTCGGAGGTTTACGGCCACGCCCAGGTCCACCCCCAGCGAGAAGACTACTGGGGATACGTGAACCCCGTCGGTCCCCGAAGCGTGTACCAAGAGGCCAAGCGCTTCTCAGAGGCCCTCTGCATGGCCTATCACCGAGAACACGGTCTTGACGTGCGTATAGCACGCATCTTTAACACCTACGGACCTCGCATGCGAAGAGAGGACGGCAGAGTCATGCCCTCTTTCATAAGCAGAGCCCTCAGGGGAGAACCGTTACCCGTTCACGGGGACGGCACGCAGACGCGCAGTTTCTGCCACATAGAAGACTTAGTGGAAGGGCTTTTCAAGCTCTCCCTACAGGAAGGTCTGGCAGGAGAGGTGGTAAATCTGGGAAACCCGGAGGAGATAAGCATAAAAGAGCTCGCCCTTGAGATAATCCGGCTGACCAACTCCGGTTCTACTTTAGAGTTTCTACCACCAAGACCCGAAGACCCACCCAGAAGATGCCCAGACGTGGAAAAGGCAAAAAAGCTTCTCGGTTGGTCGCCCCGCGTAGGCCTGAAGGAAGGTCTCAAGGATACGGTAGAATGGTTCAAGCGTTTATAATATCCCCCCAAGGAGGGAAAAGGTGAGAAAGGAGAGGTTAGCTATTCTGGTAGGCCTTATGTTAGCCCTCGTCTTTTTCTACCTTGGCCTAAGAGAGTGGCTAAAGAGTAAGGAAGGGACGGCGCAACCACCCCCCTTGGTGATAAAGCCTGCTCCTACAGAGAAGCCTGCCCCTACCGCGGAAACGCCACCCGCTCAGGTAGCTCCTACGCAAGAGGCAGAAAAACAAACCCAAGAGACAAAACAGGAAGACCTCATAGCTCAGAAGATAAGAGAAGAGAGAAAAAAGGCGGTGCAGGAAACCCCCAGGGCGAGAGCTCTAGAAAAGAGGGAGTTAAAAACCTACACGGTGCAGGTAGGTGCCTTCAGGGACAAAGGGAAGGCTGAAAAAGTTCTTGAGAAGGCAAAGAGCATGGGCTATCAGGTCAGCATCGTAGAAGAGGACAACTTTTACAAGGTGAGGCTCACCCTTGAAACAGACGACATAAGGTCAGAGATGAGCAAGCTCAGGAAGGCCTTCGGCGGTGCCATACTAAAGCAATGAGAAAAGGGGCTGTTTTACTCTTCCTACTCTTCTCCTGTGCAGCAAAGCAGGAGCAGGTAAAGACCCAGTGGCAGTATCACTACGACCTCGGCATGTCCTCCTACATGGCCAAGAATTACTCAGAGGCCATAGCCAACTTCTTCCGAGCTTCCCAGATTGCACCCGGCGAGCCAAAAGTCTGGAACGCCCTGGGGCTTGCCTACATGGAGGTGCAGGAGTACGCCAAGGCGGAGAACGCCTTCCTCAAGGCCCTTCAAGTGGACAAAAGCTACACAGAAGCCAAGCTAAATCTGGGCATACTCCACTACCGACAAGGTCAGTACGAGAAGTCTATGAGAATTCTCGGCGAGGTGATTCAGGACGACGCCTTTCCCCAGAAGCACATGGCCTTTTACTATCTTGGGAGAGTAAATCAGGCGGTAGGCAACAACAGGGAGTACATAAACAACTTGCGTAGAGCTACCGCCTACAATCCCATGTTTTTGGACGCTCAGCTGGAGCTGGCTCAGGCCCTTGAGAACGAGGGAGAATACTCCCAAGCAAGGGCGGTGTACGTAAGCCTGATGAACAACGGCATAATGAACACCACGGTAGACCTGAACATGGCTAGGTTAGAGTACAAGATGGGCAACTACCAATCCGCCAAAAACTACATAAAGAGGGTGCTGGAAGACCGCCAAACTACCCCACAGCTGAAAGCTCAAGCCTACGACCTGTTGAGTCAAGTGCTCATCGCAGAACAGACAAGGATAATTCAGCCTAGGGTAGAGGTAGAGAGGCCCACACAACCCGTCAAAGTTCAGGAACCTCAGAACCCCCCCAAAGAACCCCCGCCTCAGGAGACGTCCAAAGTCCGGACCTATCGCATACAGTTGGGGGCCTTCTCCTCCGCCAACTTTGCCAAGGGGTGGCGGGACAAACTGGAGAAAGAGCTAAACCTCAGGGACCTGACGGTGGTAGAGTCCTCCGGCGTCTTTAAGGTGCTCTACGGTAGCTTTGCAACCAGAGAGGACGCCCTCAAGGAGCTAACAAGACTTAAAAGTCTCAACCTCTACGGCTTCGTGGTCCAAGAGTAGTTAAATAGCTCCCTTGGTGGAAGGTATGTCCTCGCCGGAGAGGGCTACCGCCTGACGCAAGCTCAGGGCAAAGGCCTTAAAGCAAGCCTCCGCCACGTGGTGAAGTATCCTTCCCGTGATTACTCTGATGTGTAGAGTGCTCCTGCTTTCAAGGGCAAAGCCCTTGAAGAATTCCCATATGAGCTCAAAGTCAAACTGGGTAATCTTTCCCCTGAGGTTCATGTCCTCGTAGAAGAAAAGAGGCCTGCCGGAGATGTCCACGCTTGCCATAACTAAGGCCTCGTCCATGGGCACTATAGCGTAGCCGTAGCGGTTTATGCCCTTTTTGTCGCCTAAGGCCTGCAGGAAGGCCATACCGAGGGTTATGCCCACGTCCTCCACCGTGTGATGGTGGGAGACCTCCACGTCCCCCTCCGCGTAGAGCTCTAGGTCAAACCTGCCGTGTTTTGCTAAGGTCTCCACCATGTGGGTGAGAAAGCCCACCGGCGTCTGGACCTTGTGCCTGCCCTCCCCGTCAAGGTTCAGGGTGAGCTCCACCTTGGTCTCTCGCGTCCGCCTGCTGGCGTGCACCTGCCTCATGGAGCATCAATTCTACCACAAACCTCTTGAGGGCCGTGGTAGGGTCTGAGTAGTAAACTTTTATTGCCAAGTCCAAAAGGTAAAGCCTATCTAGCAGAAACCTCAACTTCTCTTGGGAGTTTTTTTCTAAGTATTTTTTGAAGTTGGCCACCTGAAAGGGGTGTTTTACCTCCACCAAGGCCAGGGCCTCCTCGGGTTTTTTCCCCCCTTTTGTTAGCACCTTGGCAGTGTAGAGCTTCAGAAGATAGTTAGAGAGTAGGCCGAGTATCTGTAGGGGGTGGACGCCCATCTGCAGGTTGGCACTGAGGGCTTCAAGGGCCTTCCCGTAGTCTCCGAGGAGAATCCCCTCCGCCAGGTCAAACAGGCTCATCTCCCTGTGGGCAAACACTATGCTCTTTAACTCTTCCAGAGTGAGACTGGGTTCTCCGTAAAGTAGTAGCTTGTCCGTCTCGCCTTTTAGGAGCATAAGGTCGTAGGAGGTGGCTTCTAAAAGATATTGGAAGGCCCCCTCTTCCAGACTTACGCCTGACTTTTGGAGCTTGTTTCTGACTATTCCCTCCACCCTTCTTCTGTCCATTTTGCTCGCACTTATAACCTCCCCGTACTGTGAAAAGGTCAGAAAAGGCTCTTTCTGCAGGTCCTTTTCGCTGAGTTTGACACCTACATGAAAGAAAAAGCGCTTTCCCCTTATTTTAGTCAGTATGGAGGCAAATTGCTTGTGGTCCTTTATGGTCTTGAAAAACTCTTGAGCGTTGTAGACAAAAAAGGTCTCCCCCGACTCAAACACGCCACCCGTCAGAGCCAAATTTTTAAAGTCCCGAAGGGTGAGCTCCTCCCCCCAGAGCACCTTTGCCTTGTAGAGCTCCCTGAGCTTGTCCACTAGATTCTTTATCAGAAACTCCTCCTCCCCGTGCACTAGGTTAAGGATTTTTGGAGGCTTTTTGTCTAAAGCCCTTTGATACTCCAACAGGCTGGTCATGAGTGCATGGCCTTGAGGAAGTCCTTGTTGGTCTTGAACTTCTTGAGCTTGTCCAGAAGAAACTCCATGGCCTCTATGGCGTCCATGGTGGCCAAAAACTTCCTCAACACCCATATCCTCTGGAGCTCCCAGTCTTCTAAGAGGAGCTCCTCCTTTCTGGTGCCTGACTTTTCTATGTTGATGGCAGGAAAGATTCTCCTCTCCATAAGCCTTCTGTCAAGGTGAATCTCCATGTTGCCCGTGCCCTTGAACTCCTCGTAGATAACATCGTCCATCTTGGAGCCCGTCTCTATGAGTGCGGTGGCTATGATGGTGAGGGAGCCTCCCTCTTCTATGTTCCTCGCAGCGCCGAAGAACTTCTTGGGTCTTTGTAGGGCGGTGGCCTCTATACCACCTGTGAGCACTCTGCCGGTAGGTGGCGTGACCGCGTTGGAGGCCCTGCCAAAGCGCGTCATCGAGTCAAGAAGTATTACCACGTCCTGCTTTAGCTCCACCATCCTCTTTGCCTTCTCTATGACTAACTCCGCCACCTGCATGTGTCTCTCTGGGGGCTCATCAAAGGTGGAGGCTATTACCTCCGCACCTTCTCCCACTATGCGTCGCATCTCGGTAACCTCCTCCGGACGCTCGTCAATCAGCAGGATAATCAGGTGCACCTCCGGGTGGTTAGCAATTATGGCTTTGGCTATCTTCTGCAGAAGGACAGTTTTGCCCGCCTTGGGCGGAGCCACTATCATGCCTCTCTGCCCCTTGCCTATGGGGGCTATGAGGCTGACAACGCGCGTGGAGAGCTCTGCGCTGGAGGTTTCTAAGTTAAAGCGCTCGGTGGGATGGTAGGGAGTGAGCTTTTCAAACTGGGCTCTCGCCTTTAAAGTGTCAGGGTCAGGGGGCAGTCCGTTGACGGACTCTATTTTTATCAGGGCCTGGTACTTCTCCTTTTCCTGAGGAGGTCTAGCGAAGCCCACCAGCGTGTCACCGGTCCTGAGACCAAAGCGCTTTATTTGAGAAGGTGCCACGTACACGTCCGTGTGGCTGGGCATATAGTTGTTCTCAGGGCTTCTTATAAAGCCGTAGCCCTCCGGGAGTATCTCTAACACGCCCTTTACGAAGTTAAGGCCCTCCTCCTTTGCCTGGGCGGTGAGAATCTTCTCTATGAGCTCCTCCTTCCTGAGACCGGTCACTCTCGAGAGCTCCAGCTCTCTTCCCATCTTCTGGAGCTCCTGCAGGGACAGTTTTTTGAGCTCTTCCAAAGTGTAAACCTTCTTCTCCTGCGTCTCCATGTCAACCTCCTGTTTATTTTCCTATGCAGAATCGCGAGAATATGCTTCCGAGGATGTCCTCCGTGCTAACCACACCTATTATTTCTTCAAGGTAGCCGAGGGCTTCCCTCAGGTAAAGCATAAGTATTTCGGGAAAGACCTCACTTGCGGTCAGCTCATCTACTACTGATTTTAACACCCCTTGGGATTTTTTCAAGAGGTGTTCATGCCTGACAGATAGGTAAACCTGAGGGCTGTCCGTCAGATAAACGCCCAACCTGTGCAGAACCTTCTCTTTTAGCTCCTCTAAGCCCTCTCCCGTGAGGGCGCTCACCTTGACTGCTTCGGGAAAGAGCTCCAGCACCTCTTCCCTGAGACCTAAGTCCGCCTTGTTTACCACCACCAAGTGTTCTAAGCCCTTCAGAAGCTCGTATATGCGCAGGTCCTCCTCTTGGAGGGGTGCGTGACCGTCCACCACGAACAGCACCAGATGTGCGCTCTGGAGCTTATGGAGGCTTTTCTCCACCCCTATCTTCTCCACGGGGTCCTCCGTGCGTCTTATGCCCGCAGTGTCTATGAGGTTTACCGGCACTCCGTCGAGGGTGAGGCTCTCTTGGAGAAAGTCCCGAGTGGTGCCGGGCACGGGCGTAACTATGGCCCTTTCCCTACCCAAAAGGGCGTTGAAGAGAGAGGACTTGCCTACGTTGGGCTTGCCTACCAGCGCCAGATTTATGCCCCTGCGCAGGAACTCCCCGGTCCTGACTGTGGTGAGCAAGAGCTCTATGCGTTCTTGAAGGTCTCTCAAAGAGCTCAGGACTTGCTCCTTGCTGAGGGTGGGTATGTCTTCTTCAGAAAACTCTATGTCCGCCTCCACGAAGGACAGGAGTTCTAAGAGCCTTTCTCGGAGCTCTCCTATCTGGGCGGAGAGCTCGCCCTGGAGCTGTCTCTGGGCGGAGCGTAAAGCCCTTTCGGAGCGGGCTCCGATTAGGTCTGCCACCGCCTCTGCCTGCAGAAGGTCCATTTTTCCGTTTAAAAAAGCCCTCTTGGTAAACTCGCCCGGCTCCGCCAGCCTTACGCCCCTTGACAGAAAAAGCTCCAAAGCCTTTCTAAGCAGTAGCGGGTTTCCGTGTAGGAAGAGCTCCACCATGTCCTCTCCCGTGTAGCTCTTGGGTGAGGGGTAGTAAATAAGTATCCCCTCGTCCAAGACCTGCCCCTCTTGGTCTTTGAGCTTCACAAGGTGAGCGTATCTGGGCTTTAGCTTGCCCTTCAGGACTATGAGTTCCTCTATGCGCTCCCAGAGACCACCTCCTGAGAGCCTGAGCACCCCTATCGCGCTCTCGCCCAGCGGTGTCCCTATGGCAACTATGGGCTCTCTCTGCCTTACCATCTTAGTCCAAAAAGAGCCTAAAGCCCTTCGCCAAGGAGAGGGCCTTCTCGTACTCTCTTTTACTAGGCCTTCTGGAGAGCTCCGGATATTGGTAGGCCTTGTAGTAGGGCATGTACTGGTCCATTAGGTTAACTGCGGTGTTGGGGGAGATTTCTCGCAGGGACTCTAAGACCTTTCCCGTGTCCCCCAGTCCCTCGGGAAGGACCAAGTGTCTCACCAGAAGACCTCGCCGAGCCAGTCCCTCCTCGTCCAGCTGGAGGTCGCCTACCTGCAGGTGCATGACCCTTATGGCGGTAAGCGCCCTCTCGTAGTAGTCCTTTACCTTAGAGTACTTTTTGCCCTTCTGACTGTCGCCGTACTTGAAGTCCGCAAGGTATACGTCCACTATGCCCTCCAACAAGTGGAGGCTTTCCACGCTGTCGTAGGAGGAGGTGTTGTACACAATAGGTATGCGCAGACCCCTTTCTACCGCCAGATGTAGGGCCTCCAATATCTGGGGCACCACGTGAGAGGGGCTAACCAAGTTTATGTTGTGACAGCCAAGCCTCTGAAGACTTAGAAAGACCTCCGCCAGCTCTTGAGGCTTTAGCTCCTGCCCCTCTCCCAGCTGGCTTATGGAGTAGTTTTGACAGTAGACGCACCTCATGTTGCAGTAGGAGAAAAAGACCGTGCCCGAGCCTTTTCTTCCTCTGATGGGTCTCTCTTCGCCCCTGTGGGGAAAGTAGTCCGCCACTACCGCATACCTCCCCGTCCTGCAGTAGCCCTTCTCGCCCTTAATTCTGTTGACGCCACACTGGTGGGGGCACACCCTACACTCCTCCAGCATGTTCAGTGCCTTCTCCACCCTTTCTTTCCATTCCTGCGCACTAAGGTTTAGATAGGAGGGGTATTTCATGAGAGTTTTACAGGTGGGATAGTTAACTAATATAGTGGTCGCAAGAGCCCCTGTCAAGGAGAGGTATAATAAAGCCATGAGCCTTACGCCTTATGAAGATGCTCTGGAGATGGTCTTGGGGAGCACAGAAGCTCTTCCCACGGAGCAGGTGCTCCTGTGGCAGTCCCTGGGCAGGGTGCTGGCAGAGGAGGTCCGCTCCGACTCGGACAAGCCCTCCTTTGACAACTCGGCCATGGACGGCTACGCGGTCAGGGCGGAGGACCTTAAGCCCGAAGGGGCCAAGCTGAGAGTTCTGGGCGAGGTGCCCGCAGGCGGTGAGTGGCACGACCAGGTGGTCAAAGGCACTGCGGTAAAGGTGTTCACGGGAGCTCCCATTCCCAAGGGTGCGGACACGGTAGTTCCGGTAGAGCTAACACAGCAAAAGGGCGAGTACATACTGGTAGACAAGCCCCTGCCAAAAGGTGCCAATGTGCGACTAAGGGGGGAGGAGCTCAAGGAGGGCGAGCTTATCCTCTGCCCCGGGACGCCCATAAGGGGGTACGAGATAGGCATAATGGCCTCGGTGAACAAGGTCTCCGTAAGGGTTTACCAAAGGCCTAAGGTAGCAGTGCTTTCCACTGGCGACGAGGTCAGGGACTTGGGGGAGGCCATAGAAAAGCCCTCCCAAATCAGGAGCTCCAACAACCATGCCCTGTACGCTCGGGCCCTGGAGCTGGGTTGTGAGGTGGTGCCCTTAGGCCTGCTCAGGGACGACCCGGAGGAGATTGCCCGCCTGTTGGAGCAGGCGGAGCGTTACGATGTGCTCCTCACCACCGGGGGCGTGTCCGTAGGTGAGAAGGACTACGTGCAAAAGCTGGTAAGGGAGATGGGCTTTGAGGTGGTCTTTCACAAGCTCAGGATAAAGCCTGCCAAGCCCGTGCTCTTTGCCAAAAAGGGCAAGAGCCTGCTCTTTGGACTGCCGGGTAACCCTGTCTCCTGCGTAATGGCCTTTGACCTTCTGGTAAAGCCCGCCCTTCTGAAGATGCAGGGAATAGAAAACTGCAGACCGCCTCTTTACAAGGCGACACTGCTGAGGGACTTTCAAAGAAAGGATGCGGAGCGCCGAGAGTTCGTCAGGGCAAGCTACAGAGAAGAGGGTGGAAGGCTGGTCTGCGACTACTCTCCTAAGACCCAGTCCCACATGCTCACTTCTTACGTAGGTGCCAACTGCTACTTGGTGGTTTACGAAGGCGTAAAAGAGCTTCGGGCGGGACAGGAGGTGGAGATAGTGCCCTTCTGAAAGGGGGCGGGCTCCAGCCCCCTACAGCCTTATGACGGTCTTTTTTCTCTCCATGTAACCTTTTCTTAGTCGGTAGCCCTCTTCGGGGTAGAGCCCGTAAAAGAGGTTCTGCACGTGGTTGCCCTCCACGAAAAAGCACCACCTTTCCAAAAAGCTTCCCATCACTAGGCTTGCAAAGGCCGTTGCGTAAAAGAGGTAGTCGTAGTTACCCGTTATCCAGGAGTAGAGCACTAAAAAGAGGGGCACTACGAAGGTGAGGATGTAGGCCACGGGTAGCACCGAGCCCAGCAGGTCCTTACCCTTTTTGTAGTAGAACTCGGTGGTACAGTAGTTGTCTGTAGTGCTTCCTGTGTCCAGCACCCTTATGGGTCTGTTGTGAGCAAGGTTTAGGGCCTCGTTAAGAGTAGGCCTTGGAATCAGAAACTGCCTTACGTTGTAAGCAATCCTGAAGGCAAGGCCAAGACTGATAAAAAGAGAAGTCAAAAACAGGTAAGCGGGTATAAACTCAGGCCTGTAGTGGAATGTGAGGGCAAGGAAGGCGGAAGAGCCCAGCATAAGGTACATGTCAAGGTAGTAGAGCACCGTGAGAGAGGTGTTCCACTCCAGCACGAACTTGTTGCTGGCATATATCATGGCGGTGGAAAAGGCAGAGAGCCAGCCCAGCAGGAAGGTGACTACGCCTAGCGCGTGCTGAATGGGAAGAGACAGGTTAAAGTAGTAAGAGAGCCCGTACAGAAAGAGAGTAAACCCGTAAGCACCGCTGAAGACCGCCTCTCTAGAGAGCCAGGAGGTGTGAAAGCGCCTAATGGCCTTCCAAGCCCTGAGCTTATGCCCCAAGTGGAAGCTGGCACCTATGGCACCAAGACCAATCAAAACCACAGAGAGGGCTACGGACAGAAGGACTGCCTCTCTGGGCATGGCGGTGTTTTTCCCAAAGAGGGTGAGAAACTCCATAAAGTATACGAAGTTAAAAAGCCCTATGGAGATGCCCGCAGTGATAAAAAACCATATGAGAGAGGCGGGTGGATGCATCTCTTAACCTCCTACATGGTGTCTTCTTAAGACTTCAAGGAAGAGGGGGTTATCGTGCTTGAGCACGTGCTCGTCCACGTGCACCTTCGTCTCCGTTCTGGGCAGGTAATGGTTGCCCGGGTTGGTCCCTGCGTCAGAGAAAAGCACAAAACCGTTGCGCTCCTTTATGACCCTGTAGACTTCGCTGTTGGGGTCTTCTATGTCCCCGAAGAACCTTGCCTTTGCCGGGCATGTGAGAACGCAAGCAGGCTTCCTGTGCTCTGGTGGAAGGGACTCGTCGTAAATCCTGTCTATGCAGAGGGTGCACTTTTTCATGACCTTGTCCGCCTCGTCAAACTCCCTACAGCCGTAAGGACAAGCCCAAGAGCACAGCTTACAGCCTATGCAGTCGTCGTAGTTAACTAGGACTATGCCGTCCTGCTCCCTCTTGTAGCTGGCTCCCGTAGGACATACTGGCACGCAGGGCGCATCCTGACAGTGCAGGCAGGACTTGGGAAGGTGAAACACCTGTGTGTTTGGAAACTCCCCTATCTCGTAGGTCATTATCCTGTTGTACCACACGCCCTGCGGAGCTCTGCCGTAGGGGTCAAAGTCGGAGAGGGGGCCAAAGGCTGCCTGCGTGTTCCACTCTTTGCAGTTGGTGGCGCAGGCATGACATCCTACGCAGGTGTTAAGGTCTATAACAAGGGCAAGCTGTGGCATGTTTATACCTCCTGATAGGTTGGTTTATACTTTGGTTCGCAAAACCATGCTTTTAAAGTGCCTTCAAGGACAGAAAATAGCCAAGTCATAGCTCTACACCCTCAAAGACTTCTGAAAGCTCTATCTCAAGTCCTAAGAGTTCAGACGTGACTTTACCTTTTTCTTTTGCCTTGCTTATAAGCTTGAACCCTTCTTCTGTGTTTTGGTAGACTTCAAAACTTCTTCTTAGGGGGTCTACTATCCAAAACTCTTTCACTCCAGCCCTTTCGTAGACATCCTTTTTCTCCGTAAGGTCGTAGTAAGCAGTAGAAGGTGAAATAATTTCCACCACCACATCTGGCGCGCCATAAACACCCTTTGACATTATCTTTGCGGTTGAGCCTTTTAAGAGGACCATAAGGTCTGGTTGGTAGGCGTTTTGCTCGTCCAGATACAGGTCAAAGGGTGCAAATATGACCTCACCCCTGCCAGTATCAAGAATGGTCTCAAAGAGTTTTCTAAGTATGTTTCTTTGGCTTTTGAAATGCTCAAAACTGGGACTTGGACTCATAATGAGCTCTCCCTCAATAAGCTGATAGGGGCTACCTTCAGGTAGCTTTTCGTAATCTTCCACCGTATACCTTTTCTCTATCAACTTCATGGCTTATACCTTAGCACGGGCGTCCATCTTTCTTTTATGTAATCAAGGGGCTGAACTTCAAACTGAGGGTAGGTCTCCGGCGTCTGGTCTTCCGCCTTGTAGACTTTCACTTTTGTGTCAAACCACGCCAAGTGGCCAGTGATTGGGTCTCCGTAGTATACTTCCTTTCCTCCTATGCGTATGCTGTGAGGGATAACGTGGTTTAGGAGAAAGCCCTGGCGTCCCTCTTCCGCTTCTGGCTTTAGCCCCCAAGCACCCTTCATCTTTCCTATGGCGTTCCAAGTCCATACGGAGTTAGGTTCTGTGGTTTCTGTAAGAAATACCTGACACTTAACTTTTCCTATCCTTGACTCTACCCATACCCAGTCTAAATGTTTTATGCCAAGTTTCTGAGCAGTTTTGGGGTTCATGTACAGATAATTTCTGGTAGATATCTGCCTAAGCCATGCGTTTTGAGAGTCCCAAGAGTGATACATCCACTGAGGTCTCTGGGTAAAAGCATAGAGTGGGTACTCCTTACCTGAAACATCTTCCTCAAAGGGTGGATACCAGAAAGGTAACGGGTCAAAGTACTTTACTAGCCTTTCTCTAAGAATTGGGTCGTTGGGTGGTTGGTTTTTGCCCTCCCAAAGTCCTTGACCTGCGAGCCTAAAAGTTTGCAAGGTCTCAAGGTAGAAGTTAAAGACTATGGGAGCCACTTTTTTGAGAAAGCCCACGCTTACAGCCCATTCTTGGTAGTCCTTGTTTGCATGCCTGTAGAACCTCATGTTGTCCGGAAGCTTGTAGTAGAAGAAGCCCTTGTTCTTTATGTACATCTCCAGTTGGTTAGGATTGGGCTCTCCTATAAAGTGCTTGTCCCCGTTTTTGCCCCTCCATCCAGCAAGAGCTCCAACACCAGGTCTTATCTGCCAGTTTATGAGAAAGTCTTTAAAGTCCTTGTACTTTCTTGAGCCATCTGGGTTTAGGAAAGCTGGGAGCTTTAGCCTCCATCCAAGCTCTACCATTACATCACCCCAACCTTTCACATCGTAGCCGTTGGCAACTGGGTCTATGATGGGGTGCCTTAGGGCATCTACGGGGCCATCTACCGCAGAGGGTGGTCTATCAAGCAGAGAAAGGGCAAACCATTGTTCAAGATATGTAGCATCGGGGAGAACAAGGTCCGAGTAAGCAACCTGCTCGCTGTAAAAGGCATCTATGGTTATTACCTTAGGTATTATGTAGTTACCTGCTGGGTCTGTGGCGGTAAGGGCCTGTATTATGTACGGGATATTCTGAGAGGAATTCCAAGCCATGTTAGCCATGTAAATCATAAGCACTTCAATACCGTAGGGGTTCTGTTCGTAGGCAGCGGGTATGACGTTGTGTATAAGACCATGGGCGGTAAGGGGGAACCACCAGCTATAGGCGTGGTCTATTCTCACTGGGTTACCTTTCTCGTCCACAAGAAGGTCGTCGGGGTTCTGGGGATATCCGAGATGAGGTCCTGGATATACCTCTCCGTACTTTATCTCGTCGGGTCTCGTTATCTTGTAAGGCTTAGGCAGGTCTTCTATGTGCTTGGGATATGGAGGTTTATTCAGAAAACCACCGGGCACATCCACAACTCCCAGCATCATCATAAGCAAGAAGACTGTCCTTGCACTCTGAAAGCCGTTGGTGTGAGAAGCCACTCCGCGCATCATGTGGAAGGACACGGGCCTTCCTATGACCTTTTTGTGCTTTCTGCCCCACACATCCGTCCACTCTATGGGGAGCTCTATGGGGTGATACAGAGCTATAGTGCCCATTTCCTTTGCTATCCTCTCTATGTCCTCTGCGGGTATGCCCGTTATCTTTTCTACTTTCTCTGGGCTGTAGTCCTTTACCAGCCTTTCTGCGAATATGTCAAAGGCAGGTCTTACTTTGTATCCTTCCGGCGTGGTAAACTCACCTATGAAGGCTGGGTCTAAGTCTTCTGGGACTATCCTGTCCGCAGGCTTAAAGGACTGGGACCTTTTGTCATAGACCATAGGTTTCCCTTCTTCGTTTCTGTAAAACAGACCGTCTTTTGAAGTACCCGGTGCTTGAATTACCAGCCAAGGTGCGTTGGTGTACTCTTTAAGAAAGTCCCAGTTTACCAAGTTGTACTTGAAGAGCACGTGCATAATACCCATAAAGAAAGCTCCATCTGTGCCAGGCTTTATTGGAACCCACTCGTCCGCTACCGCACCGTAGCCCCAGCGAACGGGATTTACAACGACAAACTTACCGCCCTTTCTCTTCATTTCCTGAATGCCCAGCTTGAAGGGATTGGAAGAGTGGTCTTCCGCCACGCCTATGAGCATAAAGTACTTGGTGTTTTCAAAATCCGCTTCACCAAACTCCCAGAAAGAACCTCCTATAGAATACAAACCCGCTGCGGCTATGTTCACAGAGCAAAATCCTCCGTGCGCCGCCCAGTTTACGGTGCCGAGCTGAGAGGCAAACCAGCTGTTTATCTGCTGCATCTGGTCTCTACCGGTGAAAAAGGCTATCTTATGAGGTCCTTTTTTTCTGGCTTCCTCCAGCCACTGAGTTGCAATCTGAAAAGCCTCTTCCCACTCTATTTCCTTAAACTGTCCAGAGCCTCTTGGTCCAACTCTCAGAAGGGGCTTTCTGAGCCTTGCAGGGCTATACTCTTTCATTATTCCAGAAGAACCCTTGGCACACAAGACGCCCTTGTTGGTAGGATGGTCGTCGTTTCCCTTTATGTAAGTAACCTTGTTGTTCCTAACATATACTTCTATACCACATCTACAGGCACACATATAACAGGTGCTGTAAGCCTTACGGTCGTAAAAGCTACC